>CAYZAW010000025.1:0-32900 GCA_964476505.1 uncultured Oscillospiraceae bacterium | reverse complement strand
AAACGGCGCTGACCCATACCTCCTTTGTGAAGGGGGACGGAAAAGACGGCAAGCACAACGAGCGTTTGGAGTTTTTAGGGGATGCCGTGCTGGAGCTGTGCGTCAGCGAATATCTGTATGGCAATTACCCCACCCGCAACGAGGGCGCTATGACCCGCGCCCGGGCTATGACGGTGTGCGAAACCTCGCTGGACGGTATCGCCCGGTCAATAGGCCTGCACAACTGCATTCGCTTGGGACACGGAGAGGAAACCACCGGCGGGCGGGACAAGCCCTCTATCGTGTCTGACGCGCTGGAGGCGGTGATAGGTGCTGTGTTTTTAGACGGCGGTATCAACGCCGCAAAAACCTTTATTCTGCATTATTTAGAAAAACCCATCTGCGAGGCCATGCAAACGCAGAATCAGAAGGATTATAAAACCACCTTGCAGGAATATGCGCAAAAAAAACACATGGGCGCTATTTCCTACGCGCTGGTGTCTGCCATCGGGCCGGATCATAAAAAAACCTTTTGCATGCAGGTATTGATCGGCCGCGATTCCTACGGGCAGGGCACCGGTTCCTCCAAGCAGGAGGCCGGGCAAATGGCGGCACAGGCGGCGCTGCGGCTTTTAACGGAGCAAAGCACAGAGCAGGGGTAATCTATAAAAGGACGGTACGAAGCACTTGCGTTTAAACAAACTGGAATTAAACGGGTTTAAGTCCTTCGCAAGAAAAACGGAGATCGTGTTTGACGACGGCATTACTGCGGTGATCGGCCCCAACGGCAGCGGTAAGAGCAACATTGCCGACGCCATTCGCTGGGTGTTGGGCGAGCAAAGCGCCAAGGTGCTGCGCGGCTCCAAAATGGAGGACGTGATATTCAACGGCACGCAGGAGCGTAAAGCGCAGTCCTACTGCGAGGTCACGCTCACCTTCGACAACTCCGACGGCAGGCTGCCCTTGGAGTTCAACGAGGTATCCGTTATGCGCCGGGTGTACCGTTCCGGCGAAAGCGAGTATGCCATCAACCGCAACAACTGCCGCTTAAAGGACATCAACGAGCTGTTTAGGGATACCGGTATCGGCAAGGAAGGGTATTCCATCATCGGGCAGGGCAAGGTGGAGGAAATCTTGTCCAATAAATCCGGCGACCGCCGCGCCGCCTTTGAGGAGGCGGCAGGGGTCATGCGCTACCGCGTTCGCAAGGAGGAGGCGGAGCGCAAGCTGGAGCATACGCAAAAGAATTTGGTGCGCTTGGAGGACATTTTAGGCGAGCTGGCGCTGCAATTGGAGCCGCTGGCCGCCCAAAGCGAGTCTGCAAGGCAGTTTTTGACCCTGCGGGATGAATTGAAGGACTTGGAGCTAAACGTATTCTTATACCAATACGATCGATTCACGGAGCGCATCAAAGCGGCAAGTGCCGCCATCACGGAAATCGAGGATGAGGAAAACAAGCTCTCCAAAACGGAGGAAGCTGTTTCCGAAAATCTAAATACAGAAGAAGAGCGCGCCCGCAGCTTGGAGCAGGCGGTAACGTCGCTGCAAAACGACTTGTTAAGCATGATGCGCGAGGCCGAGACCCATCAGGGCGAGGCCAAGGTGCTTCGGGAGCGGTACGAACACCTAACAAGGGAGCGGGAACGCCTGTTGGACACCCTAAAAAGCCAGCAGGAAGCCTGCGCCGCGCATAAGGCGGCTTTGGAGCAGTTGTCCTCCGGCGGAGAGGGCAAAAAGGCAGAGCAGGAAACGCTTAACGCCGCCCTTGCCGCCACCAAGAACGAGCTTGCCGCCTGCGATGAAAAGATCACGGCGCAGGAAGCGTTATTGGAGCAGCAGAAAAACAGCATCATGGAGGCGCTCAATCGCCTGTCTGATGCTAAGAGCCAAGCCTCCCGCTTGGAGGCTATGGCGGCCTCGCTCAATACGCGGTTGGACGCTATTGCGGCGGAGGAAGAAAAAATCGAGGAAGAGCGCGTGGCGCTTGTGCATGAGCGGGCAGATGCCGTGGACGAGGGCAGCGAGCTCAAGCAGTCTCACGACGAATTGATCGAAAAGCAAAACGAATACCAGGCGGAGCTACAGCACACGCAGGAGCAGAACAACGAAGCCCAGCAGCGCCTGTACCAGCTGGAGCAGGAGCAAAACAGCCTGCGCTCCCGCTGCAATGTGTTGGAGGAAATGGCGCGGGATTACGAGGGGTATTATGCCAGCGTGCGAAACCTCTTTCGGGATGCCAATCACGATATTCATTTAAAGCGCGCCGTACTGGGCGTGGTGGCGGAGCTGGTGATCGTGCCGCAAAAATACGAGCTTGCCTTGGAAATGTCCTTGGGCGCGGCGCTGCAAAACATCGTGACCCCTACCCCGGAGGACGGCAAGCGCATCATTGACCACCTGCGTTCGCATAATTACGGCAGAGCTACGCTGCTGCCGGTTTCCGCCATGAAGCCCCGGCTGCTTACCCGGGAGGAAAGGGGCTTTCTGGCGCAAAAAGGCGTGCTTGGCGTTGCGTCGGAGTTGGTCTCCTTTGACAGGCAGTATCAAAACGTAGTGGATAATCTCTTAGGCCGCACGGTCATTGTGGAGAATATGGATGTGGGTATCGCCCTGAACCGCAAGGCGGGGGCGGCTTTCCGCATCGCCACGCTTGCGGGGGATATCATCCACCCCGGCGGCTCCATGACGGGCGGCAGCACACAAAAGCGGGAATTCAGCCTCTTAGGCCGGGAGCGGGAGCTTGCGGAATTGAAGGAGCGCATCGCCGCCAACGAGCGCGGCCTGCAGGAAAGCAAAAAGCAGCGGGAGCAGGCGGCAACGCGCGCCGCTGCCGCGCAGGAAGCCTTAAAAGACGTGGAAGCCAAGCTGCACCAGCAGGACATCGTTTATACCCGTTATACGGAAAAGCTGGACATGATAGACAGAGACATCCAGCGCAACCAACAAAAGCGGCAGCAGTGCGACGACGAGCGCAGCCAGATCGCGGACACCATGGAGGATATCCGCCAGCAGCAGGGGGATGCCGAGAGCGTGACCTCCGGCATTGAGCAGGGCAGCGCGGCATCGCAGGAGGATGTACAAAAATCCCAAGAGCTGCTGTATACCATGCGGCAGGAGCGGGAAGCTATAAACGCCCGCCATACGGAGCAGATGGTGCAGGCCATGGCGCTGCAAAAGGAAGAGGATGCCAGCCGCGCCGAGGAGCGCAGGCTGCAAAAGGAATTAGAGGCTGCCATCCGCGCGGCGGAAAGCTGCGAGGCGGCTATTGCGGATAATACACGGCAAACGGAGGCGCTGTTGGCCACCGAGGGCGAAATGGGCTCGTCCATCAGCGTGGAGCAGGAAAAGCTTTCCGCCCTGCAGGAGCAGTGCAGGCAGATGGAGGAGGAAAAGAACCTTCACGCGGCATCCTTCAAGGAAATGCGGGATCGTAAGGACGAGATCACCGGCAGGCTCCGCGTACTCTCAGAAATGAAGCACAAGCAGGAGCTGGCAAAGAGCCGCTCCGATATGGAGCTGGAAAACATCCAGACCCGCATTTGGGACGATTACGAGCTGACCTACGATAACGTGCTGCCCCTTCGCCATGACATCGGCATCACGGCGGCGCACTTGCGCATTGACGAGCTGAAGGCTGCCATGCGGGAGCTGGGGGACGTAAACGTAAACGCTATTGAGGATTATAAGTCTGTCAGTGAGCGGCATACCACGCTGCAGGAGCAATGCGACGACTTAAACCGCGCCAAGGAGGACTTGAACGTACTGATCGAGGAGCTAAAGGCGACCATGCAGGAGTTGTTCCTCTCCCAGTTTGCGCTGATTCAGGAGAACTTTACGCAGGTGTTCCGGGAGTTGTTTGGCGGCGGCTTTGCGGAGCTTCGCCTGTCGGACAAAAACGATGTGCTGAATTGCGATATCGACATCATTGCCCAGCCACCGGGAAAAAAGCTGTCGCTGTTGTCGCTGCTGTCCGGCGGCGAGCGTGCGCTGACGGCTATTGCCTTGCTGTTTGCCATGCTCAAGCTCAAACCAACGGCCTTTTGCGTGCTGGACGAGATCGAATCCTCGCTGGACGAGGTAAACGTCAGCCGCTTTGCCCGGTATTTGAAGGATTATGCGGAGGACACGCAGTTTATCATCATTACCCACCGCAAGGGCAGCATGGAGGTTTGTAACGCGCTCTACGGCGTTGCCATGGAGGAAAAGGGCGTGTCTAAGGTGGTTTCCGCGCAGTTTAGCAGCAACGGCGCTGTGAACGGGGAAACGGCATAAGGGAGACGGTATGGAACAAAAGCTTGGGATTTTCGGCAAGCTGCGGCAGGGCCTTTCAAAAACGCGCAACACCCTGTTTGGAGACTTGTTTTCGGGAAAAGAGATCAACGAGGAGCTATACGAGGAATTAGAGGATGCCATGGTCATGGCGGATATGGGCGTACCCTCCGCAACGGCGTTTCTTACAGCGCTTAGGGAGCAGGTAAAGGCGCAAAAGCTTCGGCAGGCGGAGGAGGCAAGGCAGGCGTTGATCGAGATCGTTGCTGCTGCCTTAACGCCGGTGGAGCCCATGCAAACGCCCCCTGCGGTGCTGTTGATCGTTGGGGTCAACGGCGTAGGAAAAACCACCACTGCAGGCAAGCTGGCGGCGTATTACGGCGGGCAGGGGCACCAACCCATGCTGGCGGCGGCGGATACCTTCCGCGCGGCGGCGGCGGAGCAGCTGGAGGTTTGGGCCAAGCGCGCCAACGTGCCCATGGTGCGGCACGGCGAGGGGGCAGATCCCGCGGCGGTGGTGTTTGACGCTATCGCCTCCTACCGCGCAAAGAATTGCGATGTACTGCTTTGCGATACGGCAGGGCGGCTACATAACAAGGTGAATTTGATGAACGAGCTGGCGAAGATTCGCCGGGTGATCGAAAGAGAGCTTCCAAACGTTCCCTGCGAAACGCTTCTGGTGCTGGATGCTACCACCGGGCAAAACGCCGTGGCGCAGGCTAAGGCGTTTTCTGAAGCGACGGGGCTTTCCGGCGTGATATTGACCAAGCTGGACGGTACCGCCAAGGGCGGCGTTGTGGCGGCTATCACCCGGGAACTACAGCTTCCCGTTCGGTTTGTGGGCGTTGGCGAGGGTGTGGACGATTTGCAGCCCTTTGACGCAAAGGCTTTTGCGGAAGCGATTTTCTGATTTAAGGACTTACCTTTTTACGTTCGCGGGTTTATCTGCGGTTGCATTGCAGGAAAAATCTGACAGGCGTGGTGATCGATATGCCACGCTTTTTTCTTTCAGGTATTGCAAAAACGGATAGGCGGAGCAATCCGCTCTTATTTTTTTTGATAGCAAGATAATGGATACCTCCCGTTTTGTCGACATTTTTCGCATTTCGGGCGGCTGGGCACGCAATATGAGCAACTGCTCGGTGATTGACATGCAACACAAGATATTGTACGATAATAACAAGTTTTTAACCACATGTTGTTATTTTTTTCTGGATTCTTCCGATATATATGATTGAAATCATGAAATTCAGTAATAGGGGGCATACCATGTTCAAGCAAATCCGTAAGCGCGATGGCTCCGTTGTTCCTTTTCAACAGGAAAAGATCACTTGGGCGATATTCAAGGCGGCAAACGCCGTTGGCGGTAACGACTGGGACAGAGCGGAGCAGCTGTGCGAAGAGGTTGTACGCTTGGCCCAGCGCCAGTTCGGTGAACAGGTGGTGGACGTGGAGTCCATTCAGGATACCGTGGAAAAGGTATTGATCGAAAACGGACATGCCCGCACGGCAAAGGCCTATATTTTGTACCGCGAAAAGCGCAGGGGCGCCCGCGAGTCGAACGCGCTCATCGGCGCTACCATCGAAATGTTCGGCAATTACCTTGGGGATATGGATTGGCAGATCAAAGAGAACGCCAACGCCCAAAAGTCCATCAACGGTATGAACAACTATATCAGGGAAACCTTTACCAAGCAGTACTGGCTGCATGAGATCTATCCCGAAGAAATTAGAAACGCCCACCAGAGCGGCGACATCCACCTGCACGACTTGGGCTTTTTCGGCCCCTACTGCGCAGGCTGGGATCTTAAGCAGCTTTTGATCGAGGGCTTTGGCGGTGTACCCGGCAAGGTGGAAAGCAAGCCCGCCAAGCATCTGCGCTCCTTCTTGGGGCAGATCGTAAACTCCACCTTTACCACCCAGGGCGAGACCGCTGGTGCACAGGCGTGGTCCTCCTTCGATACCTATTGCGCCCCCTTTATTCGGTACGACCATCTGGATTATAAAACCCTCCGGCAGGCCATGCAGGAGTTTATATTCAACCTGAACGTGCCTACCCGTGTGGGCTTCCAGTGCCCGTTCTCCAACCTTACGCTGGATATCGTGGTACCGCGTACGTTAAAGGATCAAAACGTCATCATCGGCGGCGAGATCAAGCCGGAAACCTACGGTGAGTTCCAAGCGGAAATGGATATGATCAACACCGCGTTCTGCGACGTGATGATGGAGGGCGACCGGAAAGGCCGCGTATTCACCTTCCCCATTCCTACCATCAATGTAACGAAGGAATTCAAGTGGGACAGCCCCGTGGTCAACAAGATCATGGAGATCACCTGCAAATATGGCATTCCCTATTTCTCCAACTATGTTAGCTCCGATCTTTCCCCGGACGACGCGCTTTCCATGTGCTGCCGCCTGCGCTTAGATACCCGTGAGCTTAGAAAACGCGGCGGCGGGCTGTTTGGCTCCAACCCCTTAACGGGCTCCATCGGTGTCGTCACCGTAAACCTGCCGCGCATCGCCTATCTTTCCAACAGCCGCAGCGAGTTCAACAGCCGCCTGTGGCGCATGATGGATATTGCGAAAAACAGCCTTGAGATCAAGCGCAAAACCATCGAGGAGCAAACGAAAAACGGCATGTATCCGTATTCCGCCAACTTCCTCAAAAACGTGTATGACCGCACCGGCCAGTATTGGTACAACCATTTCAACACCATCGGCTTAGTGGGCATGAACGAGGCCTGCATCAACTTCTTGGGGAAAGACCTCACCACCCCCGAGGGACAGACCTTCGCGCAGGAAACGCTGGATTACATGCGGGATACCATCGCCACCATCCAAGAGGAAACAGGCCACTTCTACAATCTGGAGGCAACTCCTGCGGAGGGCACCAGTTACCGCCTTGCCAATTTGGACAGGGAAAAGTACCCGGATATCATCACCGCGGGCGAGAACACACCGTACTATACCAACTCCTCCCAGCTGCCTGTGGGCTTTACGGACGATATCTTTGAGACCTTGGACCTGCAGGACGAGCTGCAATGCAAATACACCGGCGGCACGGTGCTGCACCTGTACTTAGGCGAGCAGATACGGGACATCGAGGTGGCAAAGAAGCTCTTGAAAAAGGCGTTTACCCGTTACAAGCTGCCGTATCTGTCCTTAACGCCCACCTTCTCTGTTTGCCCGGAGCACGGGTACATCACGGGCGAGCTGTATTCCTGCCCGGATTGCGGCCGGGATACCGAGGTTTGGAGCCGCGTGGTAGGATATCTGCGCCCTGTACAGCATTACCATAAGGGCAAGCAGGAGGAGTATCGCCAGCGGGTGAAGTATGTGATCAAAGAAAACGAACTTACCGATGCGCCAAGCGAATTGGATACCGTTAGCGGCAAATGAAGATCGCAGGCATACAAAAAAGCAGCACCATAGATTTCCCGGGAAACCTTGCCTGCGTACTGTTTACAACCGGCTGTGACCTATCCTGCTTCTACTGTCATAACAGGGCGCTCCTCGATGGAGGAGCGCCTGTGTTGCCTATGGAGGAGGTCATGGCGTTTCTAAACAAGCGCCAAGGCTTGTTGGACGGCGTGGTGGTAAGCGGGGGAGAGCCAACGCTGCAAAGCGATCTGTACGCGTTTATCGAGATGCTAAAGGGCATGGAGTACGCGGTAAAGCTAGATACCAACGGGCGCGATCCGGCACTGGTTGCAAGGCTTCTTGCGGCAAACCTGCTGGATTATGCGGCGGTGGATTTTAAAGCGCCAAAAAGCGAATATCCTTGGGTCACAGGAAGTGATACCGCCTATGCCGCCATGCAAAAAACCCTTGCGCTGCTGCGGGAAAGCGGCATTTCTTACGAGGTGCGCACCACCCTGTATCCGGGGTTAACGCAAGAACAGCTTACGGGCATGCTTCAAAGCCTGCCGCCGGTGCCTAAGTATCGCCTAAACTTCTTTCGCATGCCGGAAGCGCCAAGGCCGCAGGACGCGCTTTTGCTTTCCCGCCATGCGCTTGCGCCGGGGGAGATCAAAGCGATGGATGCAGTGCTTCGAGAAGCGCAGCCGCATTTGGAATACTGAAAACCGCATATAAAAAGAACCGCTCGTTCGAGCGGTTCTTTTGTGTGCTATTTGCGTGGGTTACGCCTTGATCTTGCCGGTTTTGTTCAGCTTCAATTCCTGCTTGTAATCCTTGGTCAACTTTAAAACTACGCCAGAGAGCCCCACCACGCCGATCAGGTTCGGAATTGCCATCAGGCCGTTCAACGTATCGGAAATGTCCCAAGCGAGGGTCAGATCCATGGTAGCGCCCACGATGACCACCAGCACGAAAATGCACTGATAGATTTTGATGCTCTTGCTGCCGAACAGGAATTCCACGCAGCGGGTGCCGTAAAGCGCCCAGCCGAGGATGGTGGAAAGTGCAAACAGCGTTAAGCCAACAGCAATGATCAGGCTGGAGATCTTCTCGCCAAACACAGGCGTGAAGGCCGCAACGTTTAAGGACGTGGTGCCCTTTACGCCGTACTCCAGCGGGATACCGCTCATCAGAAGCGGCAATGCCGTTAAGGTGCAGATCACGATGGTGTCCATGAATACTTCAAAGATACCCCACAAGCCCTGCTGCACGGGGCCCTTGGTGTCTGCCGCCGCATGCGCGATAGGCGCGGAGCCTAAGCCTGCTTCGTTGGAGAATACGCCGCGCTTGAAACCCCAAGTGATGGTATTCATAAGGGTGATGCCAACAATACCGCCGGTGACCGCCTCAGGCGAGAACGCGCCTTTGAAGATGGAAGCGAAGGCGGGCCCGATGTTTTGGATGTTTACAAACACAACGATCAGTGCCGCTAAGATGTAAATCACAGCCATGAAGGGCACCAGCTTTTCTGTTACGGAGCCGATACGCTTGATGCCGCCCAATACTACCAGCGCCACGATAATTGCGATCACGATGCCCAGCACCAAATTCACGGTACCTTCCGTGCCCGCAGCTGCCGGGTTGAACGCCTGAATGGCGGTGTTGATGGAGTCCGTGATGTTGCCTACCTGCACGGCGTTGCCGATGCCAAATGCCGCCAGCGCGCCAAAGATGCAGAACAACACAGCTAACCATTTCCAGTTTTTGCCAAGACCCTTGGTGATGTAGTACATGGGGCCGCCAACCCAGTCGCCTTTTTCGTTGCGTTCACGGTATTTAACCGCCAGCACGACCTCGGCGTACTTGGTGCACATGCCGATGAGTGCGGAAACCCATACCCAGAACACGGCGCCCGGGCCGCCCAAGGTGATGGCGGCGGTGATACCGGCGATATTGCCGGTGCCTACTGTTGCGGCAAGCGCCGTTGTCAGCGCCTGGAACGGAGAAACAGCACCCTTGTCCGTTACCTTCTCGCCTTTGCCCAGCTTGCCAACGGTATTTTTCATTGCATGACCGAACTTTGCAAACTGGAAGCCGCCGGAGCGGATGGTTAGGTACAAGCCAACGCCGATGATGAGCACCAGCATGGGGATGCCCCAAACAACGCCGTTAATAGCGCCGTTGACGCTTTCTACCCCTTTCAAAAATGCATCCATAAAAAACCTCCCCCTAAACAGTATCGCCGTATAATACGGCTAAACAATCTTTTACACATGTATGCCAGAATACATGTGCAAAATATATTGTCAATTATACGAAATATATGCGTTCAGTGCAAGAAAAACATTCGCCGCAGAAGAAAATAAAAAAATAACAATCCCCCCGAAATCTGCCGAAAATGAACGATATGGCCAGCGTATCCCCGCTCATAGGAGAGAATGCATGCGGGCAAGCTATTTGATATGCGATATACAACATGAAAGGATGTGCGGCGATGGGAAAACACCTGCGGCTGCTGTTGGCGCTTGTCGCGGCGCTTTTGCTGTTTGCCGGCTGTATGCCGGTGCGCCGGGGAGAAGTACCGGCTGAAACCTTCCAATTGGGGGAGGACATCTTTATTGCGGGCGTAAACGTATCTAGGTTAAGCGTTGCGAACGCGCGGCTTCGTGTACAGGAAAAGCTTCAAAGCGACGTAAACAACACCTATTATCACCTGCGCCTTTCGGATGAAAGCGATCACAGCCTTACGCTGCACGCAGCCAAGCTGCCGCTTGTAGCCGATGTGGAAAGCGCGCTTAGGGAGGCCGCTTGGCTGCCCCAGCATAACGGTTTGAGGCAGTCGCCCCGCACGATTCCTGTGGCGTTTTCGCTGGACACGGCGGCGATGGAGGCACATGCTAATCAGGTTTGCTCTCATTTTTATATTGCGCCGGTGGACGCTTCTGCGCAGTTCGACCCAAACGTGACGGGGCTGTTTCGTTACGAGGAAGCAAGAACGGGGCGCTGTGTGGAAAAAGAAACGGTGATCGGTCTATTTGCAGACGCCGCAAAGGCCGTGGGGCAGGAAACAACGCTAACGGTTCCTTCGCGTGCGGTAGCGCCTGCATATACGGTGGAAATGGCGCGGGCGGAGCGTCAATGCATCGCCACCTTTACCACCAGCTTCAAGCGCTCCCCCCATAATGCCGCAGGGCGGGTGTTCAACATCAAAAAGGCGGCATCGCTTATCAACGGCATAACTGTGCAGCCGGGCGAGGAGTTCGATATCAATGCGATTCTCGGCCCCAGAAACGCGGAAACCGGCTGGCGCAAGGCGGCAGGCATACGGGACGGCAAGTACCAGCAGGAATACGGCGGCGGGGTGTGTCAGGTATCTACCACGCTGTTCAACGCCGTGATGATGGCAGACTTGACCGTGACCGAGCGGCGTCCGCACAGTTGGCCGTCCGGGTATGTGGATATCGGCAGAGACGCTACCATTTCCACCGGCGGTCCCAATTTTAAATTCGTCAATTCCAGCGATGTTTCCATCACCGTTGTTGCTTCTACCGGCGAGGATAAAACGCTTACCGTATCCATTTACGGCAAGCCTTTAGCTAACGGCGTAACGATAAAGGTTTCCTCCGAGCGCACGGGGACGCTTCGCGCTCTTGGCAAAAAGGTGCTGCTGGACGCAAGCCTGCCTGCGGGTACAAGCGTTACGGAAAAGCCGGAGCATCGCGGAAAGACCTCCAAAACCTATAAAACCTATTACGCGGCGGACGGAACCGTGATAAAAAAAGTGACGGCCTATGAGGACACATATCGTTCCATACAGGGCGTTGTGTATGTGTCCGCCGATCTTTATTACGGCGAAAATGTATCCTGACACTTTCTTTTTTACGCGAAGTTCATTACAATAGAAAAAACGAGCGTACGATTAAGCGGCAGCCCCGCTTTTTCGGCATGAGGAAAGGGTATATGAAGTATAAAGCGCTTTTTTTAGATATCGACGGCACACTGGTAGGCAGCGACAGGCGTATTTCCCGGGGAAATTTGGAAGCGATCAAAAAAGGCGGGGAGCACGGGCTGTATATCACCGTTGCCACGGGGCGCAACTACAAGGGTGCGCTACCGGTGGTGCAGGAGCTTGCGATACAAGGGCCGGTCATCACCTATGGCGGGGCAATGATCGTGGATACGCGAGGCGAAAAAACGCTTTCCGTGCACGAACTGCCGCCGGAGCTTGTGACCGAGGCACTGGAGCTGGCGCATTCTTTAGGGCTGCATGCCCAGCTGTATCAGGATTCCACCGTGGTGTTCGAGGCGGAAAACGAGTTTACCAAGCGGTATACCAGCGCACTCTCGCTACCCTTTTCGGTAACGCCGGATATCCGGCAGCGCCGGTGGAGCAACGTGCCTAAGGTATTGGTGTACGCGCCGCCGGAGCAGGAAGTAGAAATGCAGCAGCGGTTCCGGGAGGCGTTTTCCGGCAGGCTGGAGGTAGCGGGCTCCCAGCCGGGCTTTATAGAGCTGAACCATTTTGGCTGCAATAAGGGTACCGCAATATTAAAAACGGCGGAGCTCTTGGGCATTCGCCCAGAGGAGACTGCCGCCATAGGCGATAACACGCTGGACTTGGAGATGATCCGCATGGCGGGCTTGGGCGCGTGCGTGGAGGACGGACAGAGCGTTGTCAAGGCGGTGGCGGATATCATCACGCCCGCCTGCGAAAAAGACGGCGTTGCGTGGTTCATCGAGTATTTATTACAGGCGTAAAAGGAGGCTGTTATGCCCGAAAGCACTGTTATTTCCGTGGAGGAGTTTTCTCGAGACTTAGAATTTCGCGTATTGGAGCAAGGGCGCGGCGAGTTTACGGTGGACGAAAGCGACATCAACCGGCCCGGATTGCAATTCACCGGCTATTACGCACACTTTGCGTCCAACCGTATCCAGCTGCTGGGTAATGCGGAGCTGCATTATCTGCGGCAGCTGGAAAAGGATACGCTTGCGCTTCGCATGAAGGAATTGATGGAGTATCCGCTGCCCTGTGTGGTGGTAGCGCGCGGCCACCAGCCGCCGGAGGCGCTTTTACACGCGGCTGCAAAGAAGGAGATACCGGTGTTTGGCAGCGACAGCGCCACTACCAAGGTCAGCCATAAAATCACCAATTATTTTGACCGTAAGCTGGCACCAACGGTCACCCGACACGGTGTGCTTTTGGATGTGTACGGCGTGGGCGTGATGCTCACCGGCGAAAGCGGCATGGGCAAAAGCGAAACGGCGCTGGAGCTGATCAAACGCGGGCACCGCTTGGTGGCGGACGACGTGTTGGAGATCAAACGCGTGGCGGAAAACCGCCTGTCCTGCAGCGCGCCGCCCTTAACGCGGCATTTGATGGAGCTTCGCGGCATCGGCATCATAGACGTTCGCTATATGTACGGCGTAGGCGCGGTCATTGCGGAAAAATCTATTGATTTGGTCATGGAGCTGGAAATGTGGCAGGAGGGTAAGGCCTACGACCGGCTTGGGATCGACGAGCAGTACACGGAAGTCCTAGGCGTTAAGGTGCCGATCATACTGGTGCCCGTGCGCCCCGGCAGAAACCTTGCCATCATCGTAGAGGTGGCAGCCAGAAATTACCGCTTGAAAAAGCTTGGGTACGACGCAGCCCGTGAATTCGACAAGCGCTGGTCGGAAGAGCTGGAAAACAGATAATACAAAGAATGCAATATAGGGGGATTGTTTTATGCTTCATGTAGGGTTTGACATTGGCGGAACCAATATTGCCGTGGGTGTTGTAAACGATGATATGCAGATCATCGCGCGGCGCAGCGTGCCCTTTCCCACGGGAGAGCTGTATCAGCAGACCGCCGCATTGATGGCGGAGCAGGTGGTGGCGCTGGCGGTGGAATTGAAGATTGCGCCGGACGAGTTTACCTCCATCGGCGTGGTGGTGCCGGGTAGCATCGACCCCGCCTGCGAGCGGGTGATTCATGCTTACAACCTGCAATTCCACGATGTGCCTCTTCGCGCGGCGGTGCAGGAGCATTTTCCAAAGGTGCCGGTGTTCTTAGCCAACGATGCGGACGGCGCGGCGCTGGCGGAGCTGTACGCGGGCGCGTTTCGCGGCTGCAAAACAGCGGTGCTGTTTACGCTTGGCACAGGTATCGGCGGCGGCTTGATATTGGGTGGCAGAATGTTCTCCGGCGGCATGGGCCACGGTGTGGAGCTGGGGCATATGATACTTTCCCATAAGGGCCCCATGTGCACCTGCGGCAACAAGGGCTGCATCGAGGCGATCTGTGCCGCAAGCTGGCTGGTGCAGCAGGGCAGGCGCTCCATCGTGGAGTATCCAAACGGACGCATTTGCACCGAGGCCGGCGGCAATATGGATAAGGTATCCGCCAAGCTTGTGATCGACTGCGCCAAGGCGGGGGATGCCATTGCCAAGAACATTTTCAACCAGTATGTGGATGCGCTGGGAGACGCGGTCGCCTCCATCATGAGCCTGTTAGACCCCGAGGTGGTGGCAATCGGCGGCGGTGTGTCCGCTGCGGGAGATTTCCTGTTTAAGCCGTTGCGTCGCCGGGTGGATGAAAGCTGCTTCTTTGAAGGGCACGGCACCGTCGTTCCCGCCCAGATGGGCAACGATGCGGGCATCGTAGGTGCAGCCATGCTGTATAACAACAGTAAGTAAGATTTGTGATGAAACATAAAATAAAGGGCTGTATGCTTTCGCATTCAGCCCTTTTCAAAAAATTCCGTCCGGTTTGCCGCTTCCCGTTTGGTTGCCCCATCCGCACAGGTCGCGGATAATTATGGTACAAAGTAGTTCGTTTTATGTCTTTAAGGAGGAAGAACAGTCAATGAAGAATACTGTGCTCCGGACGGAAGGAAAAAACATAACCTACCTTATGGCGCTATTATAGCATTGGCAAAACAATTATTCAATAGCCCCACAAGGTCAAATATAGGCATTTTTCGCGTTTTTTATGTGTCAAATTGGAAACAAATTATGAACGGCCGGGCAAATCCTGGAAAAACTGCGGGGTAAAGGCGGAATCTGCCGCTGCTTTTTCCTGTAAAAGCACTCTTGTTAACCCAATATCGATGCAGTACGCTACCGCCCGCTCATATTCGCGATTTGTCAAGGGGCGGTTTAGCGGCGCGGGCAGATCATCGCCCATGGGCGTGTACTGGCGCATCAGGGATACGGCGGTGTCGGCGGGAAGATCGTGCGCAATATAATCTAAAACCCGGCGTGTATCGGGCAGGCACCCCGGAAGCACCAAATGCCGAATGGCAAGCCCCCGCTTTGCAACGCCGTTTTCGTTTAACACAAGACAACCGGTTTGCCGCTGCATTTCCTGTATGGCGGGGGCGGCATAGTAAAAATAATCCGCCGCGCCGGAATAGCGCAAAGAAAGCGTTTCGGAAACATATTTTAAGTCCGGCAGGTAAATATCCACCAAGCCTTCCAAGCGCCGCAGCGTTTCCACACGCTCATATGCGTTGGTGTTGTACACCACGGGAATGGTCAGCCCTCGCTTTTTTGCCAACGTCAGGGAATGCATGATGATATCCGTATGGGGCGTGGGCGTTACCAAATCCAGCGTAGCAGCGCCCTGTTCCTGCAACGCCAAATAAATAGCGCATAATGCCTCCGCATCGCATACGGAGCCCATTTGCGCTCGGCTAATATCCATGTTTTGGCAAAAAACGCATTGCAAATTGCAACCGGAAAAGAACACCGCTCCCGCGCCGCCGGTTCCCGAAAGATAAGGCTCCTCCCAAAAGTGCAGGTCGGCTCTGGCTACCCGTGGCAGTGCGCCCGCACCGCATACGCCTACAGAAACGGAACGGTCTATCCCGCAGCGGCGGGGGCAAACTACACAGCCTTCCATTAAAACACGCGCCTTGCCACCACAAAATTTCGCTGGTAATAATCTGTGGTGGAGCTGATGATCACCTTGCCGGAGGAGGAGGAGGCGTGTATGAACTGCCCGCCGCCCAAGTAAATGCCCGTATGGTTCACGGCGGGGTTTTTATCGGATTTGTAGAACAGCAGGTCGCCCCGCGCGCATTCCGACAGGCTGCCGATCTGCTGCCAGCTGGATACCTGGCTAAAGCTGATGGCATTGTAACGTCCGGTGGAGATACCAACGGAGCGCAGGCAGTAATACACCAAGCCGGAGCAGTCAAACCCGCGCTCGGGAGATTCCTCGCTCCAAACATACGGCCGCCCCAGCTGGCTTTGCGCCACGGCGATCATGGCCTCTACGCCGGAGCCTACCACGGAGATCGGCGCTGCGGTGGCGGTGATGGTGCCGCCGGGGCGCGGTGTGGTCTTGGGCCTTGGCGTAGGCGTGGGCTTGGGGGTGGGCGTTGGCGTTGGGTCTACCAAGTACCGTGCGTTAGGGGAATATAAAAGGTTACGGGCGTCCATGTCGATGGTGCCCGTTTGCTCCAGCTTGTTTCGCTTTTGGAACCGCAGTACCGCCCGCTGGGTGGCAAGGCCAAAATAGCCGTTGATTTTGTCTTCATAATATCCATAATAAGCAAGACGGTCCTGCATGCCGCGAATGTCCGAGCCGTTGTCTCCCCGCTTCATGCAGTAGGGAGATGTGGCGTTGCTGAACAACAGAGCTTGCAGCTCCGGCGTGGCGATACCATCCTCCTCCATGCCCTGTACCCGCTGGAACAGGGTGATGGCGGCCTCTGTGGCGGGGCCGAAAAACGTGGTGGGCTCGTCGTACTCCAAATAGCTCAATTCCATCAACCGGGCTTGCAGCAGAGCCACCGCGTCGTCCTTATCCTCCCGCTTAAGCGTTTGGTACACCACGGGCTGTGCCGTGGGCGCGGGGGTAGCGGTGGGGGCAGGCGTAGCCTCCTCCTTTGCTGCCTGTACGGGAACAGGAGTGGGCGCGGGCGTTACAGGCGGCGGCGTTACGGGGATCGTTCGCTCTGCCGCGGCAGAAACGGGAACAAGGCTGCCGTTGATGGCAAAGGGCAGTATAAAAAACACGGCTGCCGCAAGCGCAAAGGCAAACAGCCAGAACGCCCGCGTGCGTTTCAAGGCGGCGCGAAGGCCTGTCCATGCCTTTGTTAAAAACGAAGGCTGCCGGTTAGGCATTGTGTTTTTGTTTTGTTGATCCATAGTTGTATTATAACGTAGAAGTGAACATTTTCAAGATTTGCCTACTGCCGGAATATGTTCCCAAACAGTTCACAATCGGAGATTGCCTAATAATTTATATGATGTTATGCTAACTTCGATTGTTTTGTTAGCAGGAAAGAAGGAAGGAAACCGCATTGAAATCGTTGCTTCAATATTTAAAAAAGTACATCAGCCCAGCTGTTTGGGGGCCGGTATTCGTACTGTTTTCCGTGGTGGCGGAAACGCTGCAGCCCAAGGTGATGTCTAAGATCATTGATATAGGCGTGCCCAGCGGGGATGTTTCCTATATCGTTGTACAGGGGTTGATCATGGTAGGCTTGGCGATCGTTGCGCTGGCGGCGGGCTACGGCAACATGCGCTGCTCCTCCAAGGCCGCCGTTGGCTTTGGCACTGAGCTTCGCTATGCGCTGTTTGAAAAGGTGCAATCCTTCTCCTTTTCCAACATCGATAAGTTTTCCACCGCCTCCATCATCACGCGCCTTACCTCGGACGTAACGTCTATCCAGCAAACGCTGATGATGATGCTGCGCCTGTGCGTGCGTGCACCCTCCATGCTCATCATTGCGGGGTTCTTCGCCCTTTCCATCAACGCGGAGCTGGCGGGAATCCTTTTGGTGGCGCTGCCGGTACTGATTGTTGCAAGCGCCCTTATCATCCGCGCGGCAACGCCGCTTTTCTTAGGCATGCAAAAAAAGATCGACAGCCTGAACCAAACCCTACAGGAGAATTTTATCGGTATCCGCGTAGTAAAATCCTTTGTGCGTGAGGATCGGGAACGAAAGAAGTTCGAGCGCTCCAACGAAGATCTGCGGGAAGCCTCCCTAAAAGCGTTCAACATCGTGATCATGATCATGCCCGGCATGATGCTGGTAATGAACCTTACGATATTGGCGGTCATTTGGCTTGGCGGGCAGCAGGTGGCGCAAAAGCTGATGGGTACCGGCGAGCTGATCTCCTTTATCACGTATATAACCCAGATATTGATTTCCCTCGTTATGTTCTCCATGGCGCTGATGATGCTTTCTCGCGCCCGCGCCAGCGTGACCCGCGTAACGGAGATATTACAAACCGAGCCTACCATCAAGGATGCAGAGGGCACGCTGTTAACAACCGTGCCAAACGGCGCGGTGGAGTTTCACGATGTGGACTTTAAATACAAGGAAGACGGCAACGAGTATGTGCTAAAGGACATCACCTTTTCCATTCCCTCCGGCGGCAAGCTTGCCATCATGGGCGCAACGGGTACCGGCAAAACCACATTGGTGCAGCTGATGCCCCGTTTGTACGAAGCCAGCCAAGGCAAGGTAAAGATCGGCGGGCATACCGTGCAGGAGTATACCATGGAGGCGCTTCGAGCTTCCGTTGCGATGGTGCTGCAAAAGAACGTGCTGTTCTCCGGCACCATCAAGGACAATCTGCGCTGGGGCAAGGAGGACGCTACCGATGCGGAATTGGAAGCAGCCTGCCGGGTAGCGCAGGCAGACGAATTCATCAAAAGCTTTCCGGAGGGGTACGATACCGTTCTGGAGCAGGGCGGCGTAAACCTGTCCGGCGGTCAGCGGCAGCGGCTGTGCATCGCAAGAGCGCTCTTGATGCAGCCCAAGGTGCTTGTTTTGGACGACAGCACCTCTGCCGTGGATACGGCAACGGAGGCGGCGATCAGGCAGGCCTTTGAAACGGATTTCCCCGGCATGACGCAGGTGATCATTGCCCAGCGGGTATCGTCGGTAAAGCATGCGGATGTGATACTGATCATGGACGACGGCAGAATCGTAGGCAGCGGCACGCATGAGCAGCTGCTGCAATCCAGCGAGATCTACCGCGAGATCTGCACGTCGCAGGAGCAAAGGGGGGTCGCATAAATGGAACAAAAGCAACAGAGCAATAAACGCCGGGGCTTTAAGCCCGGCGGCGGCCCCAATGCACGCTTGAACGTAGCAAAACCCAAGGATGCAAAGGGCACGTTAAAGCGGATATGGAAGTACCTTGCCAAGGAAAAGGGCAGAATGGTGCTGGTGGTGCTGCTTGTCATCCTTTCCTCCGTGGGTGCGCTGGTATCGGGTTATTTACTGCGCCCGGTGATCAACAGCTTTTTAGAGCCTGACGGGTTGTCCCGCGTGGGGCTGTATTTGATCGCCATGCTGGTGCTGTATCTGTTTAGCATCGCGTTTACCTATTTGCAGTCCCGCGTGATGATGAAGACCGCGCAAAACACCGTTACCACCATTCGGCGGGAGTTGTTCGATCATTTGCAAAACCTGCCGCTTCGGTATTTCGACACCAACGCCAACGGCGATATCATGAGCCGCTTTACCAACGATATGGACTATATCGGCGAGGCGCTTTCCAACAGCGTAACCCAGTTGATCAGCGGCACGATCTCCTTTTTAGGTACGTTCATACTCATGCTGGTGATCTCTCCTGTGCTCACCGCAATCACCTTGGTGGTGCTGCCGCTCATCATGCTTGTGGCTACTAAGATCATGAAAAACAGCCGCAAGGCGTTTCGTGAGCAGCAATCGCTCTTGGGCGAGGTCAACGGCTATGTGGAGGAGAACACCGAGGGGCAGAAGGTGGTGAAGGTATTCAACCACCAGAAGACCGCGCTTTTAGAGTTTGACGAGAAAAACAGGCGGCTTTGCGAGGCGGCCACCCGCGCCCAGTTTTTATCCGGCATCATGATGCCGCTGATGGGCAGCATCAACACCGTAAACTTTGCGCTGACGGCCTCCGTAGGCGGCTTGCTTGCTACCGCCGGTCTGCTGGATCTGGGCGGCTTGGGTGTGTTTTTGCAGTATGCACACAGCTTCTCGCGTCCTCTTAACGAGATCACCAACCAGTTCAACGTGATACAGTCCGCGCTGGCCGGTGCGGAGCGGGTATTTGCCGCTATGGACGAACCCACGGAGCCGTACGAAACGGGAACGCCGCTAACGGAAGCGGTGCACGGGGACGTTCGCTTTGAGAACGTGACCTTTGGCTACGAACCGGAAAAGCCGGTGCTAAAAAACATCACCCTCTACGCCAAGCCCGGGCAGAAGATCGCGCTGGTGGGCTCTACGGGCGCAGGTAAAACAACCATTATCAACCTGCTGACCCGCTTTTACGACATTCAGGAGGGTTCGATCACCGTTGACGGGCGAGACATCCGGGATATCCCGCTTCGCGAGCTGCGGGATTCCATGGCGCTGGTGCTGCAGGATACCCACCTGTTTACGGGCACCGTGCGTGACAACATCCGTTACGGCAGGCTGGACGCTACCGATGCGCAGGTAGAGGCGGCGGCGCGGCTTGCCAACGCACATTCCTTTATCCGCCGCTTGCCGCAGGGGTACGAGACTATGCTTACCGCCGACGGCGCAAACCTAAGCCAAGGCCAGCGGCAGCTGTTGTCCATCGCCCGGGCGGCGCTGGCAGACCCGCCCATCATGATACTGGACGAAGCCACCAGCTCCATCGACACCCGAACGGAAAAGCTCATTGAAAAGGGCATGGATCGGCTGATGGAGGGGCGCACCGTGTTCGTGATCGCGCACAGGCTTTCCACCGTGCGAAACGCCAACGCCATTATGGTGCTGGAGCATGGGGAAATCATTGAGCGGGGCGACCATGACGACTTACTTCTGCAAAAGGGGCGCTATTTCGAGCTTTATACCGGCGCGCGGCAGTTGGCATAATCCGCCGGATATGGTATAGTAAGGGGGCATACTATCTAGTTGCCCTCTTATTTTTTCTTTTGGAGGTGTTTCCATGCAGCACGAAATCACGCAAAAGGGTCGTTTGCTTAACGAAAAGGGCGATATTCGGGAGCCGGGCTGGGCCAGAAGGCTGCTTTTAACCTATGACCGAAACGACATAAAAATAGGCCGTTCCCACATCAAGGAATGGGACTACTACTTGGTGACCGACGGGCGCTACGGCGTGGCACTGACGTTGGCAGACAACGGTTATATGGGCATGCTTTCCGCATCGCTTTTGGACTTTGAACACGGCTGGGAGCATACCCAAAGCGCGATCAAGCCGTTTCCTATGGGCAAGTATCGGCTTCCCGCCACCAGCGAAACGGGTGATGCTGCGTTTTCCGGAAAAGGGCTGCAAATGGCCTTTACCAAGACCGATGGCGCAAGAAGGATACAATGCACCTACGAGAACTTCTATCAGGGCAAAACGCTGGAGGTGGATATCACTCTCACGGAGCCGTACATGGATACCATGGTGATCGCTACCCCCTTTGGCAAGCCCAAGCATTTTTATTACAATCAAAAGATCAACTGCATGCCGGCTGTAGGCTTTGCCCGGTGGGGGGATGTAAACGTTGCGTTTGCCCCGGATACCGCCTTTGGCGTGTTGGATTGGGGACGCGGCGTGTGGACGTACGAGAACACATGGTATTGGGGCAGCGCCAGTGGCCTGCATGAGGGAAAGCCCTTTGGTTTCAACATCGGCTACGGCTTTGGGGATACCAGCGCCGCCAGCGAAAACATCCTGTTTTACAACGGCAAAGGCCATAAGCTGGACAGGCTCACCTTCCACATCCCGGCGGACAGCTACCTAAAGCCTTGGACGTTTTCTTCCTCGGACGGACGCTTTGAAATGGACTTTACGCCCGTGCTGGATCGAAACGCGCTGACAAATGCGTTGGTGCTGTTAACGGATCAGCATCAGGTTTTTGGGCGCTTTACCGGGCGCGCTGTGCTGGACGACGGCACTGTGCTTGCGATCAAGGATTTCTTCGGCTTTGCCGAAAAAGTAAGGATGAAGTATTAAATGGCGTTATTGGCGGTCAGCAAGCTCGGCAAATCCTTTGGCGAGCGCAAGCTGTTTTCGGATGTTAGCTTTGAGATCGGTGTAAAAGACCGGGTAGGCCTTGTAGGCGTGAACGGCTGCGGCAAAACCACGTTGCTGCATATGATGGCGGGCTTTGAGGATGTTTCCGAGGGGCAGGTATACAAAAGCCGCGACTGCGCCGTGGGATATTTGGCGCAGACTCCGGAGATTCGCTCGGAGCAGACCTTGTACGACTTTGTGCTGGAGGTGTTCCGGCCTCTGCTTGATATGGAGGCGGAATGCAGCGCCATTGCAAAACGAATCGTAGAGAACCCCGCGGAGGCGGAGGAGCTGGTACACAAGCAGGAGCGGTTGCAATCGGAATTCGAGCGGTTGGGCGGCTTAACGGCAAAAAGCCGCGCAAGGGCGGCGCTGCTTGGCCTTGGCTTTACGGAGCAGGAGTTCTCTGTTCCCATGTCCGCTGTTAGCGGCGGGCAGGCGGGCAAGGCCATGCTGGCAAGAATCCTTCTTTCCGGTGCGAACCTGCTGCTGCTGGACGAGCCTACCAACCATCTGGATATCACGGCGGTGGAATGGCTGGAGGGCTTTTTGAAAAGCTATTCCGGCGCGTTTGTGGTCATTTCCCATGACCGATATTTTTTAGACGCGGTCACAAAGCGCACGCTGGAGTTGTATAACGGCGCGCTTTTATCCACCCAAGGGAATTACTCTACACATGTGGAGCGCAAAAGCACCGCGCAGGAGATCGCACTTAGGCATTACCGCAATACCCAGCGGGAGATTCGCCGCATAGAGGGTATCGTGGAGCAGCAGCGGCGTTGGAACAAGGAACGCAATATAAGAACGGCGGAGTCCAAGCTCAAGCAGATAGAGCGCTTAAAGCAAACCCTTGTAGTGCCCGAGCGCGACCCGGCTTCCATCCGCTTTACCTTTACCGCAAGGGAGGGAAGCGGCAACGAGGTGTTAGCAGCCAAAGGCCTGCAAAAGGCTTACGACGGCAAACCGCTGTTTTCGGGCTTAGACCTGCTGCTGCAAAAAAACGAGCGGGTGTTTTTGCTTGGCCCCAACGGCTGCGGCAAAACAACGCTGCTTCGCATTCTCACCGGCAAGGAAACAGCGGACATGGGCACGTATTACCCCGGTGCCAATGTGGATATCGCGTATTACGAGCAGAACATGCGCGGTCTCAACCCGGAAAACACGGTGCTAAACGAGGTGTGGAACGCTTACCCCAAGCTGGGGCAAACGGCTGTACGCAACGCCCTTGCGGCGTTCCTGTTTCGCAATGACGATGTGGATAAGCCTATCCGCGCGCTGTCCGGCGGGGAAAAGGCGCGGGTACAGCTGTTGAAGCTGATGCTCTCCGGCGCGAACCTGCTGCTGTTGGACGAGCCCACCAACCATTTGGATATCGCCTCTAGGGAGGCGTTGGAAAACGCCTTGGAGGAATACGGCGGCACCCTGTTTGTGGTCACGCACGACAGATACTTGGTCAACCGCCTTGCAGACCGCGTGTTATACATGACACAAACAGGTATAACAGAGACCATTGGCGGTTATACTGAATTCCTGCAACACCTGCAGGAGGAGCGGGAGGCGGCGCAGGAGACCGCCCAGCCCGCGAAACAAAACAGCTACAAGGCCGAAAAAGAGCGCATCAGCGCCATCAACCGGGGAAGGGGCGCGGTTTCGCGCTTAGAGCAGCAGATCGAGGCGCAGGAGGCAATGATCGCGCAAAAGGAAGAGCTGCTGGCAAGCCCCGGGGTCGCCGCGGACTATGTAAAAGCGGCGGCGCTGGCGCAGGAGCTGGAAGACGAGCGGGCACGGTTAACAAAGCTGTACGAGGATTGGGAAGCGGCCGATCAGACACTTGCCGCACTCATTGGGCAGGAGGAAGCAGAGTAATGGAGGTCAAACGGTTTGGTTTAGGCGTTCGTTTTGACGTGGTGGATATACTGCATGAAGCGGATATCGAGCGGCAGATGTGGGAGGAAATATTCTCCGTGCTCACCGTGTCGGACGTATCGGGCATGATGCTGTACGGCGGGGTGATCCACGCCGCACCCGGCGGCCCGGAGGGCAAAAGCTATTTGTGCGTGTTTACCAACGGCAGCTTAAAGGAAATGCGCCGGGTGTTCTACAAGCTGGATAACGACGCGGGCATCAATATGTACCTGTCCGCCACCCAGCCGTATTTACAGGCCAAGGCGTTGAGCCATGTGGAAGGGCTGACCTATTTTGGCAAGGTACATCGGGACGGTACCATCATCGGCGGCGACGGCACGCCCATCTCGGGGGTGCGCATCAATAAAAAACACGGCAAGTCGCGCCCGGTAGGCAAGGGTATCCGCTTTTTATTGGCGCCAGACTCCTTTGGCGGGGAGATCTCCTCCATACAGGCCATCAAGAGCCTCACGCTGGCTGCCCGCAGCTGTTTTGCGGGGGTGCGTATTTTGCCCCTCCCCATGACGGCGGGAGGCCCCGGCACGCTGGACGCGTTATTAATGGCCTGCGATGGTGCCATGCATACCACCAAGGTCACTTCTGCCGATGGCAAACGAACGGAAGCCCGGTATGCGGTGCTTCGCGGCACGCTTGCGGTCATTGAAATGGCGGCAGTGCTGGGCGAAAAAACCCGGCAGGCGGCGGGGCTTACACAAGATTGCGAGGCGTATAGCTTTGCAGCGGGAGAGCTGGTGCGCCGGGTGCTGGACGAAGGCATTCGGGAGGTCTGCATCTGCATGGGCGGCTGTGGTAAAACCGATCACGGCTTGGGCTTTTTGCAGGCGCTGGGCGTGAAGCTGTACGATGCGGAGGATAACGCCCTTACCGGCGCTAATATAAACGTGGCGCAGGTGGCGCGGGTAGACATGGAATACCTGCATCCCCGGGTAAAGGACGCGCACTTTACGCTGATGTGCGACAGTACAGACATGCTCTGTGATATCCCTAACGCCGAGGCGTACGGCATGGCGCTGTCTAAAGCGGCAGAGCAGGATATTGCAAGCATCCCCGGCTCCGGCATGGCAGGCGGCCTTGCCGCAGCAGTGCTTCTTGCGCTGCACGCTAAAACCATGGGCAGCGTGGAGGCTACGTTAAACGCGGCGGAGTTTGACCGGCTGCTTCGGGGCGTGTCTCTGGTGGTGACCGGCGAGGGCAGCTTAGAAAGCGGCAAGGACGGCTTAAAGCGTATTGCCCCGGAGATCGTGGCACGCTGTGAAAAAGCGCATATCCCTGTTGCGATCATGACGGGCAGCATGGATGCGGGCGCGGAGGAGCTGCTGCGCATCGGAACGTCCAGCATCATCACCACGGTAAACGCGCCCATGTCTGGGCAAACGGACGCGGACGAGGCAGTCAGGCTGTTTGAAAGCGCGGCGGACAGGATGTTCCGCTTTATCCGAATGGGGCGCGAGATAGAAAAGATCACAAGGCTAAAGCAATTTGTGCGGAATTGGGAGGGATAACCACATGGAAATGGCGCAATACCAGAAAACCATCAAGGAAACCAGCGAAGTATTTTTACAGCTGATGCAGACCTATCAGTTCTGTACCCAGCGCACGCTCCGTAAATACGGCCTGTATCCGGGGCAGCCCGCGCTGTTGCAAAGCATTGCCGAAACCGACCGCCCCACGCAAAACGATCTGGCGGCACGTTTAGGCATCAGCAAGGCGTCGGTTGGGATATCCCTGCGGCGGCTGGAAAAGGCCGGGTTCGTAAAGCGCAGCGAGGACAAAACAGACAGCCGCTGCAACCGCATCACGCTCACGAAAAAGGGCGAGGAATTCAACCACTGGTGCAAGCTGGATGTGGAAATGATATTCACCACCATGCTGGAGGGCTTTGAGGGCGACGAACGGCAGGATGCCTTGGAGACGCTTCGGCAGATGTTATCCAGCATGCAGAACATGAAGGAGCGGATGACATCGTAGGCGCTACGCATTCGCGCAACCGGCAAAGCCGCTTGCGCGAGATTCACGGGTATTGACTGCGCCTTTGGCGCGGTCGTCAAAACCCGCAAGGTGTGGGCTTCGGCCGTACATGCCGCCCTCGCCCACGGATTAAGCTGGTAGGTGCGCTGTACACGCCGCCGGAGCCGGAACAAGCCGCCCTCCTCGCCTACGAATTTTATTTGCTTTGTTAACGATCGTAGGGGCCGATGACCACATCGGCCCGTGTACGCTTTGTGCGGTTTCCATCCTGATGGATGGAAGCCTTTTTCTTTTCGGATGATTTCCAGATTTTATGTGCATACTAGCCCTTGGGAGGGCGTATGGAACAGAAGCTTTGGCAGATATTGCGCTTTGACGAGGCGCAAAAGGAATTTGAATTGTTGGAAACGGAACGGGGCGCACCGCCTTTTTTTGCGGGGATGCGGCAGGAAAAGCGCCAGCCCGTTACCGAGGACGGACAGGTTTCCTCTAAGCTGGAGGTCAACGAATCCCGCCTGAAGCAGGAGTACCGGGCGGACAAAAACCCGGATATCCTATTCCGACGCTTCTACTTGGGCGGGGAGATTCTGGCGCTTTCCGTTTGCATCAACGGCATGGCGGACGGGGATCAGGTGAGCGATTTCATCCTGCGGCAGGGCATGCGGGAGGGCTGCATGCAGTATGCGGGGCGGCACAAGGCGCAGTATGCCGTGGAGCATGTGTTTGCCATGCAGGAGGCGGAGCTTACCCGCAAGTGGAAGGACGTGAAGCAGGCTGTCAGCGAAGGCCGCACCGCCGTGTTCTTAGACGGGGAGAAAAACGCCATCCTGATGGATACGCGGGGCTTCATCAGCCGCAGTGTGGATACGGCACAAAACGAAAAGGTGGTAAGAGGCCCGCAAGAGGGCTTTAACGAGAACCTGCGCACAAACGTAACGCTTTTACGGCGCATCATCAAAACGGACGATTTCATCTGCGAATTCAAAAACGCGGGCGCGGATAACGGGGTTCGCATGGTGGTGGCTTATCGCGACGGGGTTGTGAACGAGGCCTTACTAAACGAGGTGAAACGCCGCTTTTGCAATATTGAGACCAGAAGCATCTTCACGCTGGGCATGCTGGAGCAGCTTGCAGGCAAAAGACGCTTAAGCCCTCTTCCCAAGGTGCTGATGACCGAGCGCCCGGACAGGGTGGCATCCCATCTGATGCAGGGGCATATCGCGCTGCTCTTGGAGGGCAGTCCGGACGCCATCGTGCTTCCTGCCACACTGTTTACACTGATGGCTTCGCCGGAGGACATCAATTTAAGCCGCCCCTTGGGTTCGCTTTTGCGAATCGTACGGTACTTGGGCGCGGCGATCTCGGTGCTGTTACCCGCCTGCTTTCTGGCGCTGGCGCTGCACCATCCGGGTATGCTCTCTACGGAGGTGGTGGCAACCATCGTGCTGTCCCGCCGTATGGTGTTTTTGCCGCTGGGACTAGAGCTGTTGTTCCTTTTATGGGTGTTCCAGCTATTGCGGGAGGCAGGGCTTCGAGTGCCGGGCGGAATAGGGCAGGCCATCGGGATCATCGGCGGGCTGCTGTTAGGCTCGGCAGCGGTGGAGGCAAACGTGGTCAGCACCTTGGTATTGATCATTGCTGCCATCACTGGCTTAGGCGGCTTTACCATACCGGATTACAGCACCCAGCTTTGCGCCGGGTATCTGCGGGTATTCTTGGTGCTGCTGGCGTGGCTTTCCGGGCTGTTGGGGCTTACGGTGGGCGTATTGCTCATTTCTGCGTGGCTGGTAACGGAAAAATCCTTCGGCGTACCGTTTCTAACGCCGGTAGCGCCCAAAACCAAGCGCGCGCGGCCTGCCATTTTGCGGGGAACGCTTAGCCAGCGGCAGCAGGCGGAGGATTATATGAACACGGGAGACAAGCGCTCATGAATCTCAGGGAAGGAAAAAGCGGAAGGCAGGAGGGTGCCGCTGTGTGCGCTCTGGCGGCGGCGGTGTTGCTGCTGTTTTGCGCAAACGGCAGCGCGTTTTATGCTGCCGGTAATAATTCTTACGGCGCGGTACTGCTGGCTGCGCTGTTTTCCCTGCTGCTGTTGTTGTTTACGGCGCAGACCATGGAGCATTTTAAGCAGCCGGAGCTTGCAAGCTTTTTAGAGGCCGGGCTTGGAAAATGGCTTGTGGTTCCGGCGGCGCTGTTTATCATGCTGTCGCTACTGGCGCTTAGCGCGTTGCCCATTGCGCGCTTTGTGAACGTGCTGCAGGAAAACGTGTTTGTGCGTACCGGGCGGGAGCTGTTAGGGCTGTACTGCCTGCTGCCTGCCGCCATTTTGGCTTTTTGCGGGTTTGAAACGCTAACGCGCTGCGGACGGCTGCTGCTTTGGCTGCTGCCTGCGTCCTTGGTGATCGTGCTATTGCTGGCGGCGGCGGATTACGCCCCGGAGCGTCTTGCGCCCTACGCCGTGTTGGACTGGCCGCGTACCGTGTATGCAGCCTCCGCCGCCGTACCGTTGCTGCTGCTTCCGGCGGCTGCCTGCCTGATGACGGCGCAAGGGCAGCACGGCGCGGCGTTTGCAAAGCAAAACGGGCGGTTGGCGCTGCTGTGGGCGGGGGGAGCCGCCGTTGCGGTGCTGCTGGTGTTGGGCATGCGGTTTCCCTACGGCGTATTGCAAAGCGCCCCTATGCCTCTTTACGCCCTTACCATGCAGCTAAAAACAGGCGGCAGCTTTGGCAGACCGGACTTACTGCTGCTGTTTGTATGGCTGTTGTTTGCCATGCTTGCGGCGGGCTATCTGCTTTACGCCGCGGCGCTGCTGTTTTGCCGCGTATTTCGCATGGAAGATATTCGTCCGGCAGTGGCGGGGGGCACCGGCATTGCGCTTGCGCTGCTGTGCAGGGAAACGCTTTGGAGCGATTCAAAAACGTTGCTGCATTACATCGGGCTTTTTACGGCGGGCATACTGCTTCTTGCGGCGGTGCGGCTGCGATTCTGCCAAATGCTCAGAAAGGAACGGCCATGAAGCGATTGCTCCTTTTGCTTTGCCTTGTATTGCTGCTGCAAACCGGCTGTGTGCCGTCGCAAGAGCTGGACGCTTTTGGCTACGCTGTGATGCTTGGGCTGGACGTGGACGAAACCGGCGAAAAAACGGTTTCCTTCCTGTTTCAGAACATTGGCAAGGAAAACATAGAAGCAGGCGGCGCGGTGCGTGTGGTCAGCGTATCCGGCGAAAGCCTGTTTGATGCGGTGGAGCGCGCGGAGGCGGCGCTGCCGTTTTCCGTGAATTTATCCAGACTGTCCTGCATCGTAGCCTCCAAGCGGGCGGCGTTGTCCGGCGCGCTGAAGGATATGCTGCTGCAAGCTCCCAGCGCCCTTTCGGTGCGGGAGTATGTGAATATTCTTGTTGCCGAGGACGCGGCGGCGTATTTGGAGGCGGCGGCAGACGAGGTAGTGCCAAGCATTACCAAGCTGCAATCGGCACAGCTGGATTACAGCGAGAATACCGGCCTTGCGCCAAGCGCCACGCTGGCCGTATATCGGGAAACCGTTTCATCCCGCATCGACTGCGCCGTTCCGTTTTGCCGTGAGGCGGACGAGGAAAACGCGCTGTCTTACGCGTTGTACGGCAGCGCCTTGTTTACCGACGGCGTACTGTCCGGCCTCATCAATCCCGACCAGACCCAGCTGCTGCAAATGGCAACGGGCGATTTTGTGCGCGGGCGGCGGTCGTTTTACGGAAAGGATGCTTTTTCGCTGGATCTCAGGGCAGACGGAAAACCAAAGGTGCAAGTAACGCTTGGAGAAGCACCGGCGGCACATATTGAGATCACCTTACTGGCCTCTTCCGACACACCGTTAAAGGAAGGCGACCTTCATCAGGCCGAAAGCAGGATGGAGCAGGAACTAAGCCGCTTGTATCTGTACTGCCGCTTGGCAAACAGCGACGTTTTTAACCTGTCCCAAACGGCGGCGAAGCAATTTGTTAAGGCGGCGGACTGGGAAAGCTATCCTTGGGACGCGTGCTATGCAAAGATGCACGCTGCTTTTTCTGTGAGCGTCCGGCTGTCCGAGGAAAAGAAAGGGGCGCTTTCATGATCGTATCCGGGCTGCTTACAGCCGCCGCCGCTCTCTACTGCGGGTTATACGGCGCGTACTGCCTCCAAAAGAAAAAAATCCATGCGTGCATCGGCGCATGGCTGTTAACGGCTGTAACGGCGGGGGCGTGCGTATGGGTGTTTCTACCGTAAAAGGCAGGGCGGCTAAGAGAACAATCCGTCCAGCAGGGCGGCGGCTTCTTCGTGCTTGTTTTCGGTTTGCGCCTCGTCACAGCGAAAAAGGCCGTTTTCGGCAAAGCAAAGTACGTCTCCTTCAAAAACCGGCGGGCATATGGCGCACAGGGGAATATCGGTCATGCGGCCGTCCAAGCGTTCGCATACGGCATAGTCTCCCTCGATTCTATCTACGATGAGCATACGGTGCACCTCCACACTTATGTAAATTGTATCATAGGTTTCAAGAGACGCAAAAAACAATCAAACCGAAAACGTGTCGAATAATGTCAATATTTATGCAAAGGGCAAATGGGAATGGTAATATCATTTTAACACTAAATGTGCAACAGAAAACCAATCCTTGAACAAAATGTCGGGGGCATGATACAATGAAAAAAAGCATTCGTCTGATCAACGGTATGCCGGTGGAAATTTCCGAGACTACCCCGGAAATTGAAGCGGAGCGCGCCAGGATCGAGGAATTGGCTCTAAAGGAATATGAGGAAACCGGCTCTTTGTCCAGCCAACGTCTGCAAGAAGAAAGCAGGCAGTTTACGGAGAAGGCATGGACGGAGCTTAGGGCAAAAAAACTGGAAGAAAAATCCACGGAGGAGTAGGCAAACGCCCCATCCTTGCGGGCGTTTGTCTGTAAGGAAGCATGCTGCTTGCCAACAACATCCCCATGCTGCAAAGCATCCTAAACGGGATGCAGGATATGCTGCGCGTGGTGGACACATCGCATAAGGTAATCATCACAAACAAAAGCTATGACGAAGCTTTCGGCAGTCAGCTGGGTGCCGATTGTTTTGCTATGTTCGGGAATTACGAATGCTGCCGCGACTGTATTTCAAAGCAGGCCATGGAAACCGGTAAGCCGCAGGAAAAAAAGCGCCAGTTTCGCGGCGCTACATACTGGGTAAAATCCTCCCCCGTGTACGACGAAACCAACAACTGCGTGGGCGCGGTGGAGGTGTTTCGGGACGTTACCTTGCAGGAGGAGAGCGAACGGTTCCTTCGGGAGCAAAACAAGCGCCTGCTGCAGGAAAGCAACGTGGCGGCCAGAATCCAGCGGGAGCTGTTTGTGTCGCGAACCGAAATGCCAAACAACATCGGCGTGTTTTCCAGGTATCTTCCCGCCAACTCTCTCGGCGGAGACTTGTTTGGTTACTATTTCCGCAAGGACGGTAATATTTGTTTCTATGTGGCGGATGTTTCCGGCCACGGCATTGCCTCCGCCATGATCGCCATGGTGATTGCAAACGTGCTGACCACCGAGGACTCCGGCGGGCCGGAGTACATGCTGCAAAAGGCGCAGCGCGCGTTTCTTGCCATGCGGGCGGATACGCTGTATGTAACCATGTTCGTAGGTATTCTGGATACCACAACAGGCCTTTTGCGCTGGTCCAACGCGGGGCATAACGCCGTGCCGCTGCTGGTGTGCGAGGGGCGCATCGAGGAGCTGTTTTTACCTGCGCTGCCCCTTTGCAGCTGGGAGCAAAACGAGCATTTTCCCGAGCGGGTAACCAGAATGGAGCGGCACAGCCAGCTTCTGATTTATACGGACGGCCTGTTGGACGAACGCTCCAGCAGGATCACGCGCGAAGAGCTGCGCACCCGCAGCAAGCGCCTGTACGGGGAAGACCTGTTGGAGAGCTTGGAGCGGTTGGTGCTGCCGGAGCGGGGAGACGACGTGTGTATGCTGCTGTTGACCCGCCTGTAACGGTCAAATTATTTTATAAATACAAGTATCGCGTCTTTAAAAACGGGTATAAATGCAGTATAATAAGCTGATAGATCACAACGCACCGCAACAGGGGGTAGTGCATGACCTTTCAGGAGATCATCAAGGGTATAGCAAGTGGCTTCGCCTTGTTTTCCATTGGCGACGCTTTGGATATCCTGATCATAGCCGTTATTGTTTATAAGCTCATCAGCTGGACGCGGGAGACCCGCGCCTATCAGCTGTTAAAGGGCTTTGGTATGCTTGTGTTATGTTATTTTGCAAGCCAGCTATTGCAGCTGCAAACCTTAAGCTGGCTTTTGGGTACCGTGGTACAGTCCGGAATCATCGTATGCGTCATTTTGTTCCAACCGGAGCTTCGCCGGGCGTTTGAGCATATCGGCCGCGGCAAAATGTTCGATAAAAACATGTGGATGGGCCCCATGCCCTCCGGCAACGTTGTAGCGCAGGAGATACATCATGCGGTGATGAATATGGCACGCCGCCGGGTCGGTGCGCTTTTGGTCATTGAACAGCATGTGGCGCTGGGAGATATCATCGACACGGGCACGCGCATCGAGGGCGTGATCTCCAGTGCGCTTATCGAGAACATATTTGAACCCAATACGCCGCTCCACGACGGCGCGGTGATCATCCGCGGAGAAAGCATCGTGGCTGCGGGCTGCTTTTTACCCCTGAGCGACGATGCAAATTTGGCTCGTGAACTGGGCACGCGGCACCGGGCGGCGTTGGGCATTTCAACGGTGTCGGACAGCGTGACCATCGTGGTTTCCGAGGAAACGGGCACCATATCCTTTGCACGGGACGGCAAGCTGGTGCGCTATGTGGATTCCAAGGCGTTAACCGGCCTTCTGGAAAGTGTATTTTCCAGCGAACACAACGGCTCGTTCCTGTTTAAGAGGAGGGAGCGGGCATGACGAATAAAAAGATCGGCACAATGATAGTAGACTTTCTGCGCAAGCTGTTTACGAAGGATTTAGCCTTCAAAATACTGGCGCTGCTGTTTGCGGTGATGATCTGGGGCTTGGTGATGGCAGTACAAAACCCGGAGCGCGTGAAAACCGTACAGGATGTTAACGTGAGCTTCGAGGGCGAGGCGGATCTGCACGCCAGAAACTTAGTGGTGCGTTATAATGTGCTGGATCAGCTGGGCGGGCTGTCCGTGCGGGTCAGCACCAAAACCACCAATTATCCGGACGTTACAAAAGACAACATCACCGCCACGGTCAGCCTTCGCAACGTGACCACAACGGGCATCAAAACGCTGCCCATCAACGCCACCATCCCGGCAAGACTCGGCACGGTGGAAAACAACGGCATCAATCCCGCCTCCGTGGATGTGGAGATCGACACGCTGGTATCCAAAACGGTGCCTGTGGAGATTCAATACGATGGTACGCTGCCG
>CAYZAW010000024.1:0-33420 GCA_964476505.1 uncultured Oscillospiraceae bacterium | reverse complement strand
CGCGGCAATGAGATGACGGACGTTTTGATGGAGTTCCCGGAGCTGAAAGACCCGAGAACCGGCCTGTCTTTGATGAAGCGCACGGTGCTGATCGCCAACACCTCCGACATGCCGGTGGCCGCGCGAGAAGCGTCTATCTACACAGGCATCACCATCGCGGAATACTTCCGTGATATGGGGTATAAGGTAGCCATCATGGCGGACAGCACCTCCCGTTGGGCGGAGGCGCTTCGCGAAATGTCCGGGCGCTTGGAAGAAATGCCCGGTGAGGAGGGCTACCCCGCGTACCTTTCCAGCCGCTTGGCAGAGTTTTACGAGCGCGCCGGCATTGTAACGGCGTTGGGCAGCGAAGGCCGCGAGGGTGCGGTTTCCGCCATCGGCGCAGTGTCGCCTCCGGGCGGCGATATTTCCGAGCCGGTTTCGCAGGCAACGCTTCGTATCGTAAAGGTATACTGGGGGCTTTCCAGTAAGCTGGCTTATGCCCGTCACTTCCCGGCGATCGACTGGCTGCAAAGCTACTCGCTGTATCTGGATCGCTTGGAGGGCTGGTTCAACGAAAATGTGGACGCCAGCTGGGCTGCCATGGTGCAAAAAACCATGAACCTGCTGCAGGAGGAAAACGAGCTGGACGAGATCGTGCGTCTGGTCGGTATCGACGCGCTGTCCTTCAAGGATCGTTTAACACTGGAGGCGGCTCGTTCCATCCGCGAGGATTACCTGCATCAAAACGCCTTCCACGAGGTAGATACCTATACCTCCCCGCAAAAGCAGTACATGATGCTCAAGCTGATACTGGAGTATTACGACAGAGGCTTGGCGGCGTTGGAGGCGGATGCTTCCTTCAATAAAATCGTGTCCCTGCCCGTGCGGGAGGACATCGGGCGTATCAAGTATACGCCGGAAGAGGATATGAAGCAGAAATTCGAGGAGGTCAGCGCAAAGCTTGCCGACGAGATGCGTATCGTGATGGAGGGAGGCGTTGTGAATGCGTAAAGAGTACCGCACCATCAAGGAGGTCGTAGGGCCGCTGATGCTGGTGGAGGACGTTTCCGGCATCAAATACGACGAACTGGTAGAGATCGTACAGGCAGACGGCGGCATCCGCCGAGGCCGCGTACTGGAGCTAAACGGCGACCGTGCCGTGGTACAGTTGTTTGAGGGTGCGCAGGGCTTGCGCATCAGCGACAGCAAGGCGCGCTTCTTAGGCCGCTCCATCGAGCTGGACGTTGCGCCCGATATGCTGGGCCGCGTGTTCGACGGCATGGGCCGCCCGAAGGACGGCGGGCCTGCGCTGATACCGGAAAAACGGCTGGACATCAACGGCGCGCCCATGAACCCCGCTGCGCGCGACTATCCCTCTGAGTTCATTCAAACGGGCATTTCCGCCATCGACGGCTTAAACACGCTGGTGCGCGGGCAAAAGCTGCCCGTGTTCTCCGGCTCCGGACTTCCCCACGCCAACGTGGCGGCGCAGATCGCCAGGCAGGCAAAGGTGCTGGGTAAGGACGAGGCCTTCGCCGTTGTGTTTGCCGCTGTTGGTATCACATTCGAGGAAGCGGATTTCTTCATCAACGATTTTAGAAAGACCGGCGCTATCGACAGAACGGTTACCTTCGTAAACCTTGCAAACGACCCCGCCATCGAGCGTATCGCAACGCCGCGTATGGCGCTGACCGCCGCGGAATATCTAGCTTACGACCTTGGCATGCACGTTCTTGTTATCGTAACGGATATCACAAACTACGCGGAGGCACTTCGCGAGGTGTCTGCCGCCCGTAAGGAAGTACCGGGCCGCCGCGGCTACCCCGGTTACCTGTATACCGACCTTGCCACTATGTATGAGCGGGCAGGGCGTATCAAGGGCAACGACGGTTCCATCACGTTTATTCCCATCCTTTCCATGCCGGAGGACGACATTACCCACCCCATTCCGGATTTGACGGGCTACATCACCGAGGGGCAGATCATCCTCTCCCGCGAGCTGCACAGAAAGGGCTTAACGCCGCCCATCAACGTACTGCCGTCGCTTTCCCGCTTAAAGGACAAGGGCATAGGTAAGGGTAAAACGCGAGAGGATCACGCGGACACCATGAACCAGCTGTTTGCGGCGTATTCCCGCGGTAAGGACGCGAAGGAGCTGGCGGTGATACTGGGCGATGCCGCTCTGTCCGACACGGATAAGCTCTATGCAAAATTCTCCGATGCCTTCGAGGCGGAGTATATCTCGCAGGGCTACTATACCAACCGTACCATCGAGGAAACGCTGAACTTGGGCTGGAAGCTGCTGTCGATCCTGCCCCGCACGGAATTGAAGCGTATCCGGGACGCGTATATCGACAAATATCTCCCCCAAGAGGAGGGATAACAAGTGGCGGCATTACAGTATAAACCAACGCGCATGGAGCTTTCCAACCTGAAAAAACGCAGGGTGGTGGCTGTACGCGGCCATAAAATGATGAAGGACAAGCGCGACGAAATGGTGCGCCGCTTTATCCTTTTCATCCGCCGCAACAAAGAACTGCGGGAGGAGGTGGAGCGCCGCTTGGCCTCCGCCATGCAGGGCTTTGTGCTGGCCAGAGCGTCCATGGGTGCCGAGGCCATTGAAGAAGCGCTGATGTATCCCGCCCGGTCGGCAAAGGTGCATGTTTCTACGGGGCACGTACTGTCCATTGCCGTGCCAAAGCTGGAAATCGATGCTGAGAGCATGAGTGCGTTTTCCTACCCCTATGGCTTTGCCACCACGTCTGCGGAATTAGACGGCGCGGTGCAAGCGCTTTCCGAGCTTTTGCCGCTATTGTTGGAGCTGGCGGAGGTAGAAAAAACCTGCAACCGGTTGGCGGACGAGATCGAAAAAACACGCCGCCGCGTGAACGCGCTGGAATATGTTATGATTCCGCAGTTTACAGAAGCCATTCGACAGATTAAAATGAAGTTGGATGAAAACGAGCGCGGCAACCTGACCCGGCTGATGAAAACGAAGGACATGTTGGCGCAGCAACAATAGGGGAAGGAAACAATACAAAGAAAATGGCAAACACAAAAAGCGATCCCATGATACGCAAGCTGGCGTCGATCCTCACGCTCCTGTTTGGGGCGTTCAACCTCATAATGGTGCTGCCCATACTGTTTACCGGCTTTGCAGGCGCGGGAGGCGTTACGGAGGTTGCGCTGTATGTGGTAATGCTGCTGTTAGGCGCTGCAATGATTACCGGAGGCATTTTGGGGCTAACGCAAAAAAAGCCCGAAATCTGGAAAAAGCTAGGCTTCGTTATTATTGGGCTCGCCTTGGTCGCCTTGCTGTTTAACCTGTTCATGGGCAGAGGCGTATCTTGGAGCAATCTGTTTAACGCGATCGTGGCCTTTGCCTTCATTGCCTGCGTAAAGCAATAACGAAAAACAAATAGCCGTAAGCTCCGCCACGCTTGTGACGGGGCTTTTTTGTTACAGCTCCAAAACGTATTTTGCGCCGCACCAGCCCCGCTGTATGGGGATGGTTTCATGGGTAACGATTTCTGCCCAGTTGTTGCTTTTGTCCAACAAAATAGCAGTTTGGCCTTTTGCAAAAACGCCGATCTTTTTATGATCCGTGCCCGGGCCTAAACGCAGGTTCACAAAGGTATCCCCGCCGTATTGGCATAGGCAGGGGTATGGGGATTCCGCCTCCTCCGGCTCCGGCTCCGGGTCGGGTTTTGGAACGGGCGCGGGCTTTTGATTTTGCAGCTTTGCGCGAAAAGCTGCCATATCCAGGCAGGGACAAAGCGTAGCGTATGTGCCTACGCGTTTTTTGTCACGGTACACAATGACCTCATTATGCCCCAGTACTTGTGCGGGGGTAAGGCTGTACATTTGCAGCAGGTCTTTTACCAGCCGTTCCAGGCTGACCATCTGTGCGGACGTTGGCCGGTCGGGGCTTTGCATGTCGCCGTTGATGGCAATGGCAATGCTGCGGTCGTTGGCGGACACGCCGCTTTCATTTAGTGTTTTGCTTGCGGTCACCGCGCCGTGCGCATACGGATGCCCACGGCCTAAATAGATCTCGCCGTCCGCCGTTACCAGATAGCTGTACGGCACCCCCCTGTTTCCCTTTTCCTCGATATGCTTTTTATGCAGCGCAGCCCATTTGGATGGCGTGCCGTAATTGCCGACTGTATGATGAATTTGAATATGGTCGGTCTGCTTACGGCGGCTTCTTGATAAAGGCCATGTCAGGCCGGTGTCGATCACATACTCCAAATCTTCCATATGCGCTCCTTTGCGTGATAGCCGGGCGTAAGCATGCGGACGCCTCTGCCGTACCGCGGTTATGGCGCAAGCCTGCCCATTCTCTCTGTTAGCAGGATATGTACGGCTTATGCCAAGCGTGCGCGCCAATCAAAAACCCCGCCACATGGTGACGGGGTGAATACCGTAAAAGGCTCGTTATGCCGCAGGCGTGGGCGTGGGCTTTTGCGTAGGTGTAGGTTTGGGTGTAGGCGTAGGCTTGGGTGAAGGCGTTGGTTTAGCTGTAGGCGTGGGCTTGGGTGTAGGGGTGGGTGTTGCCGTAGCCGCAGGAGATGCTTCCGGCGTAGCGGAGGGCGCAGGCGTGGCATTGATTTCTTCCTCGGTTTGATAGGTCACGTCCGGGCGGTGGATTGGGCGAGAGATGTTCATGGGGAACTCCACCGTTTCGCTGGGCTTATATTGCAGGTAGCGGTTGCTGATCTGTAAGCGCGTGGCTACGATGTAATGGAAGCCGTTCCAGTAAACGTATTCATCCGCAGGGCTTTGATACAGCACCTTACCGCCGTTTTTAACGGTGGTGAAAAATTGCACCCCAACGCCCGCCATGCTGGTTCTCGCGCCGGATATGCCCATTTTTTTCATAGCGTCGTAATAAAAGCCGCCGTCGGAAAAACCGCATTCCAGCACAAGGTATGCGTCCCCGGGAAAACCGGGATAGTAATTTTGCAGCGCATCCGTAATACCCAGCTTATTCGCCGTGCCAAGGAACATCTGCGTATGGCTGCCATGGCCGCTGGAATAGCGGTAATTGGAGGAATTATAACAAATATCGCCTATCATGGCGTCCTCAAAGCCGGGAATGACCAAGTGCTGCCGTACGCCCGGCAGCTTGCGGGGAACGCCCTCTACGCCGGACAGGAACAGCCCGGCGGAGCTGTCGTTGATGGAATAGCCCAGCTGGTGGTAGATCCACACTACAAATTCCGTGCAGTCCAGTCCGTGCAGCGGGTACTGAGAGGCTCCGGTGGGCTGCCACCATTTATCCGAAAATCCGGTGAAGTTGCCGCGCCCGCCAAACTCAAAGGGCACGCCGGATACTTCAACGCCGTTTACCGTGGTTTTAAAGTTATTGATATCTACGCCGTAGGTATCCTCATAGGCTTGCACAAAAGGATGCTTTTCCGGCAGAAGCTGAAAGCCGGTTTCTACAATGCGGCGCTCAAAGCTGCTCATGCGGTTGGATGCTGCGTTTGCGGGCTGCGGAATCGCAAGCAGCAGTAAGAACAGGGCAGCCCCCAAAACTGCCAAAAGAATACGTTGCTTTTTACCGGGCAGAGAAACTATCATATGGAAATCCCCTTTCCTGTTTCGACATATTGCGTCATGCTTCGTCAAATTTTACAGGTATGTACATTATAGTACACCGAACGAAGATGCGCAACAAACAGTTCCAGGGAACGCGGCTGTATTTTAAAATTGTTAACATCTCAATGCCCACACAAAAACAGCCCCGGAACACATATGCTTCCGGGGCGGTGCTGTGAATAACGCAGGTTTAACGGTCAAACTTTTCGGAGGCTTCCTTTATCAGCTCAATGATGGGTAAATGCTGGGGGCATACGCTTTCGCACTGCCCGCAGGCGATGCAGTCGCCGGCCTTGGCGGAATAACTCAGCAGATTGCCGTAGAACATCTGCGGGCGGCCGTCCCCGGGATACAGGCGCGCGGTATTCATTGCACGGAACACCTCCGGGATGCGGATTCCGGCCGGGCAGCCATCGCAGCAATACCGGCAGGAGGTGCATTGAATCAGCGGCATATCCAGCATTTTTGTGACCACCGCGTGGATAGCCTGCCGCTCCTTCGCGTCCAGCGGCTTGAAATCCGTGAAGATGCGAAGGTTCTCCTGCATCTGCTCCATGGTAGACATGCCGCTTAAGATGGTCATAATGCCATCCAAACTTCCCACAAAGCGCAGCGCCCAAGAGGCGGCGGAGGCTTCCGGATGGATGTCAGTCAATATCGCGTTTAGCTCCGGCTGCAAATTGGCGAGGATACCGCCCTTTACGGGCTCCATCACAATAATGGGGAGGTGCCTGTCGCGCAATATCTCATACAGCCTGCCGGAATACACAACGGGGTTATCCCAGTCCGCATAATTGAGCTGAATTTGTACGAACTCCGTTTCCGGGTGCAGATCCAACACCTGTTCCAACAGCTCCGGGGTGCCGTGGAAGGAAAAGCCGAAGTGCTTGATCAATCCTTCCGCCTTTTTCTGTGCAGCCCACTGAAAGCTGTTGAACGTTTCATGCACATCGTAATTGCTGCCGTTTTCGATGCTGTGCAGCAGGTAATAATCGAAATATCCCGCGCCCGTGCGATCCAGCTGATCTTGGAAGATCCGGTCTAAGTCTTCTTCGCATTTTACCTCCCAGCCGGGCATTTTGGTGGCAAGGTAGAAGGACTCCCGGGGATACCGGTTCACCAGCGCTTCGCGAACGACGGTTTCCGATGTTCCGCCGTGATATACATAGGCGGTGTCAAAATAATTGAACCCAGCCCGCATGTAAGCGTCCACCATGTCGCATACCTTGGGAATATCAACATGCCCGTCCGTTTCCGGCAGGCGCATCAGGCCAAACCCAAGCTTAGGCATTTTGTTAACTTCGATTGGCATACGGAGCCTCCTTCATTGCTTCAATAAAATGTGTACCGCAGTACGGTGCGTTGCCATACGGTATATCGCGCCACGCGGTTTTGTACAGAAATAAGCATAGCATACAAGAAACGGTACATATAGCAATATTTTTTGAATAATAGTACAATATTGATATCAATAACAGGAAGTGCGGTATGGAACAGTATCAAAATCACGAACGTGCGCTAACGCACATGGCGTTTATCAACCGGGAAAACCAACGGCGGCATCACCGTTACGAGGAAGAAATGCACATGTACGAGCTGATGCGGGCGGGAGACTTTGCAGGCGTTGCACAGGAGGCGCAAAGGTTTTCGTCAGACCTGAACGGGCGCATTTCGGAGGACCCGCTTCGCAACGTAAAATACACGTTCGTTGCATCCGCCACGCTGGTCACACGGTTTGCCATAGAGGGCGGTATGGATTCCGAAACGGCATATAACAACAGCGACCTGTTCATCAACCGGGCGGATCGCTGTGGCACGATTGCGGAATTGAACGCACTGCATACGGAAATGTTCCGCTATTTTACCGAGCGCATGGCGCAAATCAAAAAGAACGCCGCCCGCTCCAAGCCCGTGACCCTTTGCTTAGACGAGATAGACCTGCACCTGCATGAGGCCATCCGCCTGCCGGATCTAGCGGCGCACATCGGCATCAATCCGCAGTATCTTTCCGCGCTGTTCCATAAGGAAATGGGCGTAACGCTAACGGAATACATCCTTAGGCGGCGGTTGGAGGCGGCGCAAAACATGCTGAAGTTTTCCGACTATACCTGCGTGCAGATCGCTGCGTTTTTAGGGTTTGGCAGTCAAAGCTACTTTATTCGCCTGTTCAAGCGGGAGGTTGGGATGACACCCCGGGAGTACCGGCGGCGACATTTTCGAATCAGCCTAACGCAAGAGCGATAAACGCATATGTCCGGAGCATGCAAAAAATTACAGGTATTCATTTTCACAGCCCGGAATGCGTTTATAATACAAACAGGATAAATATGCATAAGGGTAGCGGACTGTTCGCGCCCTTGCAGAATGGATATAACGGGAGGAATACATGAACGGAGCATTGTTGATCGTTAACGGCAGCGCGGCGGAGCGGGCGGCATTGTCGAACCTGCTGCAAGAAGAATACGATATTTTCACCGCTGCCAATGGCGAGGAAGCGATCTCGATTTTAACGGAGTACGCCAATATCATATCCGCAGTTATTTTGGATATTGGGCAAGGCGGCGCAAAGGAGGAAGCGGCGCTGGAGCAGATACGTAAGGACGCGCGCTTTTCGCAGCTTCCGATTATTGCGCTGGCAGGCCTTTCTGCGCAGGAGCAGCGCGAGCATGCACTGCGGTTGGGGGCAAACGGGTTTGTTGCAAAGCCCTATCGCCCGGAACTGCTGTTATACGCCGTGCGTAACGCGGTGGAGCTGCGGCAATCGGCCGCCGAGGATCGCTCCATTTGGAACGACAGGCTTACCGGCCTTCTCAATCGGGATGCGTTCTTAGCGGAAACGGAGCGGCTGATCAAAGCACAGACGCCGGGATACTATGTGCTCTCCTGCATGGACGTGGAAAACTTTAAAGTGGTGAACGACCAGTACGGCACGGGCAAGGGCGACGAGGTGCTTCGCGAGATCGCGGAAACCATCAGCTCGCTTATTACCGTGATAGACGGTATAGCCTGCCGCGTGATGGCGGATAAATTCGCAATTTTATACGCCGCAAAGTGGAAGGACAGCCGGGAGCTGCTGGAATGCTACACAAAAACCATCGCCCCCAAGTGTATCAACCGCAACGTTCGCATCCGGGTAGGGCGGTATATGGTAAACGACCTGTCGCTGCCTGTTGGCGCTATGCTTGACCGAGCAACGCTTGCGGAGGAATCCATCAAGGACAGGTTCGACACGTACATTGCCGAGTATAACGATTCCATGCGGGAAAACCTGCTGCACGAGCAGAAGATCATCAACGAAATGGTGGACGCACTGAATCAGGGCGAGTTTGAGCCGTGGTTCCAGCCCCAGTATAACCATGTGACCGGCGCGATCATCGGCGCGGAGGCGCTGGTGCGCTGGCGCAGAAATGGCAAGCTGGTGCCGCCGTACTCGTTTATTCCCATATTTGAGCGAAACGGGTTTATCTACAAGCTGGATCAGTTCATGTGGAGAAGGGTCTGCATAGAGCTTCGGCGCTGGCTGGACGAGGGGCTCTCTCCGCTTCCCATATCTGTGAACATCTCCCGGTACGATATCTATCAAAAGGACTTTTTCTCGGTGATCTGCGGGCTGGTAAAGGAATACCGGCTGCCCGTTGACCTGCTGCGCCTAGAGGTAACGGAATCCGCCTTTGCGGAATCCTCCAAAATGATTGTGCATACGGTAAACCAGCTGATCCATTACGGGTTCACCGTGGAGATAGACGATTTCGGCAGCGGCTATTCCTCCCTCAATACGCTAAAGGACGTGCCGGCTTCCATATTAAAGCTGGGCATGAAGTTTTTTGAAAATACCGAAAACTCCCAGCGAAGCGGCAACATCATCGAATCCGTTGTGCGCATGGCAAGATGGCTGGGCATGGCGGTCATTGCGGAGGGCGTGGAGGACAGAGCGCAGGCGGAATATCTGCGCTCCATCGGCTGTTTTTACATTCAGGGTTATTATTATGCCAAGCCCATGCCGCTTACGGAATACGAGGCGCTTTGGAAGGCATCCGAAAAGGAGCCGCATTTAAGCCGCCTAAAAACCGTGGATACTTGGGACAACAGTGCCTTCTGGGACCCCAAATCCATGGAAACGCTGATATTCAACAGCTATGTTGGCGGCGCGTGTATTTTTGAGTATCACGGCGGCAAAACGGAGCTGCTGCGCGTAAACCCGCAGTATGCCCGGGAGCTTGGGCAGCTGATTCCCGACAACGCCATGCTCTCGGATCAAAGCGCCGTACAGTATTTGGATGACGAGAACAGGGACATTTTATTTGGCAATATCAAAAACGCTATCAAAACCCGGCATGAATCCTCCTGCGAATTGAAGCTGTCAGACGGCGGCAGCCCGGCGCATGTGGAATACGTTCGCACCACCTTACGGGTGATCGCAAGAACGGGAGAGCGGTTCTTGTTTTACTGCGTGGTTTTGAATATGACCAAGCAGCGGGTGGCGGAAGAGAAGCGGCGAAGCGCCGAAAAGAAGGAGACGGAAAGCGCCCAACAGCTGCAGGTGATCATGGGGAACATCAATGGCGGCGTGTCTGCCATACTGGTGGACGATAACGGAAAATCCCGCATGGTATTCAACAATGAAAAATACTTTGAGCTGTACGGCTATACGCAGGAGCAGGCAATAGCGGAGCAGCTGGATGTAATGACGCTGATATTGCCGGAGGATCTTCCCCGGGTGCTGGAAAGCATCAAACAGCTCAAGCGCGACAGAATGCCCGCCATCATCGACTACCGCTGCAAGCGGCGGGACGGGGATCTGGCTTATTTGCGTGCCAACGCTTCCTTGATGCAGATAGAAGGCTACGGAAACGATGTGATCACCTCTGTGGTAACGGATATTTCCGAGCAAAAAAGGCTTTCCGACCAACTGCGGGCTGTGGTGGACAACATCAACGGCGGTGTGATGGTAACAAGGCTTGCGGAGGGTAAGCCGGAGTTTATCATCGTGAACAACAGGTTTTACGAAATACTGGGGTACACCAAGGAGCAGTATGAAAAAGAATGTACGGATAAGTTTATGCAGCTGCACCCGGAGGATCGGGAAAGGGCTACTCGGCAGTTTATAGAATCAGCCCGCAGCGATAAGCAGTTTTCCATGGAGTATCGCATCATCCGGCGGGACGGCGAGGTGCGCTACATTCAAAGCAACATCAGCGTGATGCGGCTTTTCGGCGTGGAAGGGCCGGTGCAGATTGCCGTTGCCAACGATGTAACAGAGCTTCGCATGGCAGAAAATCGTGAGAAAGAGGCGGCGGAAAAGCTCAGCACCGTTTTGAACCATGTGGGAAGCGGCATTACCGCCGTTGTAATGCGTGAGGCTGGGCTGGAAATACTGTTTGCCAACAACAAGTATTTTGAAATACTGGGCTATACCAGAGCGGAATACCGTGAAAGGACTGCATCAGACTGGCTGGCGGTGATTCACCCGGAGGACAGGGAAAGCGTACGGGAAAGAATCCGGCAGGTGAACCGCACCCAAGGGGATATCAGCTTGGAATACAGGGCGCTGCGGGGAGACGGAACGGTCATTTGGATCAAGAACGTCATTACCGTGACCAACCTAACGGGAATCGACGCGCCGGTGCAGGTGTCGGTATTCTCCGACATCACCGCAGAAAAGGAATCGGACGCACAGCTGCGGTTCTTGAACGACTCCGCGCATGACATTCTTGCCCGGCAGGACAGCGAGCAGGCCATCCGCGATACGCTGCATAAGCTTATTTTGTATTTTGCCGGAGACCGGGCGTATGTGGTGGAAACGGATGATCAAAATGCCGTTACGAACAATACCTACGAAATTTGTGCCGAGGGGGTCAGCAGCGAGAAGGAGAACCTGCAGCAGGTGCCCTTTGCCGATACCGCCTTGTGGCTGGAAACGCTGAACCGAAACGAAAGCATTGTGATCGAGCAGGTGGAGAAGATGGAGGACGGGCAGGCGGTCAAGCGCATGTTGTTGGCTCAGAACATCCATTCCATCGTTGTCGCGCCCCTCTGGCGAAACGGAAAGCTGATCGGCTTTGTGGGGGTGGACAACCCAAGGCAGGCGATGAATCAGCTGGAGCGGCTGATGGCGCTGGGAGATTACATTGCCATCCTGCTGACCCGGCGGGATCTGAACAACAAGATCATGCACGACTATGCGGTGATGGAAACATTGCTGGAGGAGCAGAAGCGCTCCAAGGAGCAGCAGAAGCAGATATTAGACAATCTGCCCTGCGGCACGGCGCTGTATGAATACCGCAACGGCAAGCTGTCTGTGGTGCATATCAACAAACAGTATTGGCAGCTGGTGGAACGTGCGCCGGTGGACTACTCGCGCGAGTCCGTGTTTGACGCGATCTGCCCGGAGGACAGGCAGATGGTGCATCAGGAGATCGAGGCGGCAATTCGGCAGAAGCGAAACGCCATGTGCGATGTTCGTATCCTTTGCGGCAACGGAGAATACAAGCCCTTTCATATCGTGGCAAATATCCTGCCGGAAGAGCAGGAGGCGTATTCGTGCTATGTGTTTTACATGCCTATTTCCAACAAAGCGATGTCTGTGCAGGAAATGCTGCCAATCGCGCTGTCTACCATGATGTCCTCCTCAGACGACCTTTCTTTTGTGAAGGACAAGGATCTGTGTTACCTTTGCTGCAGTCGCTCTGTGGCGGAGGCGCTGGGCTTGGATAACGAGCGGGAGATCATTGGCAAAACGGATTACGACCTGTTTGAGCCCGCCCGGGCGGATCGCTTCCGGGAGGCCGACCGCAGCGTACTGGAAACGGGGAACGCGCTTGTGAACACCACGGAGGTGATCCGCCACAAGGACGGCACGGCACATTATATAAAAACCTCCAAATACCCGCTGTTGGATGCGGACGGCACCGTGATCGGCCTGTACGGAAACAGCAGGGATATCACAAAGGCGCGGGAAACGGAATTTCAGCTCAAGCTGTTAACGGACAGCATACCCGGCGGAATCGCCTCCTTTGAGGTGCGTGACGGCAGGCTTCGTCCGTTATACTTCAATGAGGGCTTCTTCAGCTTTTCGGGCTATACGCGTGAGGAATACCGGCGCATGATCGAAAACGACCCGTATGCGCTTGTGTTGCAGGAGGATCAGCAAAAGCTGCGGGCGGCTGTGGATATCTTTATTGCGAACGAGGGACAAACCGCCCTCGAGGAATGCATCTATCGCAGCAAAACCAAAAGCGGCGGCATTCGCTGGTTCAGCATGAAGGGCAGCGCCATGGATATTTCCGGCGGCAGGCTGGTGCTAAGCGTTGTGCAGTATGACGTTACGGAGCAGCAGGAGGCGCAGGAAAAGCTTCGGGTCAGCGAGGAGGAAAACCGCCTGGCCATTGCGCACAGCGGCAATATCATCACAAAATTCAACGTGCGGGAACGTACGCTGTCGCTTCCGGCAACGCTCAACCCCATATTTGCACTCCCGCCGGTGCTGCATCACATGCCCGAGGAGCAGATCGCGCTGGGGCGAGTGTCCCCGGAAACGGCAGCCGCCTATACGGAATTGTTTGAAAGCATCGTACGGGGCAGCGCGTCCGGCACGACAACCTTCCAGCAGCACTCCACCAAGGGTTGGCGCTGGCTGGAGGCGCAGTATACAACGGTATTCTCCAACAACGGCCGGCCGGTTTCGGCGGTGATCACCTTTGTGGACGTAACAAAGCAGCTGGAAACCGAGGTGGTGTACAACAAGTGGCAGCAATCGCTGGACGAGCGTCCCCACGATTCTTACACGCTGTTCCGCTGCAACCTCAGCAAAAAAGCCTCCTTCGACAGCTGGGAGGGGTCGCTGCTGCAGGTGCGGTTCGATCCCGAAAAGGCAACGTTTGAGGAGCGTACGCAGGAGTATGTGGAGCAATGCGTGTTTGAGGAGGATCGGGCTGTATACAAAGCCTTTATGAATGCAGATGCGCTGCTTGCCAATTATGATCGCGGGCACCGTTCGGATACGCTGGAATATCGGGAGCAAATGCCGGACGGCTCCGTTCGCTGGCTGCGGCTTTCCGTGGATCTGGTGGAGTACCCAAGCTCTAAGGACATTGAAGTGTTTTTGATGTATGAAAACATCGATGCGCATAAAAAAGCGGAGCTGCTTACGTTGGAGCGAGCAGAGACCGACCCGCTGACGGGCGTGCTCAATCGCGCCGCGTTTATTGAGCAGGTGGATCGCATGCTGCAAACCGCCAAGCCTAATGAAACCCATGCCCTGTTCATGCTGGACGTGGACGACTTTAAGCATATCAACGACGCGCTGGGGCACGGGGCGGGGGATCAGGTGCTTCGCGAGACGACAGGAATCATTGGCGGTATGCTGCGCCATGACGACCTGATCGGCAGACTGGGCGGCGACGAGTTCTTTGTATTCTTAAAAGGGCTTTCTATGGAAGCCGCTGCCGCCAAGGCAAGGGAAATGGCAAAACGGCTGAAGCTCTCCGTCAAGGAGCAGGCGTCGTTTTCCTGCAGCATTGGCGTTGCTATGTTCCCGCAGCATGGCACAAGCTTTGATACATTGTATCAGCACGCGGACGACGCGCTGTATGAAGAGAAGAAATCCGGCAAGGGCGGCTTTCGGGTATATCAGGAGCTGCCGCAGGAATGATCCCCGCGGTGCTGCGCTATTTATCCGAACGGGCATCAAGAAGAGGCAGCGCAACCTGCGTAATAAAATTGCACTCTTCCTTGTGCTGGGGAGGCCCCTCTAAATATAGATGACGGCAGGTGCCGGTCAAAGCCAAGCCTTCCTGCGCGGCATAGGCAAGAAGCTGCTCCCGTACAAACGGAAGCTCCTGATACCCGCCGTGCCAAGTAAGGCACAGCGCCTGCGTTTCCGTTAGCTCGTGCACAAATTCTCCTGCGCTTTCCGGCGGAACGGAAACGCAGAACGAGACTAGATCGGGGTCGTCCAGAGGGAATTCTATGAAGAATATCCGCTTGCTGACATCGGTGCCAAAAGCACGCATGGCGGCGGGAACAACATCACGCAGGCGCTCTTTTCGCTCCTCCACGGTTACGGCTCGGTATGTTCTTAGGTATACCATCTGCCGGGGAAGCGTTGTTGTTTGAATCTGTGGCGGGCATTCGGTATTCAACCGGGCGCGCAGCCTTTCAATGCTCAAATTCAATTCGTTTCGCATGTCTTCCAGCCGCTTGATCAACGGCGCGAGGCCAATGGTATCGTTAAAATAGGAATAGATATCATCCAATGACAGCCCCAAGTTCTGAAATACGCGAATGGAGCGAATACGCGTCAGTGTATCCGGGGAGTAATATCGGTTGCCGGCTACGCCTTCTTTTACATCCGGCACGATCAAGCCCCTGGATTCGTAGTTTAGTATCATCCGGCGGGTCACATGTACGGCTTTTGCGGTTTCGCCGATGGTAAGCAAGCGATTGTCACGGTCTGTCAAAAATATATCTCCTATAATCCTTGCATCGTACCTTAATGTACGATGTAAAATGATTATATGTGGCGCGATGGATATACACAAGCGTGAAAGCAAGAGATCAGCATCAGGCTTGCGCGCTGAAGTCGCGAACTGGAAAGCTCGGCTGGCTCCATCAGGCGGCGTAATGGTCTAAAATCCAAAGGAAGGCAAGGCAGGTGCGGCGGGCTAAGCGTATGGCTGCGCCGGGCGGAACACATAAAGAGTGTTTGCTTTTGCATTGCCTCGCCATAGGTTTTGAAATGGCGGTTTTATAATGCAGGCTATATCTAATAGGAGGATTGGTGTTATATGAAAAAATGGATTGCAGTTTTACTGGCGTTATGCCTGTTGTTTGCGGTGACCGCCTGCGGTGCAGACGAGCCCGTTGAGGTAAGCGACCCCGAAGCGCCGGAAGAAGCGCCCGAGGCGGTGCCCCAAGCCGAAGAGACCGGCATGGACGAATGGGTGGTTTACTGGTACCTTTGCGGCAGCGATCTAGAGTCCGAAGGCGGCTTTGCCAGCGGGGACTTACAGGAAATGTTGGAGGTGCAGCTGCCCGAAAACGTGAAGGTCGTGATCGAAACGGGCGGCTCTTCCCAGTGGCAGAACAACATGGTGGACGCTTCCAAGCTCCAGCGCTGGCTGTACAGCAGCGAGGGCTTCCAGCTGATCGACGAGCAGCCCTCCGCCAGTATGGGAGAGGCGCAAACGCTTGCGGAGTTCTTGGATTTTGCAAAAACAAACTTCCCCGGCAACAAAACGGCAGTAGTATTCTGGAACCACGGCGGCGGCTCGGTTTCCGGCGCGGCGTTCGATGAGCTGTATGAAAACGATTCCCTCAAGCTGGATGAGATGTATCAGGCGTTTTCTGCCGTGTTCGGCACATCGGAGGATAACCAGCCCTTAGAGCTGATTGGCTTTGATACCTGCCTGATGGCAACGGTGGACGTTGCAAATACGTTTACGGATATCGCCAAGTACATGGTCGCCTCCGAGGAAACGGAGCCCGCAAACGGCTGGTACTACTCCGAATGGCTCGGCGCGCTTGCGGAAGACCCGTATCAGGACGGCGAAGCCTTGGGTAAAATCATCTGCGACAGCTACTATCGCGGCTGCGAGGAAATCGGTACGGAGCAGAGTGCAACGCTTTCCTTAACAGACCTTACCCGTGCGCGCACACTGTTAGATGCGTATGACGCCTTTGGCGCGGAGTGCCTTGCGGCGGCGTGTGAGGACCCGGGCTTCTTTAGCCAGTTTGCCCGTGTTGCACAAAAAAGCGAGAACTACGGCGGCAATACTAGGGAGCAGGGGTATACCAACATGGTGGACTTGGGCGACCTTGCCCGGAAGTCTGCCGATCTGGTGCCTTCCTCCCAGAACGTGCTCTCCGCTTTGAACGACTGCGTGCTGTACCAGGTGGGCGGCCCGTACCGCGCGGAAGCCAGCGGGCTTTCCTGCTACTACTCTTATAATGCAGATGCCGAGGACTATGCGGGTTACGCGGCGCTGGGTGCCGGGGAGGCCTTCAAGCATTTCTACTACTACGAGCTTTCCGGGGAGCTTTCCGACGACAGCGTAAGCTACTTGGAAAACTTGGATTTTGACAGCATGGCAGAAATGGATTTCAACGCCATGCCCGAGGTGCAGAACCTCATCACCATGGGCTACGACGGCGCAAAGCTGGATCTAAACGACGAGGGCACCGCCTTCATGACGCTTGGCGCGGAGGCAAACGACATCCTTGCCGGTATCGGCTTCCAGCTGTTCTACATGGACGAAGCGAGCGATACCATGATGCTCTTAGGTACTGATAACGACATGAACGCCGATTGGGAGAACGGTGTGTTCAGCGATAATTTCCGCGGCGTTTGGGGCGCGATAGACGGTTGCTTGGTATACATGGAGCTTTCCGACGAGGGCGACGGCTACAATGTATACTCCGTGCCGGTGCTCTTGAACGGAGAAGAATACAACCTGCAGGTGGCATACGATTTTGCCGCCGAGGAATGGACGGTACTGGGTGCACGGCAGGGAATTGACGAAAGCGGCATGGCGGATAAGGAACTGCGCCTGCTACAGGTTGGCGACGAGATCACCACCATTTGGAAAATGGCCTCTGTTTCCGGCGATGATGACTTCGAAATGTACACCAACGAGACCGTGACCTATACCGCAGGCACCCAGTTTGGGGAAGCGCCACTGTTTGACGGCACCTACCGCATGGTGTTTGAAATGTGGGATGCCATGGGCAACTACGCCTATTCCGACCCCGTGCAGTTCGACTGTGTAAACGGTGAGATCACGACCACCGTGTTCGAGTAATGAGCACTGTATAGTAAACTGAAACGTGCTATCTGTGCCTTACGAAGCTGCTCAGTAACAGAAACAAGGGAACATGAAATCACAGCCCGCCATGCAAAAAGCTTGGCGGGCTGTTTCCTTGCGTAAAAAATTCATAGGGAATCAGAAGAAAATTTATTCTGTAAGCGAAAAAACCAATGGTATAATGATAAAAAGGCGGTGAAACGATGCTAAAGGTATTTTTGGTTGAGGACGAAAGCGTAGTGCGCGAGGGTTTGCGAGACAGCATTGCGTGGGGGCAGTACGGCTTTGAATTTGCCGGAGACGCCACCGACGGCGAAATGGCGCTGCCGCAGATTCGGCGCATCAAGCCGGATATCCTGATTACGGACATCAAAATGCCCTTTATGGACGGGCTTTCCTTAAGCAAGCTGGTCAGCGCGGAGCTGCCGGATACCAAGATCATTATCATCAGCGGCCACGACGATTTCGAGTTTGCGCAGGAAGCCATCGGCATCGGCGTGGAGCAGTACCTGTTAAAGCCCATCACCAAAGCATCGCTTATCAGCACACTGGACGTCGTGAAAAAGAAGATCGAGGAAGAGCGCGAGCAGAAGGACTACATCCGCCAGTTCCAGCTGGAGGCGCAGGAATACGAGCAGTACGCCCAAAGGAAGTTTTTTGAGCAGATCACCTCCGGCGCGCTGACCGTGCCCGAGATCTACGAACAGGCTAAGCGGCTGGATATCATGATCGACGCGGATTATTACAACATCATTTTACTGACGCTTCAGCCAAAGGCTGCCGAGTCCGGCTATTCCGAGCCGCTGGCGGAGCTGTTGGAGGAGCTGATGGGGTTTTTCCTGCGCTACCCGGAATATCTGCTGTTCCGCTGCAACCTCAGAACCTATGCGGTGCTTATCAAGGGCACGGCAGAAAACATACAAAGCGTGAGCGACACCTGTGTGGAGAATATCCAGCGCCGCTGCGTGCAGGCGCATGCAACGCTTAACTGGTATGTATCCGTTGGAGACCCCGTGCAGCGCCTAAGCGGCCTTGCCCAGTGCTTTGGCAAGGCCAGCCAAGTACTGTCTTACCGGCATCTGCTGCCGGAGCAGCATGTATTGAACAGCCTTGTGCTGACCCCGCCCGAGCCGCAGGATAAGACCCACGGCTTGGCGGAGCTGGACGTGAACAAGGTGGACTCGCAGATCATCCGTCATTTTTTACAGACCGGCCTTATGGAAGAGGTATCAGACTTTGCATCGGAATACCTGCACGCGCTTGGCAGCGTGATTCATTCCCTGATGTTCCGGCGGTACATCATGCTCAACATCCGTTTTGCCGCCACCATGGAGGCAAAAAGCTACGGCTTTACACAGGAGGAGTTTGTACAGCCCCTGCAATGCCTGAACGATGTGGAGCGCGAGATCGACGATCAGGAATTGAAGCGCTACATCGTGGAGCTGCTGCAGCGTACGATCACCCTTAGGGAAAAGGTGTCCGGCAACCAGTACCGCACCATACTGAACCGGGCGATTCGCTTTATCGACCAGCATTTTACGGAGGAGACCATCTCCTTAAACGTGGTCGCAAAGGCCATCAACATCAGCGCCAACTATTTCTCCGGCATTTTCAGCCAGGAAATGGGGCTCACATTTGTGGAATATGTAACGCAAAAACGCATGGAGCTTGCCAAGCAGCTGCTTCGGCAGACCACGCTGCGCTCCGGCGAGATCGCCTTTGAGGTTGGCTATCGCGACCCGCGGTATTTCAGCTTTATTTTCAAAAAAACGCAGGGCTGCACGCCCAGTAATTATCGGGCGGGAGAAGAAGCGAAATCATGATTGAGTTATGGACCAAGCGTACTGATTCCATTGAGAAAAAGCTGCGCAGTCTGCTGCTTTCTATATTTTTGATGTGCTGCGTGATCATAGGCATCACGCTGGCGCTGTTTATCATCTATAACGTGCGCTATTCCAACATTTCCGTAAACATTGCCCGCGTTTCCCAGTTCAACCAGAACTTCAAGGAAGACGTGGATTTACGCATGTATTATTACGTTAGCCAGAACGATTATGCCGAGGGCCTGCCGCTGGAGGAAGTGGAAACGGCGCAGGCGCTGGCGCAAAGCCTTTTGGACAATACGGAAAGCAAGGAAAGCCGCAAGGCCATCAACAGCGTGCTGAACCTATGCGCAAATCTAAAAACTAAAATACTGGAAATTGCGGAAACAGACGGCTACGACGCGCAGATCGAGCAATTGGAAACCAACATCTATGTACTGACGGAGCTTGTGCAGCAGTACATGTACACCTATTTGTATTACGAGGCAGGGCGGCTTGCGGCATTGCAGCAAACCTTGAATGACCGCCTGCTTTTAGAGGTGCTGTTGATCTGCATCGGCGCGGTGGTGATGATACTGGTAATGGCGCGGCGGTCGCTCACGCTAAGCCGCAGTATCACCCAGCCTATCGACGAGCTGTGCCACCGTGCGGAGAGCATCGGCCGGGGCGATCTAACGGCGCGGGAGCCCGTGGCGGCGGAGGACGAAACCCTGCAAACGCTGAGCGAGGGCTTGGAAAAAATGGCGGCGCGCCTGAACCGGCTGATGGAGCTGAACCGACAGGAGCAGACGCGGCTGTACGCCATGGAGCTGGCACTTTTGCAATCCCAGATCAACCCGCACTTTTTGTATAACACGCTGGACACCATTATATGGCTCATCGAAATGGGCAAGGAGGAGCAGGCGGTGGAAATGGTATCCAGCCTGTCCAACTTCTTCCGCACGTCGCTTAGCAAGGGCAGCGATGTGATCACCATGCAGGAGGAGGAATTGCAGGTCAGGAGCTATTTGGAAATTCAGCAGGTGCGGTATAAAGACATTTTAACCTACGACATCCAAATGGACCCGGCGCTTGTGAACCTGCGCATTCCCAAGCTAACGTTGCAGCCACTGGTTGAAAACGCCCTTTACCACGGCATTAAGCTCAAGCGCGGCGTGGGCAGTATTCTGGTGCGCTCAAAGCTGACGGAGGAAAACGTGGTGATACTGGAGGTGCAGGATACCGGGGCGGGCATGACGCAAGAGCGGCTGCATCAGGTGCTTTCGTCCATGGAAAGCAAGGAAACGCCGGTGGGCTTTGGCCTAGCAACGGTGTATAAACGGTTGCAGCTGTTCTTTGGAGAGCAGTGCAAAATTGAAATGGAAAGCGAAGAGAATATGGGAACGGTGGTGCGCTTCCGCTTCCCGCTGCGTAAGGAGGCGGAGCAGGCATGAAACGATGGATGCAAAACGCGCTTTTGATTCTGCTGGCGGCGGCGCTGGTGATCGGATGCAGCCCCAGTTTGCCTGAAACACCGGAGAGGGAAACGGACTTGATCGTGGTGGGCTTTTCGCAGGTGGGCTCCGAATCCAGCTGGCGCATTGCCAATACGGAATCCATGAAGGCGGCCTTGAGCGAGGAGAACGGCTTTGAGCTGATATTTGAAAACGCCAAGCAGAAGCAGGAAAACCAGATCAAGGCTGTCCGCACGTTCATCCAGCAGGAGGTGGATTACATCGTGATCGCCCCCATAGCGGAAACGGGCTGGGAAAGCGTGCTGGAGGAAGCCCGTGCGGAGGGCATTCCGGTGGTCATTGTTGACCGGCAGGTGGATGTGCAGGACGAAAGCCTGTATGCGGCGCGGGTGGGCTCGGACTTCCGGCGGGAGGCGCAGATGGCAACGGAATGGTTGGAGCGTGAGCTGACGCAGCAGGGCCGGAAAAGCGACCATATCAACATATTGCACGTGCAGGGCACTGAGGGCGCAACGGCGCAGATCGGGCGCTCGGCAGGCTTGGAGGAAGCGACGGCGGCGCATGCCAATTGGTTCATCGCAGCACAGCTAAAGGGCGAGTACACAAAGGCCAAGGCCTATGAGGTGATATTGGAATACCTGCGTACAAACCGGAATATCGATGTGCTGTATTGCGAAAACGACGACATGGCGTTTGGCGCAATGGAAGCGATGGACAAGCTGAATATCCCCTACGGCGCGGACGGCGGGGTGATCGTGATATCGTTTGACGCAGTACATGCGGCGCTGGAATCCTGCTTGGAGGGGAAGATCAACCTCTGTGTGGAATGCAACCCCTTGCACGGCCCGCGCGTTGCCAAGGTCATTCAGCAGATGGAGGCGGGGGTGCTGCCGCAAAAGAACGAATATGTGGAGGAAGGGTATTTTTCGCTCCGGAATCTATCGGATGAGGTGCTGGCAGGAAGGGCGTATTAAGGAAAAACACTTCTTTAAATACGTGGCGTTTTCGGGCCGATGTGTCCATCGGCCCCTACGATCATATATGACTTGCTCCTAGCCGGGATATTTCCGGCGAAAAGCGGGGTCTGGGGATGATATCTCCAGCGTAGTATTGGGCAGCGCCCCATAGCAAAAGGGCGGAGCCCTTTTTTTTATTTGGAGCTGCTGCGTTCAAACAGCGTCCACGGTAGGGTATTGGAGGTGCAGCGGCTGCCGCGAAGCAGCTTGAGCATATGCGCGACGGCGCTTTGGGCAGGGGTGGTATCCGCATGGCCCAGGGAAGTGATTCCAACGGCGCCAATGGTAGCATAATAGCTGTTGTCAAAGCTGACCACGGCAATGTCTGCGGGCACGCGTTTACCGGCGGCAAGAAGGGCTTTTATAAGATAATATGCGACTTCATCGTTATAACAAACTACGGCGTTGGACTCTGCAAGGCTGTTATTGATGAAGCGGGAAAGCCACGGGGGAAGGCTACCGGAAGCAAGCTGGTGATACTCTTCTGCGGAGAACCAGCAAAAGCGGTGGTCGGGAGGAAGCAAGCCGGTGTCTCGCAGGGCGCTGATACAGCCGCGATAGCGTTCGTGTCCTTGTATATCATCGCTGTTGAACAGGCCTGCAATACGCGTACGCCCCTGATCCATCAAATACTTTGCCAGTTGGTAGCCGCCGCCGTAATCCTCCTGCCCAATACAAACGGCACTTTTTAAAGCGGGATAGGTATTGTTTAGAAACACCACGGGGGTTCCCTGCAGATAAAGCTTATCATATAGATCGGTATTAGGGTTGGGCAGTGCGGTTTTACAGCCTTCTGCAATAATACCTGCCGGGGACTCCCGTAAGAGAGCACAAAGCTGTTCCCGCTCCCGGTATACGCTGCCGCCGGTTTCCCGCAGGGTCAGCGCATAGCCGTGCTTTGCCAACGCTTCACGTAGGTCGTGCAGAAGCGCAGGGTACAGATAATCGTCCCCGGAGGGAAGAAGCACGGCGACCTCCCGTGCGGCTTTGCCCGGAATGCGGCAAACATAAGTGCCGCTGCCCTGACGGCTTTCCACCAGCCCCTCTGCGGCAAGGGCAGCCAGCGCACGGCGTACCGTTTGGCGGCTTACGTTGTATTGCCGCATCAGTGCCGCTTCGGAGGGCAGCTTTTCTATGCCGCGGGCAATCAGCCGGGGAAGATCCTCTTTCACGGTTTGAGCCAGATGCAGATACTTTGTACGCATAACAAAGCCACCCTTTCGCTGTGATACCTGTATTGTAACATGCCATACATAAAGCCGTCTGTCTAATCCTGTATGAAAAAATACGGCGGGGCTTGCCCTGCGTGAGAAAATCAAAGGCGGTACATGATTCCAAAAAAGAATTTTCGGAGATAATCAAGATTTGCCGGAACAAATCAAAACAAACAACTGAAAAGACGGCTCGAATCATTGCAGGAAAACAAGATACATATGCGGACGGATACCGTGCTATGCATCAAATTATCCTACAATATCGGAATATATCAAACAAATATTAAGAAATAAAAAGTAATGCAGCATAATTTGTACGCATGTCAATGATATATATGAAATATGTACTTTTTGTGCCAATCGGCATGTTGAATCAAAAACCCGTCGCGTTGACTTAAAAACACGCTTCTGATTAGATAAGGGTGCAAAGGAACCTGTGTGTTCCAAAACAAATCGAAGTTGTTCCAGAGGGACAAAGTCAAAACAAAATCAGAAAGCGAGGAAAAATGAAATGAAGAAACTCTTAGCTCTCGTGCTTGCCCTGACAATGGTACTGGCTATGGCAGCTTGCGCCGCACCCGCTGCGCCCGCCGCTGAAGCTCCCGCTGCTCCCGCCGCTGAGGCTCCCGCAGCTCCCGCTGCTGAGGCTCCCGCAGCTCCCGCAGACTCCGGCCTGATCAAGGTTGGCATCGTGAACAATCCTCCCTCCGAATCCGGTTACCGCGAGGCGAACGTAAAGGATTTTGAGAACGTGTTCACCGCTGATAACGGCTATGAAGCAAACACTTATTACAGCATAAAGAACGACGAGCAGCTCAATGCAGCCCAGCAGTTCATCACTGATGGCGTTGACTACCTGCTGATCTCCGCCGCTGAGACCACCGGCTGGGATGCCGTACTGACCTCCGCTGCCGAGAATGGCGTTAAAGTGTTCCTGTTTGACCGTATGATCGACTGCTCCGACTCTCTGTATGAAGCCGCTGTTGTGTCCGACATGAAGAACCAGGGCATCTTGGCTGTTGATTGGCTCAAGAGCCTTGCGCTTCCTGAGTACAACATCATTCATATCCAGGGCGCTATGAGCTCTGATGCACAGATCGGCCGTACCGGTCCTCTGGATGAGCAGGTAGCAGCGGACGCCGCTTGGAAGCTCGTTGTGCAGCAGACCGCCACTTGGGACGAGGCAGAAGCAAAGAAGATCACCGAGTCCGTCATCAACTCCGGCGAGTCCTTCAACATCATCTATGCTGAGAACGACGGTATGGCGCGCGGCGCTGTTGCGGCTCTTGACGAAGCGGGCATCACCCATGGCGTGAACGGCGACGTTATCGTAATGGGCTTTGACTGCAACCGTTGGGCACTCCGCGAGCTCCTGGCTGGCAACTGGAACTATGATGGCCAGTGCAGTCCTTTCCAGGCTGCTGTTATCTCCGACATGATCAAGACTCTGGAAGGCGGCGGCACGCTGTCCTCTAAGAAGATCATCTCCGAGGAGAAGGGCTTTGATGCAAAGACCATCACCGAGGACGATATCGCGACCTACGGTCTTGGCGAATAATCGATTGATCTAAACTTACCTGCGCGGTGTTGGTGTGTGGACGTTTTCCGCGCGTTAACACCGCGCATTTCTTGACTTATTACCATATATACATAATACTGATAGTAGTTCACAAAGGGACTCCCATAACATAGGGCACGATACTCCGCGAGGATTCCTTGTTAATCGGGCGGCTTTTGAAAGGGGTAACAGATGCAGGAAGAAATTGCACTGACAATGCGCGGGATATGCAAGGCATTTCCGGGTGTAAAAGCTCTTCAGGATGTGGATTTTACGCTTCGTAAGGGCGAGATTCATGCGCTGATGGGAGAGAATGGAGCAGGAAAATCCACGCTTATCAAGGTATTGACGGGCGTTTATTCAAAAGATTCAGGAGAGATTCGGGTAGCCGATAAGGATAGCAACGTAGAGATCAATTCCCCGCAGGATGCGCAGGATCTGGGCATCAGCACGGTTTATCAGGAGATTTCTCTTTGCCCCAATCTGTCTGTTGCGGAGAATATCTATATCGGTAGAGACAAAAGAACGCTCATTCGCTGGAAGGAAAGGGAGCGCCATGCGGAGGAGATACTGCAAAAGCTGAATATCCCTGCGCATGCCGGTCAACAGCTGGGAATCTGTTCTCTGGCTGTTCAGCAGATGATTGCCATAGCGCGCGCAGTTGACATGGACTGTAAGGTTCTTATATTGGATGAACCCACCTCCTCGCTTGACGACAAGGAGGTCGCCATGCTGTTCGCCCTGATGAACGATCTGAAGGCGAGAGGTGTTGGCATTATTTTCGTTACACATTTTCTGGAGCAGGTATACGCTGTCAGCGACAGAATAACCGTACTTCGCAACGGCTGCCTTGTGGGGGAATATGAGGCGGATAAGCTGCCGCAGGTGGAGTTGGTATCCAAGATGATCGGTAAGGAGTTGGATGACCTTTCCGCCATGCGCAACGGAAGCTCTGCCGACATGGTCGGCGAAACTGTTTATGAGGCGAAAAACCTTTCCAGCGCCGCCGGCGTAAAACCCTTTGACTTTCGCATACAAAAGGGCGAGGTCAACGGTTTCACCGGTCTATTAGGCTCCGGACGCAGTGAGAGCGTGCGTGCCATATTTGGTGCCGATAGAGTGACCGGAGGCAATGTAACGGTGCATGGAAAGCACGTGAAAATAGCGAGGCCTAAAGATGCCATGAAGCACGGTATCGGGTATCTTCCCGAGGATCGTAAAAACGAGGGCATTATCGCCGACCTATCGGTAAGAGAGAATATCATACTTGCATTGCAAGTAATGAAAGGCTTTTTCCATCCCCTATCGAAGGCGGAAACGGAAGAGTTTACACAGGAATACATACGGGCGCTTGACATCAAGACCGCATCTGCGGATACGCCGCTTAAATCCCTCTCCGGAGGTAATCAACAAAAGGTGATACTGGCGCGCTGGCTGCTTACCCATCCGGAGTATTTAATATTGGATGAGCCAACCCGCGGGATAGACGTTGGCACCAAGGTGGAAATACAAAAGCTGGTGCGCAAGCTTGCACAAGAGGGCGTAAGCGTTACCTTCATTTCCTCCGAAATAGAGGAAATGCTTAGAACCTGCTCCCGCCTGATCGTTATGCGTGATCGCAACATCGTGGGTGAGCTTACGGGAGAACAGCTGACGCAGGACTATGTAATGCACACAATAGCAGGAGGAGAAGCAAGTGAAAGCAAATAAGTTTATGCAAAGACTGCGAAACGATTCGCAGCTCATCATTCCGCTCATTGCTATTGTATTGCTGGTGTTATTCAATATTTTCCGCGATCCTAGCTTCTTTTCGATCGAGCTTACTGTTAACAGCAGCGGAAATACGGTATTGGCAGGAAATCTAATCAGCATATTCAACGGCGCGTCAGAGCTGGCGATCCTTGCGATGGGCATGACGCTGGTGACTGCCGCCTGCGGCGGGCAGGATATCAGCGTTGGTGCTTCTGCCGCCGTAGCGGGAAGCGTTTTTGTGAAGGTAATCAGCGGCTCCACCTCCAGTTCCGGCTGGATTGTGCTGCTCGCCTTTGTAGCGGCCTGTGTTGTTGCAGCGATATTCGGCACATTAAACGGCACGCTGGTTGCTGTCTTTAAAATTCAGCCAATGATAGCAACACTGATTCTGTTTACCTGTGGAAGATCCATAGCCTACTGGATCAACGGCGGTGCTACTCCAACACTTTCAAATCCCATCGTAAGCGCCATAGGCAGCTTTATTCCCGGTGTACCGATACCCACGCCGATATTCATCGTTATATTCTGCGCATTGATCTTCTTGCTTCTGTTTAAGCGTACAACGCTCGGGCTTGTGACGCAGGCAGTTGGCATTAACGAACGGGCGGCGCGGCTCAATGGCATTAACACGATCGGTATTAAAATGCTGTCCTTCATCATCCTGGGCGTATGCTGCGCCATAGCGGGCTGCATCAGCGTGGGACGGCTCAGCCTTATCAACCATGAAACGCTGCTGCTCGAAATCGAAATGGACGCTATATTGGCGGTGGCAATAGGCGGCAACGCCCTTTCCGGCGGTAAATTTAAAATGGCAGGCTCGGTACTCGGCGCTTATGCGATACAAGCTCTCACCATCACGCTGTATGCAATGAAGGTTCCCTCAACGGCGATCAAGGCTTATAAGGCAGTGGTGATTATTCTGCTGGTCGTGCTGGGCTCCCCTGTGGTAAAGGCGAAGCTAGGAAAACTATGGGCAAGGCTTGTCAAGAATAAGCGTGCTTTGGCCGATGTAAAGGAGGCAGCACAATGAGAATCAACACCAAGAAAAAGCGCAGAGAGCCTCTGACAGATACGCAGCTGCTCATGACCATTACCATATGCATATTCGTTGGTATGTATTTATTGGCAATGCTGATATGGGGCGGCGGCTTTCTCAGGCCCCAGCAACTGTTTGACATGTTGAACAACAACGCTGCGCTCATCATTATTTCATGCTCCCTTACGATTGTGATGATAAGCGGAAGCATCGACATATCCGTAGGCGGCATTATTGCAGTGGTGGTTATGAGCTGCGCTGTGAGCATCGAGAACGGCGGCAGTATTCTTACCACTGTGCTGCTGGCGCTTGCAATAGGTTTGGCATTTGGCATCGTGCAAGGCTTCCTCATCGCATATTTGGAAATACAGCCCTTCATCATCACATTAGCGGGCATGTTTTTCGCAAGAGGTATGACCACCATTGTCAGCGCCGTGCCGGTAAAGGTCACGAATGAAGGCTTTTCCGCGCTTATGTCACAGCGGCTTGAAATACCTTGGCTGGGTTACACCGCAAAAAACGGCAATATGATCCCCGCGCGCATTGAGATCGGTGTGATTATTGCCTTGATCGTAGTGTTTGCTATATTCTTTCTGCTGTACAAGACCAAATTCGGCCGCAGCCTGTACGCCATAGGCGGCAGTCGGCAGAGCGCTCTCATGATGGGCATCAATATCAGGGCAAACCGCTTCTTTGCCCATGTGGTCAGCGGGCTGTTGGCAGGTATCGCCGGGTTTGTATTCATGACGCATACCGGGGCGGGCAACGCTACCAATGCGGCAGGCGCGGAAATGAACGCTATCGCGTCTTCTATCATAGGCGGTACGTTGCTGTCAGGCGGCGTGGGCAACGTGATAGGCACACTGTTTGGTGTGCTTACATTAACGACCATCAAATCCATCGTGACCACGTCTGGCTTACAAGACCCATGGTGGCAGAGCATCACCACAGGGGTCATGCTTTGCTTCTTCATTCTGCTGCAAAGTGTTGTGCTGTCGCGCAGAAGGAATAAATCAAAGTAATACCACGAGCATCGCTATTCAAGAAGAAACACCGAAGGTCGTATGATCTGGGTGTTTCTTCATTTTCTTCCGAAAGGTGACGGTGATATACGCGTTTTCTCTTTACTTTTTCGCTTTTGTGCTTTACCATAGTAAGGAATATCAGGCGGAACGGGCTGTTGGGGAACAAAGCGGAACGTTCGCGCCATGAATGAGGGGGATATACAATGTCTGGTGACACACTGCAAATTATGATCGCGATGATCGTGTACATGCTGGTCGTGATCGGTATCGGCCTGTTTTTTGCAAAGCGGGCCAATGTGGATTCAGAGGCATACTTCTTGGGGAAACGCTCGCTGGGGCCGTGGATCGCCGCCATGAGCGCGGAAGCCTCGGATATGAGCGGCTGGCTCTTAATGGGCTTGCCCGGCGTGGCCTACTGGTGCGGCATTGCGGACGCTGCATGGACGGCCATCGGCTTACTGTTAGGCACCTATTTAAACTGGCTGCTGGTAGCAAAGCGCTTGCGCCGGTATTCTGCACTTTCCGGTGATTCCATCACTGTGCCGGATTTCTTCAGCAACCGGTTCCACGAAAAGAAAAAGGTGCTTTTAACCATTGCCGGCGTATTTATACTGGTATTTTTCAGCGTGTACGCTTCCAGTTGCTTCGTGACCTGCGGCAAGCTGTTTAGCACACTGTTTGGCTTCTCTTACCACTCCATGATGATCGCAGGCGCGGTATTCGTGGTGCTGTACACGTTCTTGGGCGGGTTCCTTGCGGAAAGCGCTTCAGACTTTATGCAGGCCATCGTGATGATCGTAGCCTTGGTATTGGTGCTGACGCTTGGCACGGTTGCGGCGGGCGGAATCAATACCGTGATCGCGAACGCGCAGGCGCTGCCCGGGTACTTCTCCTTAACGCAGATCGCCGCACCCGCGGTGGACGCCGCAGGCGTACAGCAGGTGGTAAACGGTGCGCCGGCCTTTGGCGAGGCGGGCAGCTACGGCATTTTGACGATTATCTCCACGCTTTCTTGGGGCCTCGGTTACTTTGGCATGCCCCAAGTACTGCTCCGGTTCATGGCTATCCGGCAGGAGGGCGAACTGAAGCGCTCCCGCCGCATCGCCACCGTTTGGTGCGCGATCTCTCTGTTTGCGGCAGTGGCAATCGGCCTGATCGGCCGTTCGCTGTTCCCCACGGAGGCATTGCTGGCGACCGCCAGCGGCGCGGAAAACGTGTTCATCACGCTCACAAAATCGCTCTTACCGCCGCTCTTGGCAGGGCTTGTGCTGGCGGGCATCCTTGCCGCCACCATCAGCTCCTCGGATTCGTATCTGCTGATCGCGGCTTCCGCCTTCTCCAAGAACATATTTGAAGGCGTGCTAAAAAAGAATGCAACGGACAAACAGGTTATGCTGGTATCCCGCATCATGCTCATTGCCATTTCCGTGCTGGGTATCGTGATCGCTTGGGACGAAAACAGCGTGATATTCACCATCGTATCCTTTGCATGGGCGGGCTTTGGCGCAACCTTCGGGCCGCTGATGATCTTCTCCCTGTTCTGGAAGCGTACGACCCACGCGGGCGCTGTTGCCGGCATGATCTCCGGCGGCGTGATGGTGTTCGTATGGAAGCTGCTGTTAAAGCCCATGGGCGGGGTGTTCGGTATTTACGAGCTGTTCCCGGCGTTCGTGATCTCCTGCATCGTGATCGTTGTGGTGTCGCTGCTGGGCAAGGAGCCTGATGCCGCCATTCAGGAGGAGTTTGAACAGGTGCGAAGCGCAAGCTAAACGGCCATAGAACTGTATCAGTAAAAAATAAACCGGCTTCCGAAGGGGAGCCGGTTCCATATTCGGAACAGTTGTCTGCCGCTTTAAAGTGCGCAAGCGACGAACACGCTACACGATGATGCAATCATGATCATGCGACGGGGCGCATATCTCCCCGCTGAATACCGCACACCATAATAACGGTGCCGATGCAGGAAAGCGCGGAGCACACAAGAAGCATGCCGGACACCTGCACGGTATCCAACAGGAACCCGCCTAAGAGCGCACCCGCGGCGCTTCCAAGCGTTGGAATCAGCGTCATCACGGCCTGCCCCTTAAGGCGGTCGCTTCTTGCCATCAGCGCGTCCACATAGTATACCGAGGCTGGAATAAACAACGAGTACGAAAAGGTCTGCGTGAGCATGCTGCCGTATAAAAAGGGCATGCTGGGCGCAACAGTAACAAGCAGCATCCGCAGGGTAAGGAATATGGCGGAAACGGTCAACAGTCGGTTGCTGCCAAACTTGCGGTTGAGCCATACGGATATGGAAATGGTGGGGATCTCCAATAAAGCGGTGAGCATAACAGTCGTACCGAGCTCGCTGCTGCCGCCACCAAGCGCCTCAACCACGCGCACCAGAAAATTGCACGTCATGGAATAGGGGATAAAGCACAAGGTACAGCCGATCACAAAGGTAAGAAAGCGCGGATATCGTTTAAAGAACTCCCGCTCCGGTGCCTGCTTTGGCAAAGCCTCTGCGGAAAGAGGCTGCTTTTCCGGGAGGGGCGCCTCCCGCCATGTGAGCAGCGCAATGAGGAAAAGTAAGGACTGTACGGCGGCAACGGGCACTGTGATGGCGGTACCCAGCTTTGCGCAAACGATACCAAGCGCATAGGCCGTCAGTGCGTAAGACATGGAGCCAAAAGAGCGGCTGATGCCGTAATTGACCTTATTCCCGGCCTTTACGCTGTCCATGGCAAGGGCGTTTAAAAGAAAGGCAAAGGACATCACCAGCACCCAAACCAGCGCGTACAGCGTAATGTATAGCCATTGCGTGCGCACAACGAACACCAACAGCAAGAGCAGTACACAGGCAGGCACCGTCAGCCAAACGGAAATGCGCTTGGGAGAGGCATTCCTTTGATCTGCCGCGGTGGCGATCACGGACTGCATCAGCACAGATAATATGCCGACCAAGGCAAACACAATGCCCGTGAGGGAGCTGCTAAGGCCGCGCTCGGAAAGATAGGACGCGCCAAAGGCGTAATACCCGCAAACCGTCATCCAGTATAGCAGGTGAATCAGCGTGTAATGGATGCCGATAAACCGCTGCCGTAAGGGAGTGTTAGCGCCTGGCGTGCTTTTATGTTCCATGAAATCGCCTTTCATACAAAAACAAATCGAACAGGAACAGAGCCGTACTATGCCTGTTAGGCCAAAGTACGCAGCTCCGTCAGCAGTTTCAGTACCGCGTCCTTGGAGCAACTGGCGGCAGTTTCCAAGTGTGCGGCGAAATTATCTAAGCCGTTATGCTCCGCGGTATCCGAAATGGCGCGAACGGATAAAAACGGGATGCCATTCATATAGCAAACCTGTGCCATGCCCGCCGTTTCCATATCTGCGGATAGGGGCGCAAATTTTAGATTGAGGCTGTCTCGCATATCGTCCTGTACAAAAATTTCCCCTGTGATCATACGTCCAAAGTGTACGGAAGGATCGTTTGCACAAGCGCTTTTCATGGCGGCAAGCAATTTGGCATCCGCTTGAAATAGGGAACAGGAGCCGAACTGGGTAAACAACTCCTCATCCAAATCGTGATAGCAGGCTTCTGTGGACGCTACAACGTCAAACAGTTTTACGCTCGGCTCCATGCCGCCGGCTGTTCCGGCGTTGATGATGGCGTTAACGCCATAAACATCGATCAAAATTTGCGAGGCAGTGGCTGCGTTAACACGGCAAACACCGCAGCGCACCGCTACTGTGGGAATACCCGAAAGCGTACATTCATAAAAGCGCAGGGAGGCTTTCTCTGTGATATGCACTTGCTCCATATACGGTAAGAACGGGTCTAATTCTTGCTGGATGGCGCACAGCAGACCAATTTTCATCATGGAAGCTCCTCCTGTGATAATGCTTATCAGGCCAAAACGGACAGGCTCCTGAATGCGCCTGTCAACAAAACATGATATCCTGCTTTTTCGATATACACAAGCGGTTTTTTGAGTTTTGGAAGAATCGCCGCGAACGTGATAAGGCTTGCGGCACGGCACATGCCCAACTCGTCTCCTATGCTAAAACACAGAGAAAACAAAACAGACACCTAACGGTATCTGCTTTGTTTTCTGGTGGAGCATAGGAGACTCGCCGGCGGAACTGGGGCAGTCCCGCCGCCAGCTCGGGGCATTGAGAAACCGTCCACCGGACGCTTTCTCGCCGTGCGGTGGCACGGCACATGCCCAACTCGTCTCCTATGCTAAAAACACAGAGAAAACAAAAACAGACACCTAACGGTATCTGCTTTGTTTTCTGGTGGAGCATAGGAGACTCGAACTCCTGACATCTACACTGCCAGTGTAGCACTCTACCAACTGAGCTAATGCCCCTCGCTTGACGCAAGCAGTATTATACAACATGCGCCAACGTTTTGTAAAGTACTAATTTTGCTCGTCAAAATACTCGCCGCGGCGATAATCGTAAACAGCGCCGCTGGAATATGCGTCGATGTTCTCCAGCGCCTTGCCCGTGCCGATGGCTACGCAGGAAATGGGATCCTCCGCAACCCAGCAGGGTACCTTGGTATGCTCGGAGATAAATCTGTCCATGCCGTATAAAAGCGCGCCGCCGCCGGTAAGGCAAATACCGTGCTCTGCGATATCCGAGGTCAGCTCGGGCGGGGTCTTTTCGAATGTGGTGCGGATGCACTCCAGTATGCTTTGCAGGGGCTCCTCCATAGCATCTATCATTTCGTTGCTGCCCATCACGATGGACTGGGGCAGGCCCGAAATCAGGTTACGGCCTTTTACATCTAAGAATACCTGCTCCCGGCGGGGATAGGCGGAGCCGATGGCGATTTTCATATCCTCAGCGGTGCGTTCGCCGATCAGCAGGTTGTGCTTTTTACGCATATAGCGTACGATGGAGGCGTTAAACCTGTCGCCTGCGATTTTGATGGAGGAGGACAGCACGCTGCCGCCTAAGGAAATGATGGCGATATCCGTTGTGCCGCCGCCGATATCCAGCACCATGTTGCCGTAAGGCTGCGAAATATCGATGCCAGCGCCGATGGCGGCCGCAATGGGTTCTTCGATCAGGAAGGTGTGGCGTGCGCCGGCCTCCTCGGTAGCGTCGATCACGGAACGCTTTTCCACCTCCGTAACGCCGGAGGGGACGCAAACGACCACGCGGG
>CAYZAW010000023.1:0-33510 GCA_964476505.1 uncultured Oscillospiraceae bacterium | reverse complement strand
AGGGTATTTTTGTAAAAATACCCTAAGAACCCAAAAACTCTAAAAGTAAAATATGCACCGTAGAGTAATTTCTGCGGTGCATTTACTATTATTATTTTGAAAGTTTTAGGATTGTTAAACCCTTTTATAAAAGGGTTTAACCCGCCGGAGGCATACTCCAATCAGCTTCGCAAGAAGGCAGCGTAGGCTTTGCAGGTTTCGTACAGGTCGGCTTTGCTGATGACCTCGTAGGGGGCGTGCATAGAAAGTACAGGTATGCCGCAATCGATCACGTCGATGCCGTAGCGGGCGCAAATGTACGCAATGGTGCCGCCGCCGCCCTGATCCACCTTGCCAAGCTCCCCGGTCTGGTAGCAAACGGTACCGTCTTGGAACACGCGGCGCACCTGCGCAATGTATTCCGCATTGGCATCGTTCGCGCCGCTCTTGCCGCGGGAGCCAGTGTATTTGGTGAGGCATACGCCGTAGCCAAGGCGGGCCTCATTGCCCTTTTCAAAGGCGGAGGCATAAAGGGGATCGTAAGCGCCGGTCACGTCGCAGGAGAGCATACGGCTCATGGCTAAGGCGCGGCGTGTGTAGATATCCTCCTTGAAGCCGGCGGCAAACAACAGCTCCGCCGCGGCGTTCTCAAAATTATTGGCACACATGCCGGTAGCGCCAACGCTACCGATCTCCTCTTTATCGGTAAGTATCACGCAGGAGGTGCGTGCGGGCGCATCCTGCATGGAAAAGAGCGCATCGATGCAGGCGTACGCGCAGCAGCGGTCGTCATGCCCGTAAGCCGCGATCATGCTGGCATCCAAACCGAAATCCCGGGGCGGGTAGGCGGGAACGGCCTCGATCTCGGCGGAGATAAAATCCTCCTCGTCCATGCCGTAACGCTCCAATAACAGCTTTTTAATGGTGTTCTTCACCTTGGCGGCATCGTCCTTGCCATCCTCGGCGGGCTCCGGGCGATGGCCGGCAAGAATGTTCAGTTGCTCCCCCTCAATAAACACCAGCGCTTTTTTATCCAACTGATCCTTAGAAAGATGAATGAGCAGATCGGTAATGCCAAATACCGGATCGTCCTCCTTCTCGCCAACGGTAAAATCGATCACCGAGCCGTCCTTTTTTACGACTACGCCGTGAAGGGCGAGGGGAATGGTGAGCCACTGATACTTTTTTACGCCGCCGTAATAGTGCGTGTCAAAATAGGCAAGGCCGTCGGTCTCGGATAAGGGGCGCTGCTTTAAATCCAGCCGGGGCGAATCCATATGCGCGCCTAAAACATTGAAGCCCTCGGTCAAAGGCGCGTTGCCGATCACGAAAAATATCAGCATTTTGCCTTTATAAGAAAAAAAGAACTTATCGTTGGGCTTGGGCTGGCGCTCTGCTGGAGAAAGCGCGGAAAACTCTCGAAAGCCCAGCGCCTTTGCCTGCTGAACAAGCGACCGGGTGCATTCCCGCTCGGTTTTGTTTTCCTTTAAAAAGGTTTTATAAGCCGCAGCTGTGGCGTTTACCCGCTCTAAATCGTCCTTGGAATAGGTTTCCCATGCACATGTTGGTTTCATACGGTACCTCCTGCCTCATTAGCATACCCAATGCGATAAAATGTTTCCGTTGTTTTGCGTCATGGTCAGGATACCCAAATCAGCTGCATTTTGCAACCGGTTTTCCGCTAAATTTCGCGCTGCCGGGCAAATGATGTTGTACATCGTAATAAGCAAATGCTACAATACCATAGGATATGCCGTGCGGCGGCGCAAAAAACGCTCCCCGTGAGACGGCGGCATTGAAAAACAGAAATGATAACAGGAGAACAGCATGACAAAATCGAAGGTGTATTACGGCAATATGCGGGCTATGCCGGGCGACAATCTCTTATTGAAGCTGGAGCGGGTCATCCGCGCCGCAGGCATGCAAACGATCGATTTCGACAATAAATTTGTGGCGATTAAGGTGCACTTTGGCGAGCCGGGCAACCTTTCTTACCTGCGCCCGAATTATGCGCGTACCGTTGCGGACGCGGTAAAGGCACTTGGCGGCAATCCCTTTTTAACGGACTGCAACACGCTGTATGTGGGCAGGCGCAAGGATGCGCTGGAGCATTTAACTGTTGCCTACGAAAACGGCTTTACGCCCTATGCCGTGGGCTGCCATGTGATCATAGCGGACGGGCTCAAGGGCACGGACGAAACTACGGTACAGGTAAACGGCGAGTACATCAAAGAGGCAAAGATCGGCACTGCCATTATGGACGCGGATATCGTGATCTCGCTGAGCCATTTTAAAGGGCACGAAGCCACCGGCTTTGGCGGCGCACTGAAAAACCTAGGCATGGGCTGCGGCTCCCGTGCGGGGAAAATGGCGCAGCATTCCGCAGGCAAGCCGTCCGTGGAGCATAGCCTTTGCGTGGGCTGCGGGGTCTGTCAAAAGAACTGCGCCCACGGCGCAATCACAATCGCGGCGCATAAGGCCTCCATCGACCATGATAAATGCGTGGGCTGCGGGCGGTGCATCGGCGCGTGCCCGCGGGACGCCGTGCATGCGGACGAGGATGTGGCAAACGACATTTTGAACAAGCGCATCGCCGAATACGCGCTGGCAGTGGTGCAGGGCCGCCCGTGCTTCCATATCAGCGTGGTAACGGACGTTTCGCCCAACTGCGACTGTCATGGCGAAAATGATATGCCCATCGTGCCCAATGTGGGCTTGTTTGCCTCGTTCGATCCTGTGGCGCTGGACATGGCTTGCGCGGACGCAGTCAATGCACAGCCCACCATCCCCGGCAGCATGCTGGCGGAGCACGGGAGCAGCCACGGGGATCACTTTACGGATACCCACCCCACCACCAATTGGCGCGTGGGGCTGGAGCATGCGGAAAAGCTGGGCGTTGGCACGCGCGAATATGAGCTGATACAAGTAAAATAAGAATATTGCAGCATAACAGCCGCCGGGGAAGGAGTCTCTCCGGCGGCTGTGTCGAATATTGGGTGTATATGGGTTTGTTCATCGAATGTTTGCTTGCCATTATCCTGTGAGGCGTATATAATGACCGCCGTATCAAGGTATAACCGCAGCGGGCAAAGGAGAACGGCATGGAGCATAAGCAGCCGGTGCATCAAATCGATGTGCGCGGTGTAAAAAAGGATTACCATGTAGGCACCGTCACGGTGCATGCGCTTCGCGGCGCCAGCTTTACGCTGGAGGCGGGGGATCTGTGCTGCATCATCGGGCGCTCCGGCTCGGGCAAGTCCACGCTGTTGAACGTGCTGGCGGGGTTAGAAGGCCCCACGGCGGGCGAGATCGTAATTTGCAACAAGCACGTGGAGCGCATGACGCAAAGCGAGCTGATACTGTTTCGGCAAAGGCATGTGGGCTTTATTTTTCAGTCCTTTAATTTAATGCCGTATTATACAGCGGTGGAGAATGTGGCGCTGCCATTGACATTTCGCGGGATATCCCGCTCAAAACGAAACGCGCTGGCGCGGGATATGCTAAAGGCGGTCGGCTTGGAATCTCACATGGGGCATAAGCCAACGCAAATGAGCGGCGGTCAGCAGCAGCGCGTAGGCATTGCGCGTGCGCTTGTGTGCGACCCGGAGATCGTTTTTGCGGACGAGCCCACCGGTAATTTAGACAGCAAAACCTCCGACGAGGTGATGGAAATGATTACCGGCATTGCCCGAGAACGCAAAAAAACGCTCATTATGGTTACGCACGACCCCAACATGGCGGCCTATATGGATACCAGCATCAGGCTGCTGGACGGAGAGATCGTGGATATTGCAAAACAGGCGGCAAACGGGAACGAATAAGTCCCCTGCTGCGTTATGATAAAGAGGATGGGGCGAACAGCTGCGCCCGGGAGGTATCACCATGAACAAACGAATAATCAGAACGATATTCTGTATGGCGGTCACGGCGTTGACGCTGCTTTTTGCTGTGCCTGCGTTTGCTGAAAAGCCGAGTTTGACTGCAACAATTAGTAGTAAAGCTACTGATAGTGAAAGTGTTGTAGAAGCCGTAGTAACTGAGTTTGGCGGTTCTGTGACGATACCTATTTGGCTTGCTGCGTCTAATACGGAAACCATTGCGCAAATAGCCTTGAATCCTACGAATAACCCAGAAAATGTTTTACAGAGTGTGTCATTTACGATGGCGGATGGCACAAAAGAAGTTACCTCTGGCACTAATGAAATGGTGTTTGTTACCTGTAACGTGCTTTCAACAACACCAAGTATCGAAAACAAGGTATTAGCGCTGGATATATACACATCTAATGACAATGAACCGCTGACAGTTTATTTTAAAATGAAGAAAACAACTGCGGCTCCCACTCCAACACCCTCTTCCGGAAAAGATGAGATTGACAAACCCGACGACGAAAACATCAAGGCACTCACCCTTGATTCAATCGGCGCAGACGGGCAGGTAGTGGCCGCTCCCGCCGGAGACGCGGGCGACCGCGTAACGCTTCGCCTTCCCATCAAGTGCAGGCAGGGCGTTGTGTCCGGCGCGCAGATCACCCCTGTGCTTTCCAGCGATCTAAACGAGTTCCCTTTCGTGATAGAGGCGGTGGACTATACCCGCAAGCTCCCCACGCTTGGCTTGGGCAATGTGGCGGAGCTGCAATATGAAATGCAGATTTCCAAGGAAGCCACCAGCGGGGTCAAGGGCATCACCTTCAACGCCGTGTATTACAAGAACGGTGTTCTGGAAACCAACAGCTTCAAGGTGTACGTGAACGTGCTGAAGGGAAAGTCCGAGGAAATCAAGGATAAGGACGGCAACCTCATCACCTCCATGCCTAAGCTGATCGTGGAATCCTACAGCGTAAAGCCTAAGGAGCCGCAGGCGGGCGACCCGGCAGACCGCCTGTTTGCGGGCGAGCCGTTCATGCTGGAGTTTACCGTGCGTAACACCTCCGACAGGGAGAACGTGCAGAACATCCAAATGACGCTTTCCAATGTAAACAACGCCATACTGCCTGCCAACGGCAGCAGCAATGCCATGTACATCAAGTCCATCGGCAAGGGCGAAAGCGAAAAATGCTCTATCGAGCTGCAATCCGTGCCGGATGCGGACAGCAAGCCGCAAAACCTCACGATCGAGTTCGATTATGAGGGGGCGGCGCTGCAAAAGCAGTATACCACCAAGCAGGATCTGACCTTGGCGGTGGCGCAGCGCATGCGTGTAAAGATCGACGACCCCACCGTGTATGCGGACGGCATCATGCCCGGCGGCTCGGCGGGGGTGTCCTTTGGCATATACAATCAGGGCAAGGGCACCATCTATAACTGCATGATCGAGGTGGAGGGCCCCGGCCTGCAGATGGAAGAAAGCGTGTCCGGCGGCAACATCACCGCAGGCAACAGCATGCGGGCGGATTTCAATGTGATCGTAAGTGAGCCTGGGGATATCGAGGGCAAGGTGATCGTGACCTATGAAGACGTGTATCAGGAAGAGACGCGTGTGGAGCTGCCTATTTCCCTGTATGTAATGGACGATTCCGCTATGATGGAGTTTGAAGACCCCATGATGGGCGAGGAGGTAATGGGCGAGGGGCAGCCCGCAGGCGGGTTCCCGTGGCTGTGGGTAGGCATCGGTGCAGGCGTGCTTGCGGCGCTCGTCGTACTGTTGATTCTCCGCAAGAAAAAGCGCCGCCGCAGGGAGCTTGAGGACGCATGAAGCTAAGAGATATCCTGTCCATGGCGTTTCTCAATCTATGGCGCAGGAAGCTAAGAGCATTTTTAACGGTGCTTGGCATGGTGATCGGCACGGCGTCCATCGTGGTGATGGTGTCGCTGGGCATCGGCATCAATCAGGCCAACCGCGAAATGCTGGAGGGCATCGGCAGCCTAACGACCATTGATGTGCAGTCATGGAAAGAAACGCAGCACGCAAACGGCCAGTATACCTCGCAGGAGGTCACGCTGGACGATAAAAGCGTTGCCGCTTTTCAAAAGATCCCCGGCGTGGCGGCGGTGATGCCCCGCGTGGAAACATGGGGCATGTTAAAGTGCGGCAAGTATTCTACGGACTTGATGCTTATTGCCGTTGACCCGGAAGTTGCGGAACAGTTCGGCTTCAAGCTGGAGGAGGGCGGCAGGCTGCCGGAAAGCGGCGGCAGCAAAATAGAAATGGTGCTGGGCGCGGAGGTGCTCAATAACTTTTACGATCCAAACACCTATCAGCCCGCCATCGATATGAAAACAGGCGAAAGCAAGATCGATCTTGCGCGGGCGCGGTTCCAGTTTACGTTTGATTACGGCAATATTTATACCTCTAACGATATGGCCTTCGGCGAGGAAGGGGAAGAAGGCACCGTCACCCACGGCAAAATGTACCGGGTAGAGGTGGTGGGCCAGCAGACCCGGGAGGGCAATAACAACTCCTGGTATTCGCTGGTGAATATCAAGACCCTAAAAAAGCTGGCGAAGGAAAACAAGGACTTTACCAATATCGACTTTAAAAAGTACAACAACATACAGGTAAAGTGCACCAGCATGGAGGTCGTTTCAGATGTAAAAACGGCGATCGAGGAGATGGGCTATGGCACCAACAGCCTGCAGGACTCCTTGGAGGCCATGGAAAAGCAGACGGAGCAGTTACGGCTGTTGTTGGGTGCGATTGGCGGCGTGGCGCTCTTAGTGGCAGCCATCGGCATTATGAACACCATGATGATGAGCATTTACGAGCGCACGAAGGAGATCGGCATTATCAAGGTGCTGGGTTGCCGCATGGGGAACATTGCCACCCTGTTTTTGACCGAGGCGGCGTATATCGGCTTTTTCGGCGGTGCGCTGGGGCTGGGGGTCAGCTACGGGCTTTCCTTCCTGCTCAACAAAACCCTGCTGGTGGATTCCGGCATGCTTAGCGTGATTCCGTTTTACCTTTCTGCGGGCGCGCTGGCCTTCTCCGTGCTGGTGGCGCTGATTTCCGGCATGTATCCGGCGCTTCGCGCCATGCGGCTTTCCGCACTCACGGCGATCCGTTCGGAATAAGCGATGCTGTAAGCACAGTAAAAGTGTTTATTTTGGGCGGATTTGGGGTAAGAACCTAATATTGACATGAAAAATTCTGCATGGGATAATACATATTGATACTCTGTAATGCAACAATTCGTACGAGGTGATATATGGCAACCATCAAACAGATTGCGGAGATATGCGGCGTTTCGCCGGCGTCTGTCAGCAAGGCGCTCAATAACGCGCCGGATATCAGCACGGCAACGGCGGAGCGTATCAAAAAAACTGCGCTGGAGCTGGCATACTATCCCAATGCGGCAGCCCGGGCGCTAAAAACCAACCATTCCCATAACATCGGCGTTATGTTTGTGGACGAAACCCATTGCGGGCTTACCCACGAATACTTCTCGCAGGTGCTAAACGGCGTAAAAAACGAGGCGGAGCGCTTAGGGTACGATATCAGCTTTATCAGCCAGAACATCGGCAACACGCATATGACCTATCTGGAGCATTGCCGCTACCGCAACTGCGACGGCGTGGTGATCGCCTGCGTAGACTTTCAGGCGGAGGTGGTCAAGGAGCTGATACAAAGCGATATCCCCGTTGTAACCATCGATTACATGTACGAGGGGCGGGGCGCGGTGCTGTCTGATAACCTCCAGTGCATGCGGGATCTGGTGGAGTATGTATACAACAGAGGTCACCGGAAGATCGCGTTTATCCACGGTGAGGACACCGCAGTGACCCGGCAGCGCATACAAGGGTTCAAGCGCGCCTGCAAGGCGCTGGATATCACGGTGCCCGAGGAATACATCCGCGCCGCCATCTATCACGATCCCAAGGCCAGCGAGATCGCCACCCGCGAGATACTGGCGCTTGCCGACCGGCCTACCTGTATTATGTATCCGGACGATTATTCCTACATCGGCGGCATGGACGAGTTGGAACGCCAAGGGCTGCATGTGCCCGATGACATCAGCGTTGTGGGGTTCGACGGGATACTATTGAGCCGCGTGATGCGCCCGCACCTGACCACGCTGGTGCAAAACGCGCCCATGCTGGGCACGGAGGCTGCCAGAATGATCGTGGAAGCCATTGAGACTCCGCGTAAATACGTGCCCCGGCGCGTTGTTGTGCCGGGCTCCGTGCAGGAGGGGCAAACGGTTCGAAAGATTTAGCCGCTGCCCGCATTTTACAAAATATGAAACGAGCCGCTGTATGCTACAGCGGCTCGTCTTTTGCGTGTAAGGCGGTTAATGATCCTTGATGCTGTCCATCTCGTCCTTCAGGCGGGTGGAGATATCGTTGATCATGGCGGACTGGGCGGAGATCTCCTCCGTGCTGGCGGCAACGCTTACTACCTTATCGTTCATGTCGCTTAAGGTTTGCAGCAGCGTCTCCGCGTCTGCCAGTATTTTGGCGATGGCGGGCACGATCTCGGAGTTGTTTTGGTTGCTGTCCAGCGCGATCTTGCGGGTGTCCTCGGACAGGCTCTTTACTTCGTCTGCAATGACCGCAAAGCCCTTGCCGTAGGTGCCCGCGTGGGCGGCCTCGATGGCGGCGTTCATGGCCAACAGATTGGTGTTGTCCGAAATTTTGATGATGTTGCGGTTGTTGTCCTCCAGCTTGCTAAGCGACTCCGAGGCTTCGTCCAGCGAGACCTTTAAGCCGTTGCAGAAGGCGTAAATGCTTTCAAATGCGGAGGCGATGTTGCTGATCTCTCCGGCGGCGTTGGTGTTGCCAACCGTCAGCTCGTTGATGGAGGCCTCTAAGCTGGTGTAATCGTCCGCAATGGACTGGAACACCTGATTCTTGATCTCGCGCTTGGATTCGATGTCCTCATTGATGGCGGCAAGCTCCGTTTTTTCCGCCTCCATGCGGGAGCGGATGTAATGTACGCAGTTTTCCTTGCGGTTCACGCCGTTGTGTATGGCAAATACCATGCGGCGGCAGGAGCGGTAACCACAGCCGCTGCAATTGATGTTGCGGTCGTCCTCCGTGACCTTGCCCATTTCCATGAAGATGGCGTTTTCCTGCTCCGGCGTGGGATCAGAAAGCCGCCCGTTCTCTTTTTGCACGGTGTAGCTGCGAATAAAATCATCCAGCTGCAGCTTGGCAAATTTGCGGTTCAAGAGCGCCAGCCGCTGGGTAGGCGTTAGCCTTTCGTTGAAGGGAGAGAGCTTGGCCTTGCGGTTCGTCTTGACCATATTTGCGCGGATGCGTTCCATGCTGTACAGGATATCGTCACGCTTTTCAACGATTCTATCCGTGCCGCTGCCAAACACGCAGCCGTCCAAGCAGTTGAGCGCGTCTACCATGAAGGGCTGTTCACCGTCGTTCTTAATGCGCTTATCGTACTGCTTCATGAACTGATAGACCTCGCGGGGGCCTTCTATCTGGCGTAAGATCACATCACGCCCAACAAAGTGATACACGTTTTCCTTTAAGCCGCCGGGGATGGGATAAATGGAGCCCAAGCCCCATTCGATTTCGTCCTTGGCGCTGTACGCGGTGGTGTTGATCTTGCGCATGTGCTCCATGAGCTTTTTAAAGGTAACGTTATAGGTAACATACCCGTTGGTGTTGGGATCTGCTATTTCGGTTTTCTTGGCGATGCAGGGGCTGATGAACGCCAGCCGGTCGTTTATGCCCATGTATTTCTTGGCGTAAATGGCGGTGCACATCATGGGGCTATGCACGGGTACAAGCTTTTGCACCAGATCCGGCAGGTATTTTTCGATGTAGCTGACAACCGCCGGGCAGGGCTGAGAAATGCCGCCGGTAAAGTTGTTCTTTGAGATGTAGTTGATGTAAGCCCAAGTGGTGATGTCCGCACCGAAGCTCACGGAAATCAGGTGCTTGGCGCCCAACTGCCGCAAATACCCCAGCACGTGATCGTACTCCTGCGGATAGTTGGCGATGAATGCCGGCGCGATCAGTATGGAAATGTCCTTGCCTGCCTTCAGGTCGTTTAAGAACAGCTCCGTATCGTCCTGGTATTCCCTTGCTTCATGCGCGCATACCTCAAAGCAGGCGCCGCATTGAATGCACTTTTCGGGATTTACATGGATGGTGCTTTCCATTGCGCTGTTGGCCGCGATGGCAGGACAAATGGAAATACATTTGTTGCAGCCGGCGCAGTTGTCATTGGTATAGACGATACCCCGCTCGATATTCATAGTACACCTCATTCGACTTGTTATATGTATAGTATCGTAATGCTTTCGTTTTAAGTTAACCGCAAAAAAACTGCGTAAAGAAAAGCCGGAACGCTTCCGCCTGCGCTTTTGCGCCGCACCGACCGTGATAGAAAACACGGTCTAACAACATTATAACGCAGTTTACGCGGTTTTGAAACAGGTTTCCGCCCGCATTCGCCATATATAAGCGAAAATATAAAAAATATAGCATGAATGGAATAAACTGTAATATTACATTCTCTGAAACATACGCCGGGCTTTGCGGGCGAAAGTATGGCATATAAAACATAATCGGGCAATCCGCCTCATAAGCTGAAACAAAGCTTGTTCGAGGGGGCGGTTTGTTGATCAATCAGGATACTACCACGCGAGGCGGCAGGCCTAAAGAGCGGGATTACATGGAGGAACGCGCGCTGGCGTCCGCCCAATACATCGTGGAGCACGGCGCAACAGTGCGGGAGGCTGCGCGGGTGTTTGCTATCAGCAAAAGCACGGTGCACAAGGACGTGTCGCAAAGGCTGTTTCGCTATGATGCGGCGCTGTACCGGCGGGTACGGAGCGTGCTGGAAAAGAACAAGGCAGAGCGGCATATCCGGGGCGGCGTTGCCACCCGGGAAAAGTATAAGCGCATGAGCTAACTGCGGTAACAGGCGCAAAGCGCGTATACCGCAGCTGCGCCTGCCTGCCGTAATGCGATAGCCGCGGCTGCCAGCGTGCTGCCCGTTGTGCAAACGTCGTCTATCAGCAGTATACGTCGGCCATCACAGGGCTGGGAACGGAATGCACCCAGCACGTTTTTTGCCCGCTCCGAGGGCGGCAAGCGGGTTTGGCTGCCTGTATCCCGTATGCGGGCAAGCAGGGTGTTCTCCTGAGGCAGTTCGTAACGCTGGGCAATGTGCTCTGCAAGCAGTGCGCTTTGATTATAGCCCCGGGCGCGTTCTTTCTTGGGATACAGCGGCACAGGCACGATGCAATCCGGCTGCCAGTCTTTAGGGATTTGCATCAGCGCGGCAAAGTCCTTTGCCAGATACCCCGCATGCTCGTATTTGAGCCTGTGTATGGCGGGGCTGGTCACATCGTCAAAAAGCAAGGCGCAACAAAGGCCGTCAAGCTGCTTTGGCTGCGGCAGGCCGTTGCAGTAATGCACGGCCTCGGCACAGCGGCTGCAAAGCGCGCGCTCGTTTAAAAGCGCCTCCCTGCCGCAAAGAAAACAGGCAACGTTTGCAGGATAGAGGGCGCACAGTATCGAATTTGTAACGGCTTTTAACTGCTGCATGCTATTGCCCCAGTATCACCGGCGCGTATTCTAACAGCCGGTTACACAACGCGCTGTACCGCTTGCGCTGCTGATGGTTCTGTGCCATGGCGCACACGCTGTTCCAGCTGCCTAAAAGATATACCTGGTTGCGGGCGCGGGTCACGGCGGTGTACAGCAGGCGGCGGGTCATCAACAGCGGCGGGCCGGAGAGAAGCGGTATCAATACGATGGGAAATTCGCTGCCTTGACTTTTGTGGATGGAGATGCAATAGGCCAAGTCCAGTTCCTCCAGTTGGGGAAAGGTGTATACCGCCAGCCGTTCGTCGTCAAACAGCACGGAAACGGTCTGCTCCGTTTGGTTGATCTCATAAAGCGTTCCAAGGTCGCCGTTATATACCCCCGTGCCGGTCTCCACAGACCGGCCTTTTCCCGTGCGGAGCCATTCCAGCCGGTAGTTGTTTCGCACCTGCATCACCTTGTCTCCCTCGCGAAACAGCATGTCGCCAAACTGCCGCTCGGGCTTGTCCGGGGCGGGCGGGTTCAGAGCCTGCTGCAATACGGCGTTTAGGCTGTGCACGCCCAACAAGCCCTTTTTCATGGGCGCAAGCACCTGCACGTCCCGAAGCGGGTCGCTGGAAAGCAGCGGAGAATCGGTATTTTGCAGCAGCTGCAACAACCGCTCCAGCGCGGCCTTTTCCGTTGCCGCCGCTTCAAAGCGAAAGTCCTGCTGCTCGTCGCTTAAAATGGGCTCGCTGCCGCTGTTGATGCGGTGCGCGTTCAGTACGATGCTGCTGCGCTCCGCCTGCCGAAAGATCTCCGTGAGGCGAATAACGGGAAGGGTGTCGCTGTTGATCACGTCTAAAAGCACGTTGCCAGCACCCACCGGCGGCAGCTGATCCGCGTCACCCACCATCACCAACCGCGTGCCTTCGGGTAGGGCAGAAAGCAGCGCGGCAAACAGGGGCGCATCCACCATGCTCATTTCGTCTACTACGATCATGTCGTAAAACAGGGGATTGTCTGCATTGCGGTTAAAGCGCGTTTCGCCGTTGCCGTCCATGCCGCATTCCAACAGCCGGTGGATGGTCAGCGCCTCCGCGCCAGTCGCCTCGCTCATGCGCTTGGCGGCGCGGCCTGTGGGGGCGCAAAGCGCAAAGTCCAACGACAACCGCTCCATAATGCGGATAATAAAGCGCAGGATGGTGGTTTTGCCTGTACCGGGGCCGCCGGTAATGACCATGGCACCCTCGGTCAGCGCAGAAAGCACCGCCTGCTTTTGCAGCGGCGCCAGATCCGTATGCAATTCATGCTCTAGGGCGGCAATGGCGGCGGGAATGTTCAGCATGGGGTCGTCCGCGGGGGGCTGTGCCAGAGATAGCAGTTGCTTTGCCGCGTTGACCTCTAAATGATACAGCGCCGGGAGGAATACCATGTCCACCTCTCCCAACAGCTGATAGATCAGCTTGCCGGACAGTATCAGCTCGTCCAGAGCCCGTTCGATAGGCCCCGGCTCGGTAAACAGAACGTTCTCGGCTGCAACCTGCACCGTTTTTTCCCGGGGCAGGCAGGTGTGGCCCTCTTGCCGGGCCCATTGCAGCACATAGAGGATGCCCGCCTCCATGCGGGCGGCGGAATCCGGTTCCACGCCGGAGCGCATGGCAATGGCGTCCGCCGTGCGAAAGCCGATGCCGTCCACCGTTAATAGAGCGGCGTAAGGGTCGCGTTCGATCTCGCTGACCGCCGCGTCCCCAAAGATGCGCATAAGCGCCATGGCCTGCTTAACGGTGAGGCCGTAGGTTTGCAGCGCCAGCATGCTTTCGCGGCTGTCTCGCTGCTCCCGAAAGGAGTCCGCAATGGTTTTTGCGCGTACCGCGCCAATGCCGCCGATCTCCCGGAGTCTTTCCGGTTGGTTTTCCAACACGCTGATGGCATCCATGCCAAAGCGCAGTACAATGCTTTTTGCCGTGGCAGGGCCAATGCCCTTGATGAGGCCGGAGGAAAGGTATTGCTCCACGGCGGTCACGGAGGAGGGGGCCAGCACCTCACAGCTTTGGGCGCGAAACTGCGGGCCGTATTTGGGGTGTACCGTGTGCGCGCCAACAAGCCGCGCCTGTTCGCCGGGGCTAAGCTGCGGCAATACGCCAACAACGCTTTGCACGTCGCCGTTTTCCACGGTCAGCTCCAGCACCGTCCAGCCGCTGTCCCGGTTGCGATACACAATGGTTTTGATCACGCCGGAAAGCTCTTCCATGAACGTCCTTTATAGCACCAAATGCAACAGTAAGCCGCACACGGCGGAGACCGCATAGCAGTACCCCAGTATCACAGGCCATTCCTTCCGGCCGCGCTTGCTCTGTAAAAACGCCAGTATGCCAAGGCCTGCCGAGGTGGAAAGCCCCGCTACCGCCGAGCCAAAGGAGAGCGCGCCTGTCATATACAGTTGTGTTAACAGCACGGAGGCCGCGCAGTTGGGAATGAAGCCGAACAGTGCCGCCAAGAACGGCTGTAAGGGGCTCTTGGAAAGCAGTATGGAGGAGAGGCGCTCCTCGCCGATAAAATGCAGCGCGGCGTTTAACGCCAGCGTGAACAGGAACAAAAACAGCGAAACGGAAAGCGTGCGCTTTACCGCCTCCCAAACGACCTCCTTCAAGCTGCTGCCGATGTGGCATTCTGCCTCATGCTCGGGAATAGCGTCCGAGGCGGTGCGGCCTTTTTTGTAGAAGGCATCCAGCGCAAAGCCCGCCGCAACGGCAATGACCACCTTTGCCGCGATCAAGCCCCATACCTTGCCAACGCCCTCGGGAGAGGCCAGCAGGATAGGAACCGCTTCGTCCGAGGTGGATAGAAACACCGCTACAAGCGTACCGGCGGTAATCAGCCCGCCGTTATACAGGTGCGCGGAGGCAACGGAAAATCCGCATTGGGGAAGACACCCCAAGCCCGCGCCGATGGCGGGGGCAAAGCGCCCGGTACGCGTCATAAGATTTAGCAGCTTGTCGGAAGCGCGATGCTCTAAATATTCTAAAAGGAAAAACGCCACCAGTAAAAAGGGAATCATTTTCAGCGTGTCCAGCAGCGCATCCAATAGAAAGTCGAAAAACAGCTCCATAGGGTTCCTCCAAAGATTATTCAACACATTATATCAAGGATAGTCTTGTATTTCCAGTATAGCGAGAAGAGCAGGGGCAAGAATACTATCATATCTCTTGTTAAAAGGTAGGTTTTTATGCAGCTGGGGGTTGTCGCGCTAATTTGCATCCTGTTGTTATGCGCTTTCGGTATCGGGGGCGACGTTTGCCGCACGCTGAAGCTTCGCACATGGCTTGCGGTGTTGCTGGCGACATTGCTGCTGCCGCTCAATCTGTTGGAGTGGCGGTTGTACGCGGAATTCTCCCTAAACCCGGCGGCGCTTTTTTGCGCCGCGGCGCTGGGAGCGTTCTGCTGGCGCGCGCACGGGCGAAGAAGCTTTTTGCAGGCGCTGGCCCTGGCGTTGGTGGCAGGGCTTGCCATGCGCTTTGCGGCATATGTGCCCACACCGGAAAAGGGCTTGCTGTATGCGCTTGTGATACTGCCCTTTTCGGGGCTGCTGTACGAGGAGCCGAAAGCGGCGTTGTTTGCGGCTGCCGCGTCCCCGCTATTGCTGGCGTTCTGGGAGGCCGCGCTGGATTTATACGCCTTTGGGTATACCATGGTGCGCTGGGGCGTTGGCAACGCGTTTGACGCGCAGATGATCGCCATACTGTTAACGGCGCTGCTGCTGTTTGCCTTCCAAAAATTAAAGCGCCGTACGCCCGGTCAAACGTGACGGTTTTCCGCCATAAAACGTGACATTTTTCCCCAAGCTATTGTTTCCCCCTGCGGTTTGGAGTACCATACAGTGTAAGCATCCAAACTGAAAATACCCCGCAGGAGAGAAACTGGCATGGAGCAAAAAAAGAAAAGCGGAACCAATAAAAAGACCGCAAGCAGGTCTCATAATAAAACAACAAAAAAGGCCAAGCGCTGGCTGAAATGGACGTTGATCGTGCTGGGAGCGCTGTTGGTGCTGGGCATTGTGCTGGCACTGGTGTTGGGCGGCACGCTGTTTTCACGCATGTTAAAGCCCGGCACCATGTTCGGTACCGGTACCGAAACGCCCCTTCCCACGATCGAGGCGACACCGGAGCCCACGTCAACACCAACGCCGCAAACGGCTATTGGTGAACAAACGCCCGAACCTACGCCAACGCCCGTTCCCACGCCGGCACCAACACCGGTGTTTGATGAGTTGTATCCCCAAACGCGTTTAACAAACATCCAAAAACAGACCATGGAAACGTTAAACAACATGACAGACCGTGTGGTAAACGTGCTGCTGGTGGGGGTAGACCGCCGGGGCAACGCCGGGAATTCCTCGGCAGACACCATCATGATCGCCACCATGGACAAGTTCAACAACCGCCTGAAGCTGACCTCGCTTCTTAGGGATATGTACGTGGAGATTCCCGGCTACGAGCCGGACAAGCTGAACTCCTCTGCCAGCAAGGGCGGCATGGATCTGCTGTTTAGCACCATCGACCAGAACTTTCATGTGAAGATGGACAAATACGTTCTGGTGGACTTCAACATGTTTGAAAAGGCCGTGGACGCTATGGGCGGCATTACCCTTCGCATGACGGCGGAGGAGATCTCCGCCGCCAACGACTGCATCGCGGGGCTCAATAAGCAGCGCGGCGTGGAGTATCTGTGGGACGGGTTCATATTCGCCGCGGCGGGCAACGTAAAGTGCACCGGCAAGCAGGCTCTGGGTTATGCACGCATCCGCAAGATCGACAGCGATTTTCAGCGCACCAACCGGCAGTTCAAGGTGCTTACCGCCATATTCGCCAAGTTCAAGCGTATGGATGCTGCCAAGCAGTATTCCGTGATGTATAAGCTGATGCCGCTGGTGGAAACCAATTTAGATGCCGCGCAGGCCATCGACCTTGGCCTTGCCGTGCTTGGCATGAACAGCGACGGGCTTTTGCACTACTCCGTGCCGGAGGTGGAGCGGTATTCTGCGGAGCGTGTCATCAAAAAGCAGGTGCTGTTAACGGACTTGCCGTATCACGCGTACCGCATCCATGAATTCATCTACTTTGAGGACAAAGAGCCGGAGGAGGCAAAGGTGCTGTCCCCTGGCGAGTCTCTGCCGCCGCGCACGCCCAGCCCCACGCTGGACCCCTCCCAGTATATCCTGCTGCCGGACGGCTCCTATCAGCTGCCGGACGGTACCGTGATCACCCCCGTACCGGCGGAAATTCCTGAAATACCCGTGGTATAAACGATCAGAAAACAAAAAAAGCAGCCTTCGGCTGCTTTTTGTATAGAAACGATGATGCGCTTATTTGTCTTCGCCTTCGTCCTCTTCGTCTTCTTCTTCCAGCTCCATATCGCCGAGGCGTTGCTCCACGATAGCAGCAAGAGCGTCCATTTTGTCTTCGTCTGCGGGAACGAATTCTTCCATGTCTCCATCCACCACGATCTTCATGATGAATACGTCGTGCTCACCCTCGCAGGTGCATTCTTCTTCGCCGCACTCACACTCGTCGTCCATGTCGCACAGGTCCATCAGTACTGCGTACTCCTGACCCTCGTACTCAAAATAATCGATTACGTCCAGCTCGAACTCGTTGCCGTCATCATCAGAAAAAACAACTACATCCCGTTCTTCTTCCATGGTTTACACCACCTCTCATAGTTTGCCATCATTGTACCCTATGCGTTCCCGTTTGGCAAGGCAAGTTCAAAAAAGTCCAAAGGCCTTTTTCAATATCGCCGCCGCTGCCTTCCTAGTATGTCGAATCGGCACGATAGTATGCAAAAAAATATTTTGAAAACCTAAAAAATATTTAGAAAAGCTATTGGAATATGAAAATCACTATGGTATCATGAAAATCAAGGAGGTGGGCGTATTGACACTGGAGTTTTTACAGCGTTTGGCAACGGCGCTGGCCCGTCAGTTCGGGGAAAACTGCGAGGTGGTGGTGCACGACCTTACCAAGGCCGATAACAGCATCGTAGCCATCGAAAACGGGCATGTATCAGACCGTAAGCTGGGCGACGGCCCCTCCCACATCGTGCTGGAAACCTTAAAGCACGACCCCGCTACCTTACAGGATCAATTGGGGTATTTAACCAAAACACATGACGGGCGCATATTAAAATCCAGCACGGTATTCGTGCGGGACGAAAGCGGCAGGCCTACGGGCATCCTTTCCATCAATTACGATATCACCGGCTTATTGATGGCGGAAACCTCCATCAAATCCATACTCAATCACGAAGAAGACAACCGAAAGACGGAGCGCATCCCCCAGAACGTGAACGAGCTGTTAGACGACCTGATCGACCAAAGCGTGGCCACCGTTGGCAAGCCCATTGCGCTGATGACGAAGGAAGACAAAATACGCGCCATCCAGTTTTTGAACAATGCGGGCGCGTTTTTGGTCACAAAAAGCGGCGATAAGATCGCCAAGCACTTCGGCATTTCCAAGTACACCCTGTATTCCTATATCGACGCCAAGAACCAGCAGTAATACGGGTTCTTGTAAATACACCGCAAGGACGCTTTATTTAGGAGGAACCACAACCATGATCGATTATGCAGCAGTGAAATCCGCATCACAGCAGTATTTGCCCCAAATGACCAAGTTTTTACGCGACCTTATCCGTATCCCCAGCGAGAGCTGCGAGGAGGAGGGGGTCATCCGCCGCACCATTCAGGAGATGGAGGCGCTGGGCTTTGATAAGGCCGAGATCGACCCCGAGGGCAACGCCTTAGGCTGGATGGGCACAGGCGACAAGATCATTGCCTTTGACGGGCACATCGACACCGTTGGCATCGGCAACATCAAGAATTGGGAAAACGATCCCTACGAGGGCTATGAAACCGAGGACATCATTTACGGACGCGGCGGCTCCGACCAAGAGGGCGGCGTGGTTTCCGCCGTGTACGGCGCAAAGATCATGAAGGACTTAGGGCTCATTCCCGAGGGGTATAAGATTCTTGTTGCTGCAACGGTACAGGAAGAAGATTGCGACGGCCTGTGCTGGCAGTACATCCACAACGAAGACGGCATTACGCCGGAGTTCGTGGTTTCCACCGAGCCCACCGATGGCGGCGTGTACCGCGGGCACCGGGGCCGCATGGAGATCCGCGTGGACGTTCGCGGCATTTCCTGCCACGGCAGCGCACCAGAGCGCGGCGAAAACGCCATCTATAAAATGGCGGATATCTTAAAGGAAGTGGAAGCCCTCAACGAAAACGGTTGTGCTGATACGGACGGGATCAAGGGCTTGGTAAAAATGCTTGATCCCAAGTTCAACCCGGAGCATTACGAGGATGCCCGCTTCTTAGGGCGCGGCACCGTAACCACCTCGCAGATATTCTTTACCTCGCCTTCCCGCTGTGCCGTGGCGGATTCCTGCTCCGTTTCTCTTGACCGCCGCATGACGGCAGGCGAAACGTGGGACTCCTGCATCAAGGAGATCGAAAACTTGCCCGCCTGCAAAAAGCACGGCGCAAAGGTTTCCATGTACATGTACGACCGTCCCGCTTGGACGGGCCTCAAGTATGAGACCGAGTGCTATTTCCCCACTTGGATCAATAAGGAGACCTCCTCGCATGTGGCTGCCATCGCGGATGCGTACAAAGCTCTTTACGGCGAAAAGCGCATCGGGCACCCGGCTTCCATGGATAAGCGCGACCGGCCGCTGATCGATAAATGGACGTTCTCCACCAACGGCGTGTCCATCCAAGGCCGTTACGGCATCCCCTGCGTGGGCTTTGGCCCCGGTGCGGAGTCGCAGGCGCACGCGCCCAACGAAGTGACCTACAAGCAGGATCTTGTTACCTGCGCTGCTGTGTACGCGCTGACCCCCTCCATGTATAAGGGCAAGGGCGCGGATGACGTTTGCCAGTTCAGAGCCGGCAAAACCAACAACGACATTAAATAATTAGGAGAAGCAGTATGAGCAACGTAAAACAATTCACCGATAAGCTGGATCAGCTCAAGTTCGATGAGATGTACAACGGAGACTTTTTCCTCACTTGGGAAAAGACCCGTGACGAGCTGGAGGCCGTATTCACCGTGGCGGACGCTTTACGGCACCTAAGGGAAAACAACGTTTCCACCAAGATTTTCGACAGCGGCCTTGGCATTTCCCTGTTCCGGGATAATTCCACCCGCACCCGCTTCTCCTTTGCCTCTGCCTGCAATCTACTGGGTTTAGAGGTGCAGGATCTGGACGAGGGCAAGAGCCAGATCGCCCACGGCGAGACCGTTCGGGAAACCGCCAACATGATCTCCTTCATGGCGGACGTGATCGGCATTCGGGACGATATGTACATCGGCAAGGGCAACACCTACATGCACAACGTGGTAAACGCCGTGACCGACGGCAACCGCGAGGGCGTGCTGGAGCAAAAGCCCACGCTGGTGAATTTGCAGTGCGATATCGACCATCCTACGCAGGCGATGGCAGACATGCTGCATTTGATCCACGAATTTGGCGGCGTAGAAAACCTCAAGGGCAAAAAGATCGCTATGACGTGGGCATACTCCCCCAGCTATGGCAAGCCCCTTTCCGTGCCGCAGGGCATTATCGCCCTTATGACCCGCATGGGTATGGATGTTACCTTAGCGCATCCCGAGGGCTATGAGGTCATGGAGGACGTGATCGAGGTGGCCAAGGCCAATGCAAAGGAATTTGGCGGCAAGTTTGAAATGACCAATTCCATGGACGAAGCCTTTCAGGATGCAGACGTTGTGTATCCCAAGAGCTGGGCGCCCTTTAAGGCCATGGAAAAGCGCACAGAGCTGTACGGCAATGGGGATTTTGACGGCATCAAGGCATTGGAGCAGGAGCTTCTGGCGCAAAACGCTACCCATAAGGATTGGGAGTGCACGGAAGAAAAAATGCAGCTCACCAAGGACGGCAAGGCGCTGTATCTGCACTGCCTGCCTGCCGATATTACCGATGTTTCCTGCGAGGCGGGCGAGGTCGCCGCAAGCGTGTTCGACCGTTATCGTGATCCCCTGTATAAGCAGGCTTCTTATAAGCCCTACATCATTGCGGCAATGATATTCTTAGCCAAGGTGAAAGACCCGCAGGCTACCCTCTTGCAGTTGGAAAAGACCGCCAAGGAACGCTGGCAGGGCGGCGAGAAATAAGCAATTCGTATTATAAACAGTAAGAATCTGGTTGATCTGCCGTATTGGCAGGTCAACCAGCATTCATCTTCAAGGAGAATAAAGCTATGAGCAGAATCGTCATCGCCCTTGGCGGCAATGCGTTAGGGAAAAACTTGGCGGAGCAGATGGCGGCGGTGCAGGTAACCGCCAAGGCCATTGCGGACTTGATCGAGCAGGGGCATGAGGTGGTGGTTTCCCACGGCAACGGCCCGCAGGTGGGTATGATCAACCTTGCCATGGAGCAGAACCATGTGTCACTCTCCATGTGTGTTGCCATGAGTCAGGCGTACATCGGCTACGACCTGCAAAACGCGCTCCGGGAGGAGTTGAGGAAGCGCGGCATCACCAAGCCCGCCTCCACCGTGATCACGCAGGTGATCGTGGATAAAAACGACCCGGCCTTCCAGCACCCCACCAAGCCCATCGGGCGGTTTTTAACGAAGGAAGAAGCGGACGAGGTGCAAAAAACCGGGCAGCCCGTGATGGAAGACGCGGGGCGCGGTTGGCGGCGCGTAGTGGCAAGCCCCAGGCCGCAAAACATCGTGGAAATTGAGACCATCCGCGCGCTGGTGGAAGCCGGGCAGGTGGTCATTGCCGCAGGCGGCGGCGGAATCCCTGTAATCGTGCAGGAAACCGGGCATTTAAAAGGCGTGCCCGCCGTGATAGACAAGGACTTTGCAAGCTGTGTGCTGGCGAAGGACTTGGACGCGGACTTTTTGATCATCCTCACCGCCGTGGAGCGTGTGGCGATCCATTTCGGTACACCGGAGCAGCAGTGGTTGGATGTAATGACCACCGAGCAGGCGGAGGAGCTGATAAAAGACGGGCAGTTTGCTCCCGGCTCCATGCTGCCTAAGGTGCAGGCCGCTGTGGACTTTGCCAAGAGCAAGCCCGGGCGTAAGGCGCTTATCACCCTGTTGGAAAAGGCCAAGGATGGCATTGACGGTAAGACCGGTACTGTGATACTCTGACCCTAACGCGAAAAAACACATTGGGGTTGTCCAGAAATGTTTTTTTGCGGGCGGATGTGGTCATCCGCCCCTACATTTTCTGCGGAAGAATGCGCCGCAATTTGTAGGGGTCGATGACCACATCGACCCGATGAATCGGCATTTCTGTACAGCCTCTTTTTTATTAGGGGGAGTAGGTAGAATGAAGGCGGAGCATAAGGCAATGCTTGTGATGGCGGCAACCGGGCTGTTTTGGAGCCTTGGCGGGGTGCTGGTTAAAATGATCCCGTGGAACGCCATCGTACTGGCGGGGTTTCGCAGTTTGATCGCAGGAACGCTGATCGCCGCATACATGGGAATCAAGCGAATCCGTCCGCTGTTTACCAAAAAAACATGGATGCTGGGCGGGTTTTTGCTTTGCACATACTGCTGCTTTTTAACGGCTACCAAGCTGACCACCGCCGCAAACGCCATTGTACTGCAATACACCGCGCCCATGTTCATTTTGCTGTACTCGGTGCTGTTCTTTCGGCAGCGCTTTAAAAAAGCGGATCTTCTGGCGGTGCTGTTTACCACGCTGGGAATCGCGCTGTTCTTTTTAGACCAGCTGGGCGGCGGCTCTATCTGGGGAAACCTATTGGGTGTGCTTTCCGGCGCGTTTATGGCGGGCATGTTCATGGCCTCCTCCGGCGTGAGCGATCAGGAACGCCTTTCCGGCATCCTGATAGGCCAGCTGTTAACGGCGGCGGTGGGCATTCCCTTAACCGCCGTGTACGATACGCCCGTAACCGGCACGGCAGTTGTCTGCATCCTGCTGTTAGGCATCGTGCAGCTGGGCTTGCCGTACCTGCTGTACGCGTATGCCATGCGAAGCTGCCCGCCGCTGATGGCCTCCATGCTGTCGGTGATCGAGCCGCTGTTGAACCCCATTTGGGTGCTGCTGGTAATAGGCGAAGCACCGGGAAAATTTGCACTGATCGGCGGCGCGGCGGTGCTTGTAACCATAACGCTTTGGTGCATCTGGAACGAAAAGCACCCAAGCGAGCCAAAGACAGTGGAGAATACATAACGCAACGTTAAGAAGAATAGGAATAAAAGCCGGGAGGAATAAAACCATGAAACGAGTGACTTGTATCATACTGCTGCTGGCAGTTGTGATGACCGCGGTGGGCTGCGGGGGCGCGCCCTCGCCCGTTGAACCGGAGATAACGCCGGTATTGGAAGACGCACCTGCTACGCCGGACGTTGTACCAGCTATACCGGAAACCCCCGAGGAACCAGTGGAGGAGCCGATGGTCGGGATGCCCAACCCAATGGTGCAGTATGAGGATATGGAGGCGCTGCAGCAGGAGATCGGCACGTTTGTAACCATTCCCGATCAGTCTGCGGACGCGGAGTATTTTATGATCTCCGGGGAGTTGGCGCATATCACGTTTACCTATGAGGGGCTTCCCTATGTGCTGCGGCTGAAGAAAACAGACGCGTTTGAGGATATCTCCGGCGTGTACGGGGATATGACCGTTACATCGGAGCAGGCTTGGGGCGATGTTAACTATCAGCTTCGGTATATCGAAGGAGAGATCGGCCTTTCCCAATGGTACGATGAGGCTGCCGGATACAGCTACAGCATCTTTATGGAAAGCAGTGCCGGCGAGGAAGCGCTGATCGCCATTACCCAAAGCATTATCCCGGTGGGTTAAAACGAGACATTAGGCTATTTGTGTGTGCTTTACGGGGCGGGTGTTTGTCATCCGCCCTGTGTTTTATTTATAAGAAGGATCGCCTTGCGCTTTGTGGTTCAACGTATGCTTTCGGGCGTATCAAATACAATAAGAACGGGTCAAGCCCTTGTTGACAGCGTAACAGGGGAGTGATAAGATATAACCATTAAAATGTTTGTTTATAACATAATTGCACAAAATACTATCATGCAATGCGCGATACAGGAGGAGCATCCATGGCAACAGCGGTCATTATGCCCAGACAGGGGCAGTCGGTAGAAAGCTGCATCATAACGGAATGGAACAAACAGGTGGGGGACGCGGTCGCCGTGGGCGACGTGCTGTTCCACTACGAAACGGACAAGGCCGCCTTTGAGGAAACCGCAAAGGTGGCAGGCACGCTGCTTGCCCGCTTTTTTGAGGTGGACGACGATGTACCGTGCTTAGTTAACGTGGCGGTGATAGGCGCTCCGGGAGATACCTTTTCGGAATTTGCACCGGAGGGCGCAGATGCTCCCGAGCCTGCAGCGGAAGTACCCGCAAATGCTTCCCCTGCGGTAAATGCCGCGCCCGCAATAACGCCTGTTTTAAACAGCGCACCTGCTTCAGAGCGAGAGCAGCGGGGCGTTTCGCCCCGGGCACAGGCGGCGGCGGAGCGCTTGGGCGTAAACGCGGCGCAGGCCTCTCCAACAGGCCCTAACGGGCGAGTGATCGAGCGGGATATCACAGCTCTTGCAGCTTCCGGCACAAAGGCGACCCCGGCTGCCATGGCGGAAATGATCTCCCGAAGGCTTTCGGGCTCCGGAACGGGCGTTGGCGGGCGTATCACCACGGCGGATATCGCAGCAGGCGCTTCTAGCGCACCCGCTTTGCCTGCTGTGGAATATGAGGACAGAAAGCTCCCCAACGTGCGAAAGGTGATCGCAAAGGCCATGCAGCAAAGCCTGACGAACGCCGCGCAGTTAACGCATACCTCCTCGTTTGACGCTGCAAACATCATGGCGCTTCGCGCGCAGATCAAAAGCATGGCGGAGACGGCAGAGCTTCCAAACATCACCCTAAACGATATGATTTTATATGCCTGCTCCCGGGTGCTGCTGCGGCATCCGGATCTGAACGCGCATTATTTAGACGATAGAATGCGGTACTTTACCCATGTGCATTTGGGCGTTGCCGTGGATACGCCAAGAGGCTTGCTGGTGCCCACGCTATTCAATGCAGATACCAAAAGCTTACGGGAAATCTCCGCGGAGGCAAAAGCGCTGATAAAAGCCGCCAAGGACGGAAACATTTCTCCCGACCTGTTAACGGGCGCAACGTTCACCGTTACCAACTTGGGCTCCTTGGGCGTAGAGCATTTTACTCCCGTGATCAATCTGCCGCAAACGGGCATTTTGGGGGTCAACTGCATCACAGACCGCGTGCGGCAGGTAAATGGCGCTATCACCGTTTACCCGGCGATGGGGCTGTCCTTAACGTACGACCACCGGGCGCTTGACGGTGCGCCCGCCTCCCGCTTTTTAATGGAACTAAAAACCGCGCTGGAGAATTTTTCCGCGTATTTGGTATAACAGGCAACGAAAGGAGCGCAATATGACCTATGATTTGATCGTACTGGGCGGCGGCCCGGCGGGATACTTGGCAAGCGAGCGCGCGGGGCAGGCAGGGCTGTCTGTGCTGTGCATCGAAAAACGGAGCCTTGGCGGCGTGTGCCTAAACGAGGGCTGCATACCCACGAAAACGCTTCTGTATTCTGCCAAGCTGTATGACGGCGCGGCGCACGGAGAGAAATACGGCGTGACCGCCGAGAATATCGCGATCGACCACGCAAAGGTACTTGCTCGTAAAAACAAGGTGGTAAAAACACTGGTGGCGGGGGTAAAATCCGCCCTCAAGGCCAGTCAGGTAACGGTAATAGAGGCAGAAGGCATGATCACCGGCAAGTCCGCCGAGGGGTATACGGTAAGCGCAAACGGCGAAACGTATACAGGTAAGCGGCTGTTGATCGCAACCGGCTCCTCGCCTGCCGTGCCACCTATCCCCGGCTTACGGGAGGGCCTGGAAACGGGCTTTGTGATGACCAACCGAGAGGCGCTGGAGCTGGCACAAAAGCCCGAAGCGCTGGCGGTGATCGGCGGCGGGGTGATCGGCTTGGAAATGGCCTCGTATTTTAACAGCATCGGCGTCAAGGTAACGGTGATCGAAATGCTGGATCACATCGCCGGAGAAAACGATCCGGACTTGGTAAGGCTTCTGCAAAAGAACTACGAGAAAAAGGGACTGACCTTCCTGCTTTCCGCAAAGGTCACAGAGGTCAGGGCAGATGGCGTGTGCTACGAGCAAAACGGCGAGCAGGCATTTGTGCCGGCTGACCGTGTGCTGCTGTCCATTGGGCGCAGAGCCAATACTGCCGGTATCGGCTTGGAAAACATCAACGTACTGACGGAGCGGGGCGCTGTTGTAACGGACGCACATATGAAAACCAACCAGCCGGAGGTCTACGCCGCGGGCGACGTAAACGGACGCTCCATGCTGGCGCATACTGCCTACCGCGAAGCGGAGGTTGCCGTGAACAACATGCTTGGGAAAAAGGACGTGATGCGCTACAACGCCATCCCGTCCGTGCTGTACACCAACCCTGAGCTTGGAAGCGTTGGGGAAACCCAGTACACCGCCCAAGCTAAGGGCATGCAGGTGGACGTTGTAACCGTTCCCATGCGGTTTTCCGGCAGATACCTTGCGGAAAACGAGGGCGGAGACGGCATGGCGAAGATCGTGATAGACCCGGCTACCAAGCGGATCGTTGGCGTACAGGCACTTTCTAATTACGCCTCGGAATTCATCGTGGCGGCAGGCGCATTCATCGAGCTGGAGCTGACCGTGGAGGACGTGAAGGAGATCGTATTCCCGCACCCCACCGTTTCCGAGATCATTCGCGAAGCGGTATTTCAATACAAAGGTGAACAGTAAGGAGCAGCAGTTATGACAAAATCTTTGGTCATCACCCCGGCAGAGGTTCGTGCCGCGGGCAAAATCGCATTTTGCGACATCCCCGTAAATCAGTATCAAAAAACCGTGCAGGAGGAGCTTGGCAATTACTCCAAGGAGGACTTGCTCCATATTTACCGAGACATGGTGTATATCCGGGAATTCGAAACCATGCTGAACCTCATCAAGACCACCGGCGAGTATGAGGGGGTCAGCTACTCTCACCCCGGCCCGGCGCACCTTGGCATTGGGCAGGAGGCGGCATATGTGGGGCAGGCGTTTTTGCTGACGGAGGAGGATTATACCTTCGGCTCCCACAGAAGCCACGGCGAAATACTGGCAAAAGGCCTTCGCACCGTGGAGACCATGCCCGAGGATAAGCTGCTTGCCATCATGGAGGGTTTTTTTGAGGGGAGCACCTACCGCGTGATCAAGGACGAAGGCAAAACCGTTCGTCAGCAGGCGCGGGACTTCCTGTTATACGGCATGATGTGCGAAACCTTTGCCCGGAAAAACGGCTTTAACAAGGGCTTGGGCGGCTCTATGCACGCCTTTTTCACGCCCTTTGGCATATACCCCAACAACGCCATCGTAGGCGGCAGCGGCAGCATTTCCGTTGGCGCGGCGTTGTACAAGCGTTGCAATAAAAAACCCGGCGTTGTGGTGTGCAACATAGGCGACGGCTCCATGGCCTGCGGCCCCGTGTGGGAGGGCTTGATGTTCTCCGCCATGGATCAGTACCGCACACTTTGGGGCAAGGATGGCGGCGGGCTGCCGCTGCTCTTCAACATCAACGATAATTTCTACGGCATGGGCGGGCAGACCCGGGGCGAGACCATGGGTTACGATATGGTGGCGCGTATCGCCGCGGGCGTTGCACCCAACCAGCTGCATGCGGAGCGTATCGACGGGTATAACCCGCTGGCGGTGATCGACGCATACCGCCGCAAGCTGCCCGTTGCAAAAGAGGACGGGCCGGTGTTGTTGGATGTTGTGACCTATCGCGTTTCCGGGCACTCCCCGTCAGACAGCTCCAGTTATCGCTCCAAGGAGGAGATAGAGGCTTGGGAGGGCGCGGATTCCATCGTGGCATACGGCAAACAGCTGATCGAAGCGGGCGTGTGCGGGCAGGAGGAGCTAAATTTGATCGGCACGCATGTAAAGGACGATATGCTTCGGAATTTCAAGCTTTCCATTGACGATGCAGTATCCCCGCGCATCGATTTATTCGGCAAAGAGGAAAACGCCATTGGGAAACTGATGTTCTCCAACCAAAACGTTCCCAACATGGAGCCGGGGCGCACGCCTGACGTGCTGCTGCCTTACGAGGAATGCCCCCGCGTGCAGCAGATCGAAAAAAAGGTGCGCACCGCCATGGACGATGCGGGCAAGCCCGTGCCGAAAAACCGCATGTATCAACTGCGGGACGGCATTGCGGAGCCCATTATCAAGAAGTATTACGAAGACCCCACGCTGGTGTCCTTTGGAGAAGACGTGCGGGATTGGGGCGGCGCGTTTGCAGTGTATCGCGGCATGACGGAGGCGCTTCCCTATCACCGCCTGTTCAATGCGCCCATTGCCGAGGCGGCTATCGTGGGCGCGGCGGTAGGCTATGCCATGAGCGGCGGACGCGCGATCGCTGAATTGATGTATAGTGACTTTTTAGGAAGAGCGGGAGACGAGGTGTTCAACCAGCTCTCTAAATGGCAAGCCATGAGCGCGGGTGTGTTAAAAATGCCCGTGGTACTGCGCATGAGCGTTGGCTCCAAGTACGGCGCACAGCACAGCCAGGATTGGTCGGCGTTATGCACGCACATCCCCGGCCTCAAGGTGGTGTTCCCGGCAACGCCCTACGACGCAAAGGGCCTGATGGAAACCGCCATCAACGGCACCGACCCGGTGGTGTTCTTGGAAAGCCAGCGCATTTACGACGTTGGAGAGCAGTTCCATGCTGGCGGCGTGCCTGCGGAGGCGTATAGTATCCCCATCGGCGAGCCGGACGTAAAGCGGCAGGGAACGGACGTAACGATCCTCTCCATCGGCGCAACGCTGTACCGTGCGCTGAAGGCGGCGGATATGCTAAAGGAACAGTACGGCGTGTCTGCCGAGGTGATCGACGCGAGGTCGCTTGTGCCCTTCAACTACGAGTTGGTGATGGAGAGCGTGAAAAAGACGGGGCGCATCATCATCACAGGAGACGCCTGTGAACGCAACTCCTTTATGCGCAACCTTGCCTCCAACATCACCGAGCTGTGCTTTGACGATCTGGACGCGCCGCCGGTGGTGGTGGGTGCAAAGAACTGGATCACCCCCGCGCATGAGTTGGAGGACGCGTTCTTCCCCCAGCCGGAGTGGATGATAGACGCGATCCATGAACGCATACTGCCGCTTCCGGGGCATACCTGCTCCCACAACTCCACGGAGCTGGAGCAGATTTTAGAAAACAAGCAGGGCGTATAATTGCCTCCTTCTACACGGCTGCACCGGCAGGGACCATGCCCCTGCCGGTGTATTTCTTTTGTTGCAAAATCCGGCGGCTTTTGATACGCTATATAAACTGGGAAAACCAGAAAACAAAGTGATTACGGCATAAATGCCGTATAAAGGAATAGCGCATGAACATTGTAATTGTTGGAGCGGGCAAGGTGGGGTACACGCTGGCGGCGCATCTGCTGGCGGAAAACCACGACATTACCGTGATCGATAAGGACGAGAACGTATTGAACCAAACCCAAAACACACTGGACGTGATAGGGTACTTAGGAAACGGCGCGGCGTACCACACGCTGGTGGAATCCGGCGCGGCAAAAGCGGACATGCTGATTGCCGCCACCGCCTCCGATGAGATCAACATGCTGTGCTGCCTGAGCGCACACAAGCTGGGTGCCAAAATCACCGTTGCCCGTGTGCGCAATCCCGAGTATTACGAGCAAAGCAACTTTTTAAAAAGCGAGCTGGGGCTTTCCATGGTGTTTAACCCGGAACGCCTCGCGGCGGCGGAGATCGCGCGGATATTGCGCTTCCCCTCCACGGCGGATGTTGAGGTGTTTGCGGGCGGCAGGGCAGAGATGGTTTCCTGCCGGGTCAAGCCGGAAAGCCCGTTAGAGGGCGTGCCCCTTCGGGATCTTGCCAAAAAGACCGGCTTGAACGTGCTGATCTGCGCCGTGGAACGCGACGGCGCGGTGATGATTCCAAGCGGCGACTTTGTGCCCTGCGTGAACGATAAGCTGTATTTCACCGGCTCGCCCACCTCTGTTGGCGCGGCGTTCAAAAAAATCAACCTGACCGCTTCCCGTGCGCGTTCCGTGCTGATCGCAGGCGGCAGCCGTATTGCATATTATCTTGCCACGGAATTAGAAAAGAGCGGGGTAGAGGTAAAGATCATCGAGGTCAATCCCGCGCGGGCGCAGGAGTTGTGCCGGGTATTGCCCAAGACCTCCATCATCGGCGGAGACGCGGCGGATTACGAGCTGCTGCGGGAGGAAGGCATCGCCACGGTGGACGCGTATATTTCTTTGACCGGCTTGGACGAGGGCAACATCCTTTCCGGCCTGTATGCCGCAGAGCAGGGCGCAAAAAAGGTGATCGTAAAGGTCAATAACGATAATTTTGTGCCGCTGATCAACGGTTCCTCGCTGGAGACCATCATTTCTCCCAAGCGCATCGTGGCAAACCGCATTTTAAGCTATGCCCGTGCGGTCAGCGCCGGAACGGTGAGCGGCAACATCAAGTCCATGTATAAATTCATTGACGGCAATGTGGAAATGCTGGAGTTTTCCGCCGGAGCGGACGGTAGCTACCTCAACGTGCCGCTGAAGGATCTGGCGATCCAAAAAGGCATTATCGTGGCGTGCATCATCCGGGAGGGCAAGGTGATCATTCCCGGCGGTAACGAAAAGATACTTGCCAACGACAGCGTGCTTCTGGTTACGGCGGAGCGGAAGCTGCAATCCTTAAGCGATATGGTTGCAAGCAGATGAACAGAAAGATGATCGCCCATATACTGGGCAAAATGCTGCTGGTGGAGGCGCTGCTGATGCTGCCCTCCGTACTGTGCGGGCTGATCTACGGCGAAAAGGAGATCACCGCGTTTATTCCGGCAATTTTGCTGTCCGGCGTTATCGGGCTGCTTTTTGTTACAAGAAAACCCAAAAACACAGCCATCTATGCCCGCGAGGGCTTTTTCATCGTGGCACTGGCATGGATACTCATGTCTTTGGTTGGCGCAATACCCCTATATTTTTGCGGACGTGGGCTTAGCGTTTGGGACTCGATATTTGAGATCGTATCCGGCTTTACTACCACCGGTGCATCAGTCGTTGCGGACGTGGAGGCGCTGCCTAAGTGCATCCTGTTCTGGCGCAGCTTTACGCATTGGGTGGGCGGCATGGGCGTTCTGGTATTCGTGCTGGCCATCGTGCCGCTGGAGGATGACCGTTCGCTTCACCTGATGCGGGCGGAGGTGCCGGGGCCTGTGGTCGGCAAGCTGGTGCCCCGCATGCGGGAAACCGCCAAGATATTATACGGCGTGTATACGGTGATGACGGCGCTGCTGATCATACTGCTGCTGGCAGGGGGCATGCCGCTGTTCGATTCCATCTGCCATGCCTTTGGCGCAGCCGGTACCGGCGGCTTTGCTATCAAAAACGCCGGAATCATATTTTATAACAGTCCCTATCTGGAAGTGGTGCTTTCGGTGTTCATGCTGTTATTCGGCGTGAATTTCAATCTGTTTTACCTGCTGTTGGTGCGCCGCGTAAAGGAGGCGTTCAAGAGCGAGGAGCTTAGGTGGTATGTTTTGATCGTGGCGTTTTCCACGGTGTTCATTGCCGCCAATATTTATCAGCTGTACGGGAACGTAACCGAATCGCTTCGCTTCTCCTTCTTCCAAGTAAGCTCCATCATTACCACTACCGGATATGCCACAGCAGACTTTGCCAATAAATGGCCGCAGTTTTCCCAGCATTTACTGGTGCTTCTGATGATCATCGGCGCTTGCGCGGGCTCCACGGGCGGCGGCTTAAAGGTATCCCGCCTGATCATACTGGTAAAATCTATGGTGGCGGAAATTCGCCGCATGATCCACCCGCAGATGACGATTGCCGTGCGCTTGGACGGCAAAGCGCTGGAGGACAAGACCCTTCGCAGCGTGCAGGTGTATTTCAACGTGTATATGCTTATCGTGTTTGCGTCCACGCTGCTGCTTTCGCTGGACGGGCACGACTTTACCACCAATCTCTCTGCGGAGCTGGCTTGCTTCAATAACATCGGCCCCGGCATCGGGCTGGTGGGGCCTGCCAGTAACTATGCCTTTTATTCGCCATGGGCAAAGGTGCTGCTGTCCATAAACATGCTATTAGGCCGCTTAGAGGTGTTCCCCATGCTGATTTTGTGCTCTCCCGGCATGCTGAAAAAACGCTAAGCACGGGCGGCGCTGTTATTTGGATTTTGGAAAGCGGTGACGTATTTGGACGCATATAATACGATCAACATGGAGCAGTATGCCCGTAAGGCGCATTTTGCATATTTTAGCACCATGGCAAATCCGTATGTGGGCGTGACCTGTCCCGTGGATATCACCCGGTTCTTGGCAAAGGCAAAAGAGGAGCATCGGCCGTTTTTTCTCTCCTTTTTATGGACGGTGGCAGCAAGCGCCAATGCCGTTCCGGAATTTCGCCAGCGCATTTATAACAGCGGAATCATAGAATTTGCAGAATGCCCCACCTCTCACACGGTCGCCAAGGAGGACGGTACCTACAGCTATTGCCGGTTAAACTGCCGCATGCCGCTAACGCAGTTTTTGCCCTACGCGGCGGAACGGCAGCGCATAGCCCGGGCGGGCGGCGGCATTGCCGAAACCGAAGAGGACGCTTTAAGCGCATTGTTCATTTCCACCTTACCGTGGCTCTACTACACCGCGCTGGTGCAGCCTGTGCCAAGCCCTGCGGACAGCAACCCCCGCATTACATGGGGCAAGTATACCCGGCAGGAGGGGAAAACCGTTTTGCCTTTATCGGTGCTTTGCCATCACGCGCTGGTAGACGGGCGGCACATCGCCGCGTTTTACGACGACCTGCAGGCGGCACTGGAGCGGATATAAAAGAGCCAACTTGTAAGCGGCTCGTTTTTATACAGCGCATCATCATAACCGGAGGTAAAAAACATGTTGTGGGGAGACTGGAGCTTTTCCGCCGCTGCGGATGCGGCCAATCAGGCGGTGCGCGATCCGTCCAATTTTCATTGGACGACCTTAGCGCTATTGGCTGTTGTGATCATGATTTACACCAACGCCATCAAGGACAAGAATTACAAGGCGGTGGCGGCGGCGCTTACGCTGTACAGCATCCACTGGCTGTACGAGATCGCAAACGCCATCATCTGCCACTTTACGGGGTACGCATTGTGGACGGTTTCGCCGGAAAGCACCAGCTTTATTCTCTTGATCGGCGTTAGCGTGGAGCTTTCGCTGATGTTCTCCATCGCGGGCTTCACCAGCAATCTATTACCGGCGGACAAGGATAAAAAGCTTATTGGCATCAATAACCGCTGGGCGTTTGGCATCGGCATGGCGCTGTTTTGTGCCGTTGTGGAGATCTTCTTGGCGTGGACGCCCGCGTTCATTTGGGTGTACCCGTGGTGGGGCGCGCTTCCCGTATTCGTTTTGGTGTACATCCCCTTCTTTGTGGGTGCGTACAAGGTGTACGATATGGAGCCCAAAAAGCAGGTGCGCGTGATCGGTACGCTGGTGGCGATCAATATTCTGCTGCTGGCAGTGCTTGTGCCGCTTGGGATCATTTAACAGAGGGTTGTTCGCATCCGGCGCAAGAAGCAAGTACAATTCCAAAATCGAAACGAAGGCGGATGTTCAGGATTGCAAACGGCAAAACGCCGCGCAGAGCAGGCGCTTTCCCGCTTAAATTCGTAAAAATTGCACTTGTCGCGCGGCATAGCCTATGTTATAATGTTCAAGCGTTCAGTCAGGGAGAGATGTCAGAGTGGTTGAATGTGCCGGTCTTGAAAACCGGTGGCGCGAAAGCGCTCGTGGGTTCGAATCCCACTCTCTCCGCCAAACTGCATATATGGAGAAGTACCCAAGTGGCTGTAAGGGGCTCCCCTGCTAAGGGAGTAGGCTGGGGTAACTGGCGCGAGGGTTCGAATCCCTCCTTCTCCGCCACGATGGAATTACCCTAGGGTAGTTCCATCATTGTTTTTTGGCGTTTTTCTT
>CAYZAW010000022.1:0-34312 GCA_964476505.1 uncultured Oscillospiraceae bacterium | reverse complement strand
GAAGCCCAAGCGCCGTTTTTTACCTATTACGACGCACAAGGCCGGGAACACATCGTTTGGTTCGAGGATGCCAGAAGCGATTTGGCAAGATTGCGGCTGGTGGAGGAATACGGCCTTGCGGGAGTCAGCTATTGGACGATAGGCAATTTCTTTTTGCCCGCATACTTAGCGCTGACCAGCCTGTATACGGTACGCAAGGTCTAAAAAGCGGCGGCTTACGATCATGCAGCCGCCGCGAGGGATTGCCGTTATGTTCTTTTGTGCTTGACCGCGTTATACCGAGGCTTGCGTTCCGTTCAATACCGCCTCCGGCAGCGTGGCGTGCGCCTCGGTGACCACCAAGCTGAGCGCTTCCATGGAGTTCAGGTCGATGATCTGATTGGGCGGCAGGATACCGCGCACGATGGGGCGCAGCATTTTCTTTGAGGCATCCAGCACTTGATAGTACAAGCCGTTGCTCAACCGCACGAAGGAGCCCTTGGGGTAGATCTCCAGCTTCTCCATAAACGCGCACATCACGTCCCAATCGAATGCGGAGCCGCAGTGCCCCATCAGGTATTCCATGGCTTCAAAGGGCTGCATGGGCTCCCGGTAGGGGCGCTTGGAGGTCAGCGCGTCGTAAACATCCGCAATGCTGATGATCTTTGCAAACAGCGGAATGTCTTTATCGGTTTTGTTGAAGGGATAGCCGCTGCCGTCCACCCGCTCATGGTGCATGCTGATGCCCGTATATATGGTTTGGTCGATCAGGTTGTGGTGGGAAAGATACTCGATGCCAAGCGCCGGGTGCTGCTTGATGATGTTGAATTCGGCATTGGTCAGGCGGGTGGGCTTGTTGATCACGTCCAGCGGGACGAGGATCTTACCCATATCATGCAGGATGGCGGACATGCCAAGGTCTGCCAGCTCCTTGTCGTTCATTTTCAGCTGCGTACCGGTGGCAATGGATAGCACGGCCACGGACAGGCAGTGGTGGTAGGTGTAATCGTCGTAATCCTTAAGATCGCTGATATTTACCAATATGTCCTTGGAGTTTTTTACCGAGGTCACGATCTGCCGTATGGTGCCGGAAAGGGCGCTGATCTTTGTAAGCCCGGCAGGGCCGGAATCCAACAGCGCGGCTTGGAAAATACCGTGCAGGTTTACCAGCGTATTGTCTCTTAACGTTTCCTGTAAAACAGGGTTTACAAAGTTTTGCCTGTCCGAGTGGATACTTTCTATGAATACGCCGTCTACATAATCGATCTTTTTTAGCCGCTCCACCAACTCCGGCGTCAGCACCGTACCATGGCGAAGCAAAGCAGCGTCATGCTCGGGCAGCAACGGATCAACAGCCAGTACCATTCCGGGTCGTAACAGGGCACAGGGGATATAGTGCATACGGTACTCCTTCCGGGTGTGATAAGCAGGAGTTGCGGGTATGATATGCGCCAAACGCCGCCGCGGCAGATGTGCCGAAAGATATGCCGGCACTGTGACCGTAACGTTATGGCAGAAAAAGCAGCAATGGGTATATTTATCTAATTCTTGAACATTATAGCACAGGAAACGCCATATTACCATATATTCCACAGGAAAACCGGCGATGATTTATGGAATTTATTTACAGATTCTTCAAAAGTGACAATACTGTAAGTTACCCGTAAGCCGGGCTTATGGCGTATAGGTGAAACCTGCTGTACTATCAGCGTGGGAACACGCAAAAAACGCACGCTCCCCCATACATTTAACGGTGGGGCATGATGTGTCAATCCTGTGACAAGCCCTTGAAAAAAGCGGTCTGTTGCTTGACGAACGGCCTGCGGCGTTCCATAATAGGAAAATCAGACACATGGATGGAATAGGTGGATAGCATGGAAGAACTGCACAGCGAAGAAACAGTATTCAACGGGGAAGAACAAAGCACCAAGCCAAAAAAACGCACTCTTTTCTCCAAACGCGCCAAAAGCGCCAAGCGGGAGAAGAAGGAGCAGGAGCCTAAAAGCGCAAAAAAGCAAAAGAAGAGAAAACGCCGCATTATTATCATTAGCGTAATCGCGGCGATTGTTTTGCTGTTTGTTATTTTAAATGCCATCGGGCAGGCGCAATTGAAGCAGATGATGCAAACGGTGGCCTTTGCCGATACCGTAACGCTTGGCTACGGAGACATCGAAAACGCCGTAAGCGCCACCGGTACCGTGGAAAGCGACGACAGCCATACGGTGTATTCCACCCAAAGCTATCAGGTGAAGTCCGTTGACGTAGAGGTGGGAGACGTTGTGCAGGAGGGGGATATCCTCTGCGAGCTGGATGCCGAAGCGCTGGAGGATCAAATCAAAAAGCTGGAGATCACCGCAGGCATTTCCGCCGAGGGTGCCGCCCAGCAGGTGAAGGTGGCGAAGGACAATTACAGCGCCACCAAGGATACCATCGACACGGGCACCAACAGCACCCTTATTTCCGCGGAAAGCGCCATGGAAACCGCGTACATCAACTGGCAGAATGCACAGCGCGCCTACCAGAATTATTACAATACAAACGGCGGCAGCGCCAACTTGGTCAGCGTGAACGCTGCCGTGCGAAACGCGGAGGCTGCAAAGAATTCGGCTGCTACGAACAAAAACAGTGCGGAAGCGGCACTGAACGCCGCTAAAGCGGCAAATGCGGCGTATACCCCCAGCATTAGTGCTAGTGATGCGCAAGATGCGATGAATATGGCTTGGGGAATCGTTGATCCGAATGGCACCGATAATTTATTTAAAAAGCGTGAAGCGGCATATACTGCGTATATGACAGGCCCAACCGCAGATACACAGGCGAATTATGAGGCTGCACAGCGTGCCTATGACACAGCATACGCGGAATACGAACAAAAAAAGGCAGTGTATGATGCAGTACAACAAGGCCAGAGTGTCGATACGAAATCGTTAGAACTGCAAGCCGCAGTGAATGCCGCGCAAGCAGCCTATGATACAGCCGCAGCCGCATATAGCTCTGCCAGCGATGCATACAGCGACGCATGCCGCCAGCGGGACGCCGCTTACGACAGCAGTAGCAACGGCTTAACGGATGCCGCACAGGCGGTGGAGACCGCGCGTATCAATTACGAGAACTCCATAGCCTCCTATAACGCTGTTGTCGCTTCCTTGGAGAACCAGTTGGAAACCGGCAAAAACGCTATCAAGACCGCCGAGATCAGCGCCAAGAACGACGCTACCGTGTTCGAGCTTGCCAATTTACAGGAAAGCCTAGAGGATACCCGCATCAAAGCGCCCGCCTCCGGAACGGTTACGGCAGTATTTGCAAGTGTTGGGCAAAGCGGCGCGGGCGTGCTGTTTGTTATTGAGGACACGCAAAACCTGATCGTAAAAACCAGCGTAAAGGAATATGACGTTGGCACGGTGCAGGTGGGCATGCCTGTTACCATCAAGTCCGACGCAACGGGCAGCGAGGTGTTTGAGGGCGTTGTTGCCTCCATTGCACCCACCTCCGCTAAAACGGCGCAGGGTGCAACCAACACCGCAGGCGAGGTGACCTTTGCGACGGAGGTGGCGGTCAAGTCTAAAAACACGCCGCTTCGCATCGGCATGAACGTGCGGCTCAACTACATCGTGGAGCAGCAGGAGCATGTGCTTACCGTTCCCTATGACGCCGTGTATGAAAACGCCGCCGGACAGACCTGCGTTCTTGTATTGCAGGATATCGGCGAGGGCAAATACATGGTCAACGAGCGCGCAGTAACGCTGGGCGTGGAAAGCGACCTGAACGTTGTGGTAACGGACTTAGAGGAGGGCGCGCTGATCATTACCGACGCGGGCATTTACGAATCCCTCTTGAATACGGAGGTCACGCTGGCGGAAACCAGTCTGCTTGCCGCATCGCAAAATAGCGGCATGTCCTTCATGATGGGTTAACGCCATGCAGCAGATCATACAAATGCAGGACATCGTAAAGTCCTTTTACATCGGCGAGCCAAACGAGCTGGAAATACTGCACGGAATCGACCTCACCGTGGAGCGCGGGGAGTTCGTTTCCATCGTAGGCGCGTCCGGCAGCGGCAAATCTACGCTGATGAACATCATCGGCGCGCTTGATAGAGCCACCTCCGGCAGCTATGTGCTGGACGGTACCGTGATCGAGCAGGCGGAGGACGCGGAGCTTTCCGCCATCCGCAATAAAAAGGTCGGCTTCGTATTTCAAAACTTTAACCTGATTCCCCGTACCAACGCGCAGAAAAACGTGGAGCTGCCCATGATGTACGCGGGGCTTTCTCAGCGGGAACGCAGCCGCCGCGCCGCAGAGCTGTTGGAGATGGTGGAAATGGCAGACCGTATGCACCATCAGCCAAACGAGCTTTCCGGCGGGCAAAAGCAGCGCGTTGCCATTGCTCGCGCCATGGCAAACAACCCCGCCATCATACTGGCAGACGAACCCACCGGCGCGCTGGACAGCAAAACCGGGCGGCTGGTGATGGACTTGTTCCACCGCCTGAACGAGGAGCAGGGCAAAACCATTGTGCTGATTACCCATAACCGGGAGCTTGCGGAGGAGACCGGGCGCATCCTCACCATGCACGACGGATATTTGGATTCCGGGGAGGTGCGCCAATGAAGCTGGGTGAAAATATCCGCATAGCGTGGGAAGGTCTTCGCGCCAACAAAATGCGGGCGTTGTTGACCATGCTGGGCATCATCATAGGCATTGGCTCCGTTATTGCCATATTGACCGTGGGCGAGGGCTTATCCGGCACCATTACGGATTCCATGAGCAGCCTTGGCGCAACCAACATCATGGTATTCGTGCAAACCAGAGAAACTGCAGTGTCCGACGGCGTTATGACAAACGTGTATGCCGATGCGAACGATCTGATTACGGACGAAATGCTCAATGCCGCTAGGGAACGCTTTGGCGACCAAATTCAGGGCATTAGTCTTAGCGAAAGCGTTGGCAACGGACGCGTGCGTGACGGGCGAAAATACGCAAACGTATCTATTTCCGGCGTAAATACGGATTACTTAACCGCCAACAACGTAGAGCTTTTGCGTGGGCGGAGCATTGAACAGCGGGATATGGACGGCAACCGCAATGTTGCCGTGGTTTCGGATAAGCTGGTAAACAACATGTTTGGCGGGGATATCCAGGCGGCGCTTGGGCAGGAGATGGTGGTATCGGTCAATCAGGAGAAGCTGGGCTTCGTGATCATCGGCGTATACAAATACGAGCAGAACATGATGAACTTTTCCATGGCCTCCGATAAAGACATCAGCACCGGCATGTACATTCCCGTTACCACCGCAAAAAAGATGGTGGATGCGGACGATGGGTATTGGAACGTGACCGTTATGGCAAACCCCAGCACGGACACGATGGCGTTTTCCAGCCAGCTTTCCACGTTTTTGAACCGGTTTTACGATTCCAATCAGGATTTCATGCTGGGCGCAATGAGCATGGAAAGCATACTGGATCAAATGAATTCCATGATGGATACCGTTAGCATCGCCCTTTCCGTCATCGCGGGGATATCGCTTCTGGTTGGCGGTATCGGCGTAATGAACATCATGCTGGTTTCCGTGACCGAGCGTACCCGGGAGATCGGCACCCGCAAAGCCATGGGCGCCACCAACGGGGATATCCGCATGCAGTTTGTGGTGGAAAGTACCATCGTTTGCCTGATAGGCGGTGTGCTGGGAATCATTTTCGGCGGCATACTGGGGTATGTGGGAAGCTCCCTTTTGGAAGCGCCCACCGGCCCAACGCTTTCCTCCATCGTGATCGCGGTAGGGTTTTCCATGGCGATCGGCATCTTTTTCGGATACTATCCGGCAAACAAGGCTGCCAAATTAGACCCAATAGAAGCTTTACGGTACGAATAAAGGCGTTTCTTCGTTCACAATGCAAACAGTCATTGAAATGTACTGCGCATATATAGTAGAATACCAGTATACGCGTCAGAATGGGCATTTCTATCAGGAGGCATTTTGTGGACGACCATTGGCTTGCATTAATACTTGGGCAGAGCGCTTCACGCGATGAAGCCCTTGCAATATTGAATTACCTGCCGGACGGAATGGGCGTGTTCCGCACGGTGGGGGATTCCATTGCGCTGTTATATGCCAACGACATGTTCTACGATATGTGCGGGTACGAGAATAACGCCGCTTCGGACGTATACCGGCAGGATGTGACGCAGCTGATCCATGAGGAAGACGTGGCAGAGCTGCGTCATTTGAATACCCGCTCCTCCCGGGACGGCATTCCCTTTACCCATACGCTTCGCCTGCGCCATCCGGACGGCGAATACAGCTGGCTGATGCTGCGCTCCCGGCCCATAACCCGGTACGACTCCGGGGAGCTTTTGAATTTTGTTACACTGGTAGACGTTTCTACCGAGAAGGAAATGGAAAAGGCGCTGGAATACCGCGCTCAGTTCGACAGCCTTACGGGCATTTACAACAAAGACAATTTCTTTCGTGCAACCAGAGAGCTTTTAGAAAAAGACCCGCAGATACAATACTCACTGGTGCGCTTGAACGTGGAGCGCTTTAAGGTCATCAACGATCTGTTTGGCGCGGACGCGGGAGACGGCATTTTAAAGCAGATCGCGGCGCAGCTGCACGGCACGCTTCCCGGCGTGGGCACCTATGGCCGCTTGGAGGCGGATAATTTCGCGTTTTGTATGCCAACGGCGCTTCTGGATGTGGAAGGCTTCATCCGTAAAATGCAGGATAACTTCCGGCAAAAGGGCCTCACCTATCCCATTATGATCGCCTTTGGCATTTACGATATCACGGAGCCCTCCATCCCGGTGGATCAAATGTGCGACCGGGCAACGCTGGCGCTGCAAACCATCAAGGGCGATTATGTAAAGCGCTATGCCCGCTATGACGACAGCCTCCGCAGCCTGCTTCTGGAGGAGCAGGTGATTTTGGCGGAAATGCGTGATGCGCTGGAAACCAATCAGTTCACCATATTTTTACAGCCTATCTACAGCCTTACCCTTAAGGAAGCCATCAGCGCGGAAGCGCTGGTGCGCTGGGAGCACCCAAGAGAGGGCGTGGTGCTGCCGGATCAGTTCATCCCGCTGTTTGAGCGAAACGGCTTTATTGAGCGGATGGATCGCTTCGTGTGGGAAGAAACCTGTAAGTATCTGGCGGATCGCCGCAGGCGCAAGCTGTCGCTTTTGCCAATCTCCGTAAACGTATCGCGCCGCAGCCTGTATAATCCGGCGTTGTGCGATGATATCATCGGTTTGGTGGAGCGGTATGCGCTGGAACCGTCGCTGTTAAAGCTTGAAATCACAGAAAGCGCGTATACGGACAACCCCGAGCAGTTATTGCACACCATACAAAAGCTGCAGGTGTACGGCTTTGAAATCTTAATGGACGACTTTGGCAGCGGCTACTCATCGCTAAACATGCTCAAGGATATCCCCGTGGATACGCTGAAGATCGACATGCGCTTTTTAAAGGGCTTTGAAAGCTCCAATCGGGCGGGCAATATCCTGACCTCCGTGGTGCGCATGGCAAAATGGCTGCATGTGCCGGTGATCGCCGAGGGCGTGGAGACCGGCATGCAGGTGGACTACCTTAGAAGCATCGGCTGCGACCAGATGCAGGGCTTTTACTTCTCGGAGCCGGTGACCATCCCCATATTCGAGCAGGTCTGCAAGCAGCAGATAGAGCTGGTTGCGGCACCCCTGCAGCTTTCCGCCGAGGAGAGCGATTTTGACCAGCTCTTTAACGGCAACCAGCTGATGAGCCGGCTGTTCAACAGCGTGATAGGCGGCGTGGGCATATACGAGCTGGATGGCGACAGGCTGGAGGTCATCCGCGTAAACGATGGGTATTACGACCTGTTGGGCTACGATCCGCAGTCTTTTTACGCGGTTGGGCACGATGCCATGAACCGTATTTTTGATGTAGATAAAGCGCCCTTCTTGGCGGCCTGCAAACGTGCCGTGGAGGAACAGGGCGCAGAGGTGATCGAGTTTCGCGCCCACCGCAGAGACGGCGGCGTGTTATGGTTGGGCACCAACATCAGGTATCTTGGCGGAACGCCGGAACGGCCGTTGATTTGCCTTGCCATGAACGACATCACCACCCAGAAGATCAACGAACACAATTTGCGCAAAAAGAACGCGGAGCTTGCCCGGGAGCGTATGATCAATAAATACGTGGAGGAAGCGGGCGCTATCATTATGGAGTGGGATATGACCACCCATAGCTTTTACTGCTCCAAGGCGTTTTACGGTTACGAAGCCAGCAACCGCGACCCCTTTGCGGTGTTTGAGCCGGATGCGTCGTTAACGTCCATCCATCCGGACGATGTGCCCGCCCTTCGGGAGTTTGTACGCAATAAAGAATTCAGCCGCGCTATGCGAGAGATAGAAATGCGCCTGCTGCGCTTGGACGGTGCATATGTTTGGTGCCGGTTCTCCGTGGTGTTTATTTACGATGACAACGAATTCTTAATTCGCGTGATCGTTACCTGCGCCAATATCGACGAGAAAAAGCAGGCGGATATTGCATTTGCCAGCAAGAGCGCCCAGCTGCAGGCCATGATGGACAATATGATCGCCGGCATTTGCCTGTTCGAGGTAACGGACGTGGCAAAGGCGGTGTATATCAGCAAGGGCTATTTAAATATCATCGGCTATACACGTCAGGAATACGAGGCCTTGAAGGATACCACCATGATCGGCGTATTCCCGGAGGATGCAAAAAACATCATGAATCTGGCGCAGGAGGCGGTACGAACGCAATCCTCCTTCCAGTATAAGTACCGGGTACGCCGTAAGGACGGACAGGTGATTTGGCTCAACTCCCAAACCACCGCGCTGCCGTATCTGGGGAAGGAATACCCCCGGCTGATGGCGGTGATACTGGATGTTACCAAGGAAGAGCATGCCAAGCAGAAAATACAGGAAGCCACGGAAACGCTCAACAACATCATTGCCAACCTGCCCGTGGGCATAGCAATATTTGAGTTTCTTACCAAGGGCGTGCAGTTGCAATTTGCCAGCCAGCAGACCTGCGATATTTTAGGATATTCGCTGGAGGAATATCGGGAGATCGTAAAACGCGGCGGCGGTAATTTTGCACCCGGCACGGGCATGGTGAACCGCTGGCTCAAGCGAGCCGGCAAGGATACGTCCTTTGAGAGGATCATTTCCCGCCGCAGAAAAGACGGCGTTGATATTTGGATCAGAATTACCGGCTCCGTGGTCGAGAATATGCTGGGCAGATCCGTTTGCTACTGTACGATGGCAGATGTTACGGATACCATCCGGCGGCAGAGAAGCGTGCACTGGCAGGAGGAGCGTTACCATGTTCTGCTGCAAAGCATCAATGCCATCATATTCGACTATGATCCCATCAAGGATATTTTCAGCTATTCCGCAAAAACGCCCGAAACCGGCTTAACGGATTATGTGATAGAGCATTACATGGAGGAGCTGCCGCAAAGCGGCATCGTGCACCCGGACAGCTTCCGCGCGTATGAAGAAGCGCTGCTGGAAGCCAGCGTGGTAAAAACCTCCTGCACGGTGGAGTATATCGCCAACCATCTGGGCGCGGGCTATTCATGGTGCCGGGCGCAGTTTGTAAGCGTTGCGGATGACACGGGCAATGTTTATAGAGTGGTGGGCAGGGTAGACGATATCCAAAAGGAGAAGGAAGATGCCGAGGCGCGCCGCCGCAGAGAGGATGCGCTTCGCATGAAGGCGGAGTACGACTCGGTAACTGGCTTGTTCAACCGGGCTACGGTGGAAGAGCTGGTCACCGCGCAGCTGGCGGGAAACCCCAGCGAATCGCAGGCGGTGTTCATGGCCTTTGATATCGATAATTTTAAGCGCATCAACGATACATACGGGCATCTGTGCGGCGATAGGCTGCTTCGCAAGGTGGGTGCGCTGGCGCGGCGGGCCTGCCGCAAAACGGATATCGTAGGGCGCATCGGCGGCGACGAATTTGCCGTATACCTTTGCTCCATTCCCAGCATGGAGCTGGCAACGCAAAAGGTGGAAAGCGTTTCTGCCCTGATTCGGGCTTTGCCGGAGAAGATGGGCTTGGAAACAACGGTGTCCATCAGCATCGGCATCACGCGGATAGAACCCACGGATAAAAGCTTCCGAGACGTATTCGAGCGGGCAGACCGCGCCTTGTACCATGCCAAGCAAATGGGTAAGGATCAATACGCCATCTATAAAGAGGACAACGATACAGAATAAACGGATAAAAACTGCCGGAAACGGTAGACGCAGCCGATAGGCGCGCTTTCCCACAAAGCAGTAAAATCAAAGCGATAAAAAAGACAGGGGCGGATGAGAATATCCGCCCCTGCGTTTTCTATTGGATGATCGCTTATAGTGCCATGCGGTAGATCGCTTCGATGTCCGGCGCGGAAAGCTTTTTAAAGCCGCCGATGGTGCGGGTGTTTTGGAAGCTGCACTTATAGGCCAAAAGCTTGATCTCCTCCTCGCCGGGCGTGATTCCCAGTTCCCGGAGGCTGGTGGGCATGTTGATGCTGCGGAAGAATTCTTCCATAGCCGCAATGCCTAAAAGCGCTGTTTCGGCATCGTCCCCGGTATGGGTAACACCCAGCACCTGCGTAGCAAAGCGGGCAAAGCGTGCGGGCTGCTCCCGGTAAACATATCTGGCCCAGCTGCCCCAAACGGCAGCCAGCCCAGCGCCGTGCGCCACGTTGTACATGCCGCCAAGCTCATGCTCGATTTGGTGCGAGGCCCAGTCTCCAACGCCGCCGCAGCCGGTAAGCCCGTTGTGTGACAGGCTGCCTGCCCACATGATCTCCGCTCTTGCCTCGTAATTTTGAGGGTCGTTTTTCAATACCTTGGCAAAACGGATAACGGTGCGAAGCAGGGCTTCCGCGATGCCGTCCGTGATCTCCATGGTGGGAACAGGGCTGAAATACCGCTCCATGGTATGCATCAAAATATCCACACAACCGCTGGCGGTTTGATAATCCGGCAGGGTCATGGTAAGGGCGGGGTTCATAATGGAAAAGCGCGGGCGGTTGTATTCACAGCTAAAGCCGCGTTTTTGCATGCCGTCTTCATTGGTGATGACGGAGGAATCGCTCATTTCCGTGCCGGTGGCGGCAAGGGTGATGATGCAGCCTAAGGGCGTTGCACCCTTGGGGGCGATTTTTCCGGTAAAGATATCCCACGAGTCGCACGCGTTATAGTAGCCCAGCGCAATGGCCTTGGCGGAGTCGATGGCGCTGCCGCCGCCAATGCCCAGAATGAAATCCACCTGCTCTTTTTTGCACAGCTCCACGCCCTCGCGTACTAGCCCCAATAGCGGGTTGGGTACAGCGCCGCCCAGCGTTACATAGGAAATACCGGCCTTGGAAAGGATATCCGTTACCTTACTCAAAAGCCCGCTTTTGACCACGCTGCCGCCGCCGTAGTGGATAAGAACGCGGGTCGCGCCCTCCTGCTGTAACAGGCTGCCAACCTCCTGCTCGGTATCGCGGCCGAACAACACTTTGGTAGGGGTATAGAAGGAAAATGCTTGCATAACGAACGCTCCTTTTGCTTCAACACGGTTAATTTGGCTTACAATACTACTATTCATCCATAAACGTGTCCGCAGGGGCAAACGGAAAACCGTAGCCGAACGCGGCAATACCATGATATAATGATTCCATAAAAAGGGCAAGAGCGAAGGGGGAAACGGCTATGCAGCGTTGTGTGATCGTAACGGCGTTATTCGACGGCTCCTTGGAGGAGCTGTACAGCAAGCGTACGGGGGATTGCATCATTTGCGCGGACGGAGGATATCCCATTGCGGTACGGCTGGGTTTAAAGCCGGATATGGTGCTGGGGGATTTTGATTCCTGCAAGGAAGAAGACGTTGTGTGCGATACGATTCTTCGCGTATCCCGTGAAAAGGACGATACGGATACTATGCTGTGCCTAAAATACGGCATGGTGAACGGCTGCCGGGAGTTTTTGATATTGGGCGGCATGGGCGGCAGGCTGGATCACACGGTGGCGAACCTGCAAACGCTGGCCTTTGCCCAAAGCTGCGGCGTGGAGGCCGTGCTGGCGGACGGCAACAACGAGGCCAGCATTCTTGGCCCCGGCATGCATACCTCCTCCCGAAGGCCCGGGTGGAAGCTGTCGCTGTTTTCTTATACGTCCCACTGCTCCGGGGTGACCATCAGTGGGGTAAAGTATCCGCTGGTGGGAGCAACGCTTACCAATACGTTCCCGCTGGGGGTCAGCAACGAGTTTGTGGACGAGGCGGTATTGATCGAGCATACGGAGGGCTTGCTGCTTTTGATCGAATCCAGAGAAAAGCAATAAAAATCAAAACGGCGGCTGGTAGCCGCCGTTTTGTATAAGAGCATTCTGAGTCAATGTGGTCATTGCCCCCTATTTTATCGTTCCCTCCTCGCCGAATATTTTCGGCGTTTGCGGGGTGCAGGGGATGCATCCCCTGCCGGGGTTTGGGGCAGCGCCCCAAGTATTATTATAGCAGTATCACGCCTGCGTCTTCGCACACGCGCTGCGTCAAGTCATCCCAAATGGAGCATTGCACCTCGCCGATGTGCGCTTTGCCCAAGAGCAGCATGCATAACCGGCTTTGACCGATACCGCCGCCCATGGTGAGGGGCAGCTCGCCGTTTAACAGCATTTTATGGAAGGTCAACTCCCGACGGTCGTTACAGCCGGAAAGGGTCAACTGGCGATCCAGCGACTCGGGATCTACACGGATGCCCATGGAGGAAATTTCAAAAGCGCAGTCCAACAGCGGATTGTAAAACAGGATATCCCCGTTCAATGCCCAATCGTCATAGTCGGGAGCACGTCCGTCATGGGGCTTGCCGCTTTTTAGGTTGCCGCCTATCTGCATCAGGAAGGCAGTGTTATGCTCCCGCACATACAGCAGCTCCCGCTCGGAGGGCGTTTTATCCGGCCAAAGATCCTCCAGCTCCTGCGTGGTCACAAAGGAAACCTCCCGGCAAAGCTGGGTATCTAAACTGTGGAACTTTGCCCGCACCGTATCCAAGGTGTGGCAGATGCAGGTCACGATGGCGGTAACCGTTTCCTTCAAATACGCAACATTGCGGGTTTCCGGGGTAATGACCTTTTCCCAATCCCACTGGTCTACATAAATGGAATGCAGGTTATCCAGCGTTTCGTCACGACGGATGGCGTTCATGTCTGCATAAAGGCCCTTGCCGGGGCGAAAATCGTAGCGGTGCAGCGCCATGCGCTTCCACTTGGCAAGAGAATGCACCACCTCGGCGTTCACGCCGGTTGCGGGGGCTTGGAAGGAAACAGGCCGCTCAATGCCGTTCAAATTGTCGTTCAATCCCGTTGCCGGGTCAACGAACAAGGGGGCGGATACGCGTTTGAGGTTCAGCGCGTCTCCAAGGGTCTCCTGAAAGCTCTGCTTGATGAGGCCGATGGCGGTTTGGGTTTCGTACAGGTTCAGTGCGGAGCGGTAGCCCGCGGGAATAAACGATTGCTTCATGTTGTTCCTTTCCGTTTAACGGTGAGAGCCGTAATAGAATAACGCAACGGTGCCCGGCCCGCTGTGTGCACCGATGATGGGGCCAATGTAATTGATAACGAACTTGGTATAGCCAAAGCGCTGCTCCACCAGGGATTTTACATATTCCGCATCCTCTAAGCAATCCCCGTGGCCGATAAATATCACATCGTTCTTGTCCGGCACTACGGTTTCTGCCATGTGATTGACCAAGCCCTTTAAGGCGTTGCGCCTGCCCTGCACCTTATCTAGCGGGATGAGCGCACCGTTATCGTCGGAAAACAGCACAGGCTTGATTCGCAGCATAGAACCAAAGGCAGCGGCGGCGCGGGATACGCGCCCGCCCCGGCGCAGAAAGTCCAGATCGTCCACGGTGAACCAGTGTATAAAATGCAGCTTGTTCTCCTCCAGCCATGTTACCATGTCGTCAAAGCCCAAGCCCTCCTTCTGCTTTTGCAGGGCGGTGTAAACAAACAGCCCTTCGCCAAGGGATTCGCAGCGGCTGTCGATCACCGTTACGCGGCGCTCGGGGTATTTTACCAAAAGCTCCAGCGCGGCGTTCTTTGCGCTTTGCTGGGAGCCGGTAAGCGCAGAGGAAAAGGCGATATAAATGATATCCTGCCCGCTCTTTAAAATGGGTTCAAAGGCAGTGGCGTATGTAAATAGGTTGATCTGCGTGGTGGTGGCAATTTCGCCCGCGCGCAGGCGCTCGTAGCACCGGGCGGAGGTGATCTCCTTTTCGCCGGGCTCAAACAAAAACGTTTCCTCGCCAAAATGACATTCCATGGGAATTACGGTAAGCTCCAGCTCTTCCACAAGCTTCGCAGGAAGGTCGCAGGTGGCATCGGTGATGATACGGTAGTTCTCCATTTGGCACGCTCCAAAATTAAATATGGTACTATGATACAACGAACGCAAGCCGCTTTCAAGCAAAGAAAAAGACGGACGAGCCGTCTTTTTTGTTATCAGCGAACTAGCTTTGCGGCATTTACGGTGTTTTGCATCAGCATGGCGATTGTCATAGGGCCAACGCCGCCGGGCACGGGTGTAATATAGCCCGCCGCCTCTTTTGCCTCCTCAAAGCAAACGTCTCCGCAGGAGCCGGTTTCCGTTTTGTTGGTGCCAACGTCTATCACCACCGCGCCGGGCTTTATCATATCCGCCGTAACAAGGTTGGCCTTTCCTACGGCGGCGATCAGGATGTCTGCCTGCCGGGTAATGGCGGGAAGATCGGCGGTTTTGGAGTGGCAAAGCGTGACGGTGGCGTTTTGCTGCAACAGCAAAAGCGACACGGGCTTACCCACCAGCATGCTCCTGCCGATGACCACCGCGTGCTTTCCCGCAATGGATATGCCGGTGGATTTGATCAGGTGCATAATGCCTTGGGGCGTGCAGGGGGCAAGGCAGGGCCTGCCGATCAATAGGTTGCCCGCGTTGATGGGATGCAGGCCGTCCACGTCCTTTTCCGGGCGGATGGCGCCGGTCACCTTTTCCGGGCAAATGTGCGCGGGAAGCGGCAGCTGCACCAAAATACCGTGCACGGCAGGGTCGGCGTTGAGCGTATCGATGAGCGCCAACAGCTCCGCTTCTGTGACCGTTTCCGGCAGGCGCAGCACTTGACTGTTTATGCCAAGGGACGCCGCGCGTTTTTCCTTGTTGGAAACGTACAGCACGGAGGCGGGGTTTTCCCCCACCAGTATTACGCGAAGCCCCGGCACGATTCCCTGCCGGGAAAGATCGGCGACCTCCGCCTTTAACGCCTCGCACAGCTCTGCTGCGATGGCTTTTCCGTTGATGATGGTAGCTGACATATCGTTATCTCCTAAAATAGTCTACGCCGCCTTGCAGCAGGCTCCAGCTGTTATTTCCCGGGACATTTCTATACAGCACGTCGGTGATGCGCTCACTGTGCGCCATTTTGCCTAAAATACGCCCGTCGGGAGAGGTAATGCCCTCAATGGCCTCCAAGGAGCCGTTGGGATTGTATGCGCCGTTCATGGTAGGCTGCCCGGCTTCGTCTACATACTGCGTGGCGATCTGCCCGTTATCTGCCAGCCGCTGCAATATTGCCGGGCTGCAAACGAAGCGGCCTTCGCCGTGGGATACGGGGGCTGTGTGGATATCCCCTACGTTGGCATACATCAGCCAGGGAGACTTGTTGGAGGCCACACGCATCCGAACAAGCCTGGACACATGCCTGCCGATGGCGTTGTAGGTAAGCGTTGCGGAGGCTTCGTCCATATTTCGGATGTACCCGTCCGGCAAAAGCCCCAGCTTTACAAGCGCCTGAAACCCGTTGCAAATGCCAAGTATCAAGCCGTCCCGTTTGTCCAGCAGCGCCGCGATCTCTTCCCGGATACGGGGGCTTTTGAGGAAGGCGGTAATGAACTTGCCGGAACCGTCCGGCTCGTCCCCAGCGGAAAACCCGCCGGGCAAGAACAACATCTGGCTGTTTTTGAGCTTCTCGGAAAATGCCTGTACGGAGTATTCCACAGCGGCGGGCGTTCCGTTTTGCAGTACAAATACCGTAGGCACAGCGCCGCACTCCTCCATAGCCCGGGCAGAGTCATATTCGCAATTGGTACCGGGAAATACAGGGATCAGCACCCGCGGGTGCGATACATGCACCTGCGGTGTTACGCGGCGTTTGGCTTCATATGCATACGCCACAGGCACATCGGCGGACACGTTCTTTTGCAGGGGATACACGCCAGAAAGCGTTTTCTCATAGGCCTGCTCCAAGGCGGCAAGCGACATCGCCGCGCCCGAAAGCGTAAGCGTAAAGGCGCTTTCGGTATGCCCTAGAAGCACCGCGCCCGTAGGTATCACCACGCCTTCTGCAAGCTCCAGTATAAAGCCTCCGCGGCACGGCGTAAACCACTTTTCTGGGGGAATCTCCCCGCAGGCTTTAAACCCAAGGCCGTTTCCAAGGCACATTTTAAACAAGCCCTCGGCGATACCGCCAAAGCTTGGCGCGTATGCCGCAAGCACCGCACCCTCTGTGATCAACTGTTCCACCCCGTCAAACAGCTCGCATTGCGCTTTTGCGTTTGCGCCGGGGGCAAGCAGTACCACGCGTGAGCCGACCTTTTTGAATTCCGGCGAAGTGATCCGGCTTTCGTGGCAGGTGCAAACGGCAAAGGCGGTAAGCGTTGGGGGAACGTCCAAGCTTTCAAAGCTACCGCTCATGGAGTCCTTACCGCCGATGGCGGCAACGCCGTAATCCAGTTGTGCCGAGAGCGCCCCTAAAAGCGCTGCCACCGGCTGCCCCCAGCGTTCCTTTTTCTGCCCCAACCGGGGGAAGTACTCCTGAAAGGTAAAATAGCTTGCGCGCCTGCTGCCGCCCGTGGCGATCAGCTTGCAAAGCGCTTCCCGCACCGCCGCGTATGCGCCGGTATAGGGGTCGGCTTCGCAAAGACACGGGTCAAAGCCGTAGCTCATGACAGAGCAGGTGGAAGTATCGCCCGAAACAACGGGCAGCTTTGCCGCCATTGCCTGTATGGGCGTTTTTTGCCGCCGCCCGCCAAAGGGCATCAACAGGCTGCTGCGCCCAATGGTGGAGTCAAAGCGCTCAGAAAGACCCTGCCTGCTGCAAACGGATAAGTGGCTCACCAGTGCATGCATGCGCTCCTGTACGGTATTGCCAACAGCAACGGATGCCGGCGCAGGCTTGGGCGCTGCAACGTGCGCTGCCGCCTGCTTTTTTGCGCCGTGGGAGTCTAAGAACCCGCGGGAAAGGTCAACGATACTTTGATTTTGCCAATGCATGGTCAAGCGGGGCGCTTCGGTCACCACGGCAACGGGGGTCGCCTCTAAATTTTCCTCCGCTGCGAGGCGGCAAAAGGCAGCCTCGTCTTTCGGGTCTACCACCACCGCCATGCGCTCTTGCGATTCGCTGATGGCAAGCACCGTGCCGCCCAAGCCCTCGTATTTGGTGGGAACAGCGGAAAGATCGATGGAAAGCCCGTCCGCCAGCTCGCCAATGGCAACGCACACGCCGCCTGCGCCAAAGTCGTTGCAGCGCTTGATCATCCTTGCCGCCGCGGGATCGCGAAACAGCCGTTGGAGCTTGCGTTCCTCCGGCGCGTTGCCCTTTTGCACCTCCGCCCCGCAAAGGGCGAGGGAATCGACATTGTGCGATTTGGAAGAGCCCGTTGCGCCGCCGCAGCCGTCACGCCCGGTACGCCCGCCCAAGAGCAGCACCACGTCGTTTGGGGCGGGACGCTCCCGCCGCACGTTTTTACGGGGCGCTGCGCCTATGACCGCGCCTATTTCCATATGCTTTGCCATGTAACCGGGGTGATACAGCTCGTCCACCAAGCCGGTCGCAAGGCCTATCTGGTTGCCGTAGGAGCTGTTGCCCATAGCGGCAGTCACAGAAAGCTTCCGCTGGGGCAGCTTACCGGGCAGCGTATTCTCCACGGGGGTCAGCGGATCGCCGCAGCCGGTAACGCGCATGGCTTGGTACACATATCCTCGCCCGGAAAGCGGGTCGCGGATGGCACCGCCGATGCAGGTGGCAGCGCCGCCAAAGGGCTCGATCTCCGTGGGGTGGTTATGGGTCTCGTTTTTAAAGAGCAGCAGCCATTCCTCGTTTGCTCCGTTCACGTCCACGTCCACGGATACGGTGCAGGCATTGATCTCCTCGGATTCGTCCAAGCGGGGCAAAAGCCCCTTTGCCTTGCAGTAACGCGCCCCGAAGGTTGCCATATCCATCAGCGTGACCGGGCCGGTGCGCCCAAGCTCCGCCCGCTTGTTTAAGTAATCCGCATAAGCCGCCTCTGCCTCCGGCATGTCGAACGTTATATCCGTTAACTCCGTGGAGAAGGTTGTGTGGCGACAGTGATCGCTCCAATAGGTGTCGATCACCCGAAGCTCCGTTTCCGTGGGGTCGCGTCCTTCTTCTATAAAGTATTTCTGGCAAAACAGCAGGTCGTCCGCATCCATGGCGAGGCGGTACTCCAACAAAAAGGCGGGGATATCGCGCTCTGTAAGCGCTCGAAAACCAGATAGTACCGGCACGCTCTTTGGCGTTTCCGCCTGATACTGCAACGTATTGGGAAGAGCAAGCGCGGCCTCCCGGCTTTCTACCGGGTTGATGATGTAGCGCTTTACGGCATCCGCCTCTGCGTTTGTTAGCGTGCCGTACAGGGCGTATACCGTGGCGGTGCGCACCGTTGGGCGTTCGCCGCCGGATAACAGTTGGATGCATTGCGCGGCGGAATCTGCCCGCTGGTCGAACTGACCGGGCAGGTATTCCACGGCAAACACAACATCTGCCGCCATTGCTTCTTTGGGAAGCGAAGCATAGGTATCGTCTGTTTGCGGCTCGGAGAACACAGCTGTTACCGCCTGCCGGAACAGGCTTTCCTGTATGCCCTCCACATCGTAGCGGTAAAACACGCGAATAGCGGTCAGTCCCTTGATGTTTAAAAAGGAGTTTAAATCGTTTTGCAGCGCTTCGGCCTGCATTTGGAAGCCGGGCTTGCGCTCCACAAATATCCGGTAAACCATGCTCATTCCTCCGTTGCAGCCGCCAACGCACGGCGGCCGATGTCCTTTCGGTAATACGCGCCCTCAAACTGTACCTGCTCGGCAAGCGCATACGCACGGCTGATAGCCTCCGGCAGAGCTTCCGCCACGGCAGCCGCACCAAGCACGCGCCCGCCTGCGGTCACGAGCTGCCCGTTATTAAGAGCGGTGCCCGCGTGATACAGATACATGCCGTCTTCTTCATCCGTGCTTGGCAGGGTGATGGGTTTCCCTTTTTCGTATGCCTTTGGATAGCCCGCGGAGGCCACGATCACGCAGCAGGCAGCGCCCGGCTTGTTAACGACCTCCACGTCTGAAAGCCGTTCTTCCTCCACGGCGCGCATCACTCTAAACAGGTCGCTTTCAAGCAGCGGCAGCACCACCTGCGTTTCCGGGTCGCCAAAGCGGCAGTTGTATTCGATCACCTTGGGGCCGTCTTTGGTCAGCATCAGTCCAAAATACAGGCAGCCCTTGAAGGGAGCGCCCTCAGCGTTCATGGCGCGCATAGTGGGCAAAAATATCTCCTCCATGCAACGGGCTGCTATATCTTTTGTGTAATACGGATTAGGCGCAACCGTGCCCATGCCGCCGGTGTTGGGGCCAAGGTCGTTGTCCTGTGCCCGTTTGTGATCCATGGAGGAAACCATGGGCTTGATGCAATGCCCGTCCGTAAAGGTCAATACAGACACCTCCGGCCCTGTTAGGCATTCTTCAATGACGATTCGGCTGCCGCTTTCCCCAAATTTGCGTTCCACCATGATCTCGTTGATGGCAGCCTTTGCCTCCTCCTGTGTGGAGGCGATCACTACGCCCTTGCCAAGCGCCAGCCCGTCCGCCTTGATGACCACGGGGTAGTCGCACTGCTCCACATAGCTTAGCGCGTCCTTAGAAAAGCAGAACACCTGATACTTGGCTGTGGGGATGTTGTATTTTTGCATCAGCTCCTTGGCAAACACCTTGCTGCTCTCTATGGCAGCCGCCGCCTTTTCCGGGCCAAAGCAGGGGATGCCTGCCGCGTGCAGCGCATTCACCATGCCGGCTGCCAGCGGATCGTCCGGAGCGACCACTACGAAGCCGATCTGCTCCGCTTTGATATAGGCAATGACGGCATCCGTGTCGGTCACGGGAATGCCAACGCAAACGGCCTCCGCCGCGATACCGCCGTTCCCGGGAAGGGCGTAAAGTGCCGTGATCTCTCTGCTTTTTTTGAGCGCCTTGATGAGCGCATGCTCGCGGCCGCCGCCGCCGATGACCAGTACCCGCATAGGAACCTCCTTGAAACTGAAAAAATCTTTTAAAAGGCTACGCCTTTTGTTTTACGATCTCCTTGGACAGCAGCTCCGCCGCCTCCGGCAACAACTGCCACTCCGCTTCCTCCATCACCCGCCGCTGCAAGGCTTCGGGCGTATCGCCCGGCTGCACCGCCACCGCCTTTTGCAAAAGGATGGGACCGCCGTCAGGTACCTCGTTTACCAGATGCACCGTTGCGCCGGTAAGCTTCACCCCGCGGCGAAGCGCCGCTTCGTGTACGCGCAGGCCGTAATAACCCTTGCCGCAAAAGGCGGGAATAAGCGACGGGTGCACGTTGACGATGCGGTTGGGGTACGCCCGCACAAACGCGGGGGAGAGGATGCGCAAAAAACCCGCCAGTATGATGCAATCGATGTTGTGGGTGCGAAGTGTAGTCAATACGGCAGTTTCCCAGCTTTCATCGGAAGCATACGCCCGGCGCTCTTCCACGGCGGTAGGAACGCCGCGCCGCGCCGCCCGTTCCAGCGCGAACGCCTCCGCGTGGTCAGACAGTACCAGTACGATGCCGCCGCTTGTAAGCGCGCCTGCATCCTCGGCGTTAAAAAGCGCCTGTAAATTTGTGCCGCCGCCGGACACGAACACCGCAATCCTTGCCTTTAGCATAGCGTTACGCCGCCCTCTTTCCGTTCTACGCTGCCCATGATATAGGCGGCCTCACCGGCAGCCTGTAAAAGCGTAAGCGCTTCCGTAGCGCGCGCTTTTGCAACGCACAGGCACATGCCAACGCCCATGTTGAAGGTGTTGTACATATCCCGCTCCGGAATACCGCCCCGCTTGGCGATCAGGTGGAACAAGGCCGGAGTCTGCACGGCGCGTTTTTCTATCTTAGCGGTCAGTCCTGCGGGAAGTGCGCGGGGAATGTTTTCGTAAAAGCCGCCGCCGGTGATATGCGCGGCAGCGTGCAGTATCCCCGCCTCCACAAGCGGCAGCATGGCTTTTACATAGATTTTTGTGGGGGTTATGAGCGCTTCGCCCAGCGTGCAGTTTAGCTCCTCGGGCTTTTCCGAAAGTACAGCAGCATCGTTTTCAATGCCGAACACCTTGCGGATAAGCGAATACCCGTTGGAGTGTGCCCCGGAGGAGGGGAGGGCGATGAGAACATCGCCCTCTTGTACCAGATGGGGGCCAACTGCTCGTTTTTGATCCACCATCCCAACCGCAAAACCGGCGATATCATACTCGCCCTCTTGGTAAAAGCCGGGCATTTCCGCCGTTTCCCCGCCGATCAGTGCCGCGCCGCTTTGCACGCAGCCCTGCGCCACGCCGGAGACGATTTTGGCGACCTGCTCCGGCACATTTTTAGAAAGCGCCAGATAGTCTAAAAAGAACAGCGGCTTTGCACCGCAGCAAATGATGTCGTTTACACACATGGCAACGCAGTCGATGCCAATGGTATCGTGCTTATCCAATAAAAAGGCCAGCTTCAGCTTGGTGCCAACGCCGTCCGTGCCGGATACCAGCACAGGCTTTTCCATGCCGGCAATATCGGGCATAAACAGCCCGCCAAAGCCGCCGATGGGAGAAAGCACCCCCGGCGTTTTGGTGCGGGCAATGTGGCTTTGCATCAGCTGCACCGCCTTGTAGCCTGCGGTGATGTCTACCCCCGCCGCCTTGTAGCTATCGCTGTTACTCTGCATGGCTGCCGTCCTCCGTCAATTCGTTATCGTAGCGGCATTTGCCGGGCGTTTTGGGCGGTGCACAGGGGTAACGCCCCGTAAAGCAGGCATCGCAAAAGCCTAGATTGCCGCAGTCTGCCAGCTTTGTTACGTTTTCCGGGCTCAAAAAGCCCAGAGAATCCACGTTTAAAAGCCTGCACATTTCCGCATCGTCGTGTAGATAAGCAAACAGCTTATCCTGCGAGTCGATATCCGTGCCGAAATAGCAGGGGTATAAAAACTTGGGCGCGGTGGAGCGCATATGCACCTCGGTAGCGCCCGCGTCTCGCAGCAGTTGTACGATGCGCGCACAGGTGGTGCCGCGCACGATGGAATCGTCGATAAGCACCACACGCTTGCCCTTCACCGTGGAGGCGATGGGGTTCAGCTTGATGCGCACCTTGTTTTCCCGGTCGGATTGGGTGGGCTGGATGAACGTGCGGCCGATGTATTTATTTTTGATAAAGCCGATGCCGTAAGGAATGCCGCTTTGCTGGGCGTAGCCCACGGCGGCGTCCAAGCCGGAATCGGGCACGCCGATAACCACATCCGCCTGTACGGGATGCTCCAGCGCGATAAACGCCCCCGCCCGTTGCCGGGCGATGTGTACGGAAGCGCCCTCGATCACGCTGTCCGGGCGGGCAAAATAGATAAATTCAAACACGCATAAGGACGGCGGCACCGTGCTGCAATGCTCCCGCAGGCTCCGAAGGCCGGAGCCGTCCGCCACAACGATCTCGCCGGGCTCCACGTCCCGCAAGAACGTTGCGCCCACAGCGTCCAGCGCGCAGGTTTCCGAGGCAAACACAAACCCGCCGTTTAACGTGCCGATGCATAAGGGGTGAAAACCGTGCGGGTCGCGCGCGGCAATTAACTTCGTGGGGGACATGATAACAAGCGAGTATGCCCCGTCTAGGCGATACATGGCCTTAGAAACGGCCTCCTCAATGCTGGCGGCTTCCAGCCGTTCCCGGGTGATGATATGGGCGATCACCTCGGAATCGCTGGTGGTGTGGAAAATAGAGCCAAGAAGCTCCAGCTCCTCGCGAAGCTCGGCGTCGTTCGTGAGGTTTCCGTTATGCGCCAGCGCCATGCGGCCTTTTCTGTGGTTGATGACCAAGGGCTGCACGTTGAGTCTGGAATCGTTTCCCGTGGTGCCGTAGCGCACATGCCCCATGGCCATGGTGCCCGTGCCCAGCTTTGAAAGCGCGTCCTCGGTGAATACCTCGTTTACCAGCCCCAGATCCCGGTGGGAAAGGATACAGCCCCGGCGGTTCACGGCGATGCCGCAGCCCTCCTGCCCACGGTGCTGCAAGGCGTACAGCGCGTAATAGCAAAGCTGCGCTACGTCCGTTTCCTCCGGGCTGTACACGCCGAAAATGCCGCATTCCTCATGCACTTCATCGAATAACATGGTTAAACCCCCGTTAAGCGCCGCTGTATCTCCTGATACGCTTCTTCCACGCCGCCCAAGTCCCGCCGAAAACGGTCTTTATCCAGCTTTTCGTTGGTGTCTGCGTCCCACAGGCGGCAGGTATCCGGAGAAATTTCGTCTGCCAGCACGATGGTGCCGTCCGGTGTTTTACCGAATTCCAGCTTGAAGTCGATCAACCGCACATTCACCGCCGCAAAGTAGGCGATCAGTATTTCGTTGATGCGAAGGGCGTACTGCGTGATGGCTGCAAGCTCCTTTTTAGTGGCAAGCCCCATAGCGGCAATGTGATAGTCGTTTACCATGGGGTCGCCAAGCGCGTCGTTTTTATAAGAGAATTCCAGCACGGTTGTTGGCAGCACCGTGCCCTCTGCAAGGCCAAGGCGCTTTGCAAGCGACCCTGCCGCCACGTTTCGAACGATCACCTCCAGCGGTACGATCATCACCCGCTTTACCAGCGTGTCCGTATCGGATAACTCCTGTACAAAGTGGGTGGGAATGCCCTCCTTCTCCAGCATTTGCATAAGCTGATTGGTCATGCGGTTGTTGATAACGCCCTTACCTGCGATGGTACCGCGCTTCTCGCCGTTAAAGGCGGTGGCATCGTCCTTATAGGATACGATGCAAAGGGCGGGGTCGCCGGTGGCGAACACTTTTTTTGCTTTACCTTCGTATAACTGCTCCCTTTTTTCCATAGTGATTTGCTCCTTAAAAATAATAATGGGCAGGGGTACACCCTAGCCCAATGGATACGTTTCTTGCATCTGTGCATCCTGCGCAAGCACGGCCTGCGCCATACTGTTACGAAGCAGCAGAAGCTTCTCCGTTAAGGCAGGGTCGGCAACTGCTAAAATTTGCGCCGCTAAGATCGCAGCGTTGTCTGCGCCGTTGATGGCAACGGTGGCTACGGGAATGCCTGCGGGCATTTGCACAGTAGATAATAGCGCGTCCATACCCTCTAAAGCGGAGGCCTTGACGGGGATGCCGATAACCGGCAGCACCGTTTGCGCCGCCATGCTGCCCGCCAAGTGTGCCGCCTTGCCCGCCGCACAGCAGATCACCCCAATACCGCGATCAGCCGCCGTTTTTGCAAAGTTGGCAGCCTCCTCCGGCGTGCGGTGCGCGGAAAGCACCCGCACACAGCAGGGAATCCCAAGGCTTTTGAGCCGCTCGATCGCAGGCTCCACCACCGGAAGATCGCTTTTACTGCCCATAACGATGGCAACTGCTTTCATATCCATCCCCCCAAAAAAATCCCGTATTACCGTTCGAAAACGCACTTTGATGCAATAATCATACATAATATTACGAACATTATCAAGCGTTATTTTATAAACATTCGATATACGAAAGAAAATGTGTTTTTCTATGGTGAAAACCGGGCGATTCGTGTACAATAAGCAAATGTTCGATTTGCGAGGTGGCATTATGACAAACAAGGCGGCAATGAAAAGCAATCTGCTGCTTTTGCTGGCAACATTTATTTGGGGAACGGCCTTTGTGGCGCAAAGCACCGGTATGGAGCATGTGGGGCCGTTCACTTTTGGCACGGTACGTTTTTTGCTGGGATGCGTGGTATTGCTTCCGGTGATCTATTTTCGAGACAGGGCAGAGGGCAAGCGCTTTACGCTGTTTGGCACCGCCGAACCCGGTGAAAGAAAAGCGCTGGTAAAGGCGGGCGTGCTTTGCGGGGTGATTCTGTCGATAGCAAGCGGCATGCAGCAAATCGGCATGCTGTACACCACCGTGGGCAAGGCGGGGTTTTTGACCACCCTGTATGTGGTGCTGGTTCCCGTGCTGGGGCTGTTTTTAGGCAAGCGTGTGCGTCATGTGGTATGGCTGGCGGTGGCGGTAGCGCTTATTGGGGCGTATTTATTATGCATGACCCCCGGCGGGCTTACCGTTAATCCGGGAGACGTTTGCATGATGATCTGCGCATTGTTTTTCTCTTTTCACATCCTGTTTATTGACCGGTATGCCTTGCATGTGGACAGCCTGCGGTTTTCCTCCCTGCAATTTTTGGTTTGCAGCATCATCAACGCCGTAATGATGTGCCTGTTTGAAACGCCGAACATTGCTGCCATTGGTAATGCGTGGCTGTCTATTTTATACACGGGCGCATTGTCCTGCGGGGTGGCGTATACGCTGCAGGTGGTGGCGCAAAAAAATATCCACCCGGTGGTGGCAACGCTGCTTTTTGCCATGGAGTCTGTATTTGCGGTATTGTCCGGTTGGGCAATTTTGGGGGAGAAGCTTACGTTCCGGGAAGGAATTGGCTGTGCGCTGGTGTTTGGCGCGGTGATATTGGCACAGCTTCCGGAGCGAAAAAAGGCGAAACAACCGGCAGAATAGTGAATCCTGCAAAATAGAAGATCGGCTTACTGTAAGCCGTAAGCCGATCGGTTGGAGAGAACAAAACACTTCAAAAGCGTTATTCGAATCCTCTTTAATATTTTGGGCGGAGGTGGTCATCCGCCCCTACAAATACTTTAACCTTCCCGCCGAATGCATTCGGCGGTAAAAGGGGTCTGGGGATGTATCCCCAGCGGGGTATGGGGCAGCGCCCCATTATTTATTCTCTTCAAATTCCTTTTTGAAAGCGATATAGTCCTTCAAGTTCTCCTGTAACAATGCGGGGGTGTCCAACCCGTAGGGGCAGTGGTTTTTACAATGGTCGCAATGGATGCAGTTGTTGATATTCATCATGCTTTCGTAGGGCTTACCCTGCAGCCATTGGGCGGAAGGGGAGCGGCGCAAAAGGAACATCATGCGGGCGGCGTTGGGAATATCGATATGGGCGGGGCAGGGCAGGCAATAGCCGCAGGAGCGGCAGAAATTGCCGGAAAGCGCCGCCTTTTCCTGTTCGATGCGCGCCTGCATGTCCGCGTCGTAAGCGGGCGGGTTCTGCTCTAAGGATAAAAACTGCTCCAGCTCACTTTCCCGCTGCATGCCCCAAATGGGTACCACAAAGGGATGCTGCTTCATAAAGGTAAAGGTCAGGGCGGCATCCTTAATGAGCCCGCCGGACATACCCTTCATAGCGATAAAGCCCATATCGTGCTGATGCGCGTATGCGGCAAGGGCGATCTCATCGGCAGATGCCAAGCAGGAAAAGGGAAATTGCAGCGTATCGTACCAACCGGTTTCCACAGCCTGCCGGGAGAGAGCCAACCGATGGTTGGTAATGCCGATAAAGCGAATCATGCCCTTCTTTTTTGCTTCCAATGCCGCCGCATAAGCGCCGTTTTCGTTTGCGGGGTCGGGCAAAACAGCGGGGTTATGGAACTGGAACAGGTCGATGTAATCCGTTTGCATCCGCTTCAGGCTAAGCTCGATGTGCTGCATGACCGTGGCTTTGTCTGTTGCGGCGCTTTTTGTGGCGAGGATGATATTCTGCCGCACATTATGAAGACCAAGACCTATTTTCTCCTCGCTGTCGGAATAAGCGTTGGCGGTGTCGAAAAAGTTGATTCCGCTGTCATACGCGCGGCGCAGCAGCTTTGCCGCGTCTGCTGCCGGAATACGCTGGATGGGAAGCGCTCCAAAGGAACAGGCGGTTGCCATCAATTCCGTGCGACCAAGACGAATTTTATCCATACGATCACGCCTACCTTTCATGCCTTGCTTTTCTTTCATGATAGCCCTTTGGCGGTTCTCTGTCAAAGGTTAAATGTTAACCATTTATGACGCACGCGAGGTTGACATTTCGACAGATTACTGCTACACTGCAAAAAAACGAAGGGCGAAGGAACATGGAACAAAAGCGGACGGGCATAGGAAACACAAGAGATATGTTGTATATTGCGCTGGCGGTAGCGCTGATAGCGATATGTGCATGGCTAAGCATACCGGCAGCAGTGCCTTTTACCATGCAAACGTTTGGCGTGTTTATGGCGGCGGGGCTTTTGGGAAAGCGCCGGGGGGTCATGGCGGTAGCGGTGTATCTGCTGCTAGGGATCATCGGCATTCCGGTGTTCTCCGGCTTTCGCGGCGGCGTTGGGGTGCTTATGGGCAACACCGGCGGATACTTGGTTGGATTTTTGTTTACCGCGTGGGTCGTGGGAGCCGGCGTTACGCGAAGCGAACCCCATCCGCTTCTTTTAGTACTCCGGATGGTGCTGGGGCTGATCGTGTGCTATTTATTTGGAACGCTGTGGCTGTATTTAGGCTTCATGCGCGGCGAAACAGCGAGCGGGCTGCTGGCGGCGCTTGGCGTGTATGTTTTCCCGTTTTTGCTCCCGGACGTTTTAAAAATTGCACTTGCAGCCGTTTTGGTGCACCGCCTGCAAGGCAAAATCAACGGCCTGTAAGGCAGAAAAACGCAGATATCACAATCGACCAATCCACATACAACTCTTGAAAAGCGCCTAACTGTCTGGAATAGATGGTCTGTATACAGGTATGCCGTTTTCTTATGGAACCTATAAGGAATAGCATTAGCCAAAACCGGCAAAATGAACGATTTTGCAGGATTTTGCTATTGATTTTGCATAATATTTTATATATAATCAACGACAAACCTGTTTTTCGCCTCTTCGGAGGTCGATATATATTTTATTTTAGGGGGAGACCGATATGCGTTATGTAGACACCGTGTTAGAAAGGCTGCAACAGGATAATCCGCAGGAGGTGCAGTTCCATCAGGCCGTAAAAGAAGTGCTTTGCAGCATCGAACCGCTGCTGGAAGCCAACCCCGCGTACGCCCGCTGGGGCATCTTGGAGCGCATCGTGGAGCCCGATCGGCAGATCATTTTCCGTGTGCCTTGGCTGGACGATCGCGGCGTGGTGCACGTAAACCACGGCTACCGGGTGCAGTTCAACAACACCATCGGCCCGTACAAGGGCGGCATTCGGCTGCATCCCAGCGTTACGCTGGATACCATCAAGTTCTTGGGCTTTGAGCAGACCTTTAAAAATGCGTTGACCGGCCTTCCCATGGGCGGAGCCAAGGGCGGCTCGGATTTCGACCCCAAGGGCAAGAGCGACGTGGAGGTAATGAACTTCTGCAAAAGCTTTATGACCACCCTGTATAAGCACATCGGCTCTCATCACGATATCCCAGCGGGAGACATCGGCACCGGCGAGCGGGAGATCGGCTATATGTTCGGCTTCTATAAGCAGATCACCAGCCATTTTGAAAACACCATCACCGGCAAGGGCTTAAGCTACGGCGGCTCGCTGATGCGTACCGAGGCCACAGGCTACGGGCTGGTGTACTTGGCGGAGGATGTGCTAAACAGCAAGGGCATGGATATGAAGGGCCAGCGGGTCACGGTTTCCGGCAGCGGCAACGTGGCGGTCTTTGCGGCAGAAAAGGCACAGCAGCTGGGGGCAACGGTGTTGACCATGAGCGATTCCAACGGCTGGATCTACGACAAAAACGGCGTTGATCTTGCAGCTGTAAAAGAGATCAAGCTGGTCAAGCGCGGCAGAATCAAAGAATACATGGAGACGCATCCGCAGGCGGAGTATCACGAGGGTCGCGGCGTGTGGAGCGTTCCCTGCGACGTTGCGCTGCCCTGCGCCACGCAAAACGAGCTGTTGTTCGAGGACGCTAAGGCGCTCTTAAAGAATGGCGCAAGGCTGGTGGCAGAGGGCTCCAATATGCCCTGCGTGCCCGAGGCTGTGGAGCTGTTCCACGAAAACGGCATCCTGTTTTTACCGGGCAAGGCGGCAAACGCGGGCGGCGTGGCCACCTCTGGCTTGGAGCTTTCCCAAATGGCCATGCGGTACAGCTGGACGTTTGCGGAGGTGGACGAGAAGCTGCAGGACATCATGAACGGCATTTATCAGCAGATCGCAGATACGGCGGAGGCATTTGGGCATAAGGATAATTACATGGTGGGCGCAAACATCGCTTCCTTTAAAAAGGTTGCAACGTCCATGATGGCGCAGGGCGTTTGTTAATACGCGTTATCGCTTGATGATTCTCATAAAAAACGCATCACCTGTAAGGGTGGTGCGTTTTATGCTTATCCGTTGAACAGCGTTGGAAACAGATAGCTGTATTTCCCCTCTGTGGCTTGGATGCGGGGCGTAAGGTTCAGCGCTGTTTGCAGGAGATATTGCCTGTGCGTTTTGCTTGCTATGGCAAGCTGCTGGCATATGTTCTCTGTTGCTTTTGTCAGCAGCATGTTTATGGTGTCAACAGGCGCTTCGCTTAGCAGTGCTGCAAGCTGTGCCCGGTTATCCTCTGTTACATCCAGCGGTAAAACGTCCAGCCCCAAAAGAGCTCTGGCTACGGCGTTGACCGCCACCGGCTCATACAGGTTGATCAACAGCTCCCCATAGTCCGGGGAAACGGATGTCAGCAGCCGGTGCATCAGCGAAGCGGAGAAGTGCCCGCAAAAATCGTTTTCTATGTTGAGGCGCTCCAAATACGCATTGATGTAGCTAATGCCAAGGGCTTCCTCGGATACGGCATGGCACAGGGGATAGTCGATGCTGGCGGGTATCTCATGGGCTAAAAAGCGATAGTCGTACCGCTTAAAAAAGCCTCCGATGCTCCGAAGCGTATCCCCGTAGGCGCGGCTCTTTACATCCGGCGCAGTGATAAGCGCCTGCCGCAGCAACAGCTTGCCCCGGGCGATCTCGGATTCCAGCGTTTCCCATGCGCGCTTTAGCAAAGCATCGTAATCGTCGGTGCGAAGCGCCGCAATGTTGCCGGTATTTTGCAGATACAGGCCAATGGAAAAGCAAACGGAGCGAAACAGATTTTCCGCCGTTTCCACGGGAACAGAGCTGCTGTCTCCCATGGTAAAGCGTGCTGTGCGGCTGGTCAAAAGCTTATACAGCGCCGCTTGCACGCGCTCGATATCCTCTGGGGTAAACCCGTAGGCGGATAAAGCCCCGGCGCTCAACCGGTCAATGGCTTCAAGCTGTTGCATGCTGCCTCCTATTCGTCATCGTACAGATCGCCAAAGCGAATGTTGTGGCAAAGCTGCTCCAAAGACGTACCGCCAAGATATTCCAGTGACCCCTGCGCGCGCCCGTCAAAGGCCTCCTTCATGGCGGCGATGAGTTCATCGTCGGTCACCTGCTCATGGGCTTCCCCTTTAAAATAGTAAAACAGGTCTTGCAGGGCGGCGAGTGTATCCGCGTACTCCTCCTGCATCAGGTATGGGGAATCACAGAAGGCCAGCGCCAGCTTGGGAAGTATCCCCTCCGCAAACTCCACGCGCCCCGTTTCTTCCAGGGCGGCAAAGCGCCGCTGCGCAAGCTGCTGCATTTGCGGCAGCGTGAGAGAAAGCCCGTAACGGAGGGTAATGTCGTTGCAGGCCTCCAGCGCCTCCACGGTTTGCAGCGCCTGCTGCTTGGCAATAAAAAGCGCCATTTCGTTATGCATAACCGTCACCTCAAGGCTACAGTATCACGGGGCGGGTTTCATTGATAGACTTGTATTTTGGGCGATTTTGTGGTAATATACCAGTGTAAAAACAGGATATTTCTTTGCGGCGCGGCTTTGGGCCGCTTTTTTATTACGCAAAAACAAGAACAGGGCATAGCGGGTGAAAGGATATACTTGCGGTTTTTATCGGATTGGAGTAAGGTAAAGGAGCGAGTTGTATTCAAATCATATTCGATTTCTATAGGAGGGAGCGGCATGAAAACCGGCGCGGTGATCACGGCGGCAGGACGGCATGAACGCGAGGGCGAATTCAAGCCCCTGAAGAAGATGGGTGCGATCTCCGTGGCGGAGCGCATCATTGCCACCTTTCAGCAGGCGGGCGTGTTTCCCATTGTGGTGATCACAGGCTACCGGGCGGCGGAGTTGGAAAAGCAGTTGTCCCGCTTGGGAGCGGTATGCCTCAGAAACGAAGCGTACGAAACCACGCAAATGCTGGATTCCGCCAAGCTGGGTTTTTCCTTTATTAAGGAGCAATGCAGCCGAACCTTTTTCACGCCTGTGGACGTGCCGCTGTTTACCCGGGACACCGTATACCGCATGATGGCGGCAAAAGCCCCCGTAGTGAAGCCTGTGTGCGAGGGGCGCGGCGGGCATCCGGTGCTGCTGTCTTGCAGCCTGCTTCCGGATATCTGCGCCTATGACGGGCCGGGCGGCTTGCGGCAAGCCATCAATACCTGCTGCGAGGAGATCGATTTCGTGCCCGTAGAGGATACGGGCGTGCTTTTGCGGGAGGCGGATGCGGCGGCGGACGCGGAGGGCGGCTTGGTAGAGCAGCATTCCAAGCAGCTTCTGCGGCCCATATGGTCGCTCTCGCTTATGCGCGAGGGCAAGCTGTTCGACGAAAACGGCGCGCTGCTGCTGCACATGCTGGCCTATACGGGAACGGTGAAGGGCGCATGCGAAAAGCTGGGCATCTCTTACAGCAAGGCGTGGAAGCTGATCGCCGCGTTGGAGGAAAACTTGGGCTTTGCGCTGATCGAGCGGCAGCCCGGCGGCGAATACGGCGGCGGCAGTCATTTAACAGCGCAGGGGCAAACGCTGTTACAGGCTTATGAAGAGTATACGGCGAAGGTGCGGCAGTATGCCAACGATACGTTTTCCAATTACTTTCCTATCGAAAATTAACAGCGCGTGCGTATAGCGGCGGCTGTGGGAGGATACCATGAAGCGGATGAACACGGTGGACGCGGTAGGGCAGGTGCTTTGCCACGATATCACGCAGATCATACCGGGGGTCAAAAAGGACGCGGTGTTTCGTAAAGGACATGTGATCACCGAGGCGGACATCCCCGTGCTGCTGTCCGTTGGGAAGGACAGCATCTATATTTGGGAGCATAACGAAAACACTCTCCATGAGAACGAGGCGGCGGATATCCTTCGCGCCGTTTGTCAGGGCGCAAACATGCATGCCACCGCCCCCAAGGAGGGCAAGATCGAGCTGATTGCGGACTGCCGGGGCGTGCTGTTGGTGGATACCGAGAAGATCAACGCAGTGAACGCCTTGGGCGATATGATGATCGCCACCCGGCACGGCGGCTTTGCCGTGGAGCCGGGAAACAAGCTGGCAGGTACCCGCATTATCCCGCTGGTGATCGAAAAGGCGCGTATGGAGCAGGCAAGGGCGGTGGCGGGAGACAAGCCGCTTTTGCAGGTGGTTCCTTTTCAAAAGAAGCGCTTTGGCGTGATCACCACCGGAAACGAGGTGTTTTACGGGCGCATAGAAGACGCCTTTACGCCTGTGCTGGAGGAAAAACTAAAGGCGTTTGGCGGGGTGATGGAGGCGCATACGGTGCTAAACGACGACCCTGCAAAGATCACCGCCGCCATCAATGATATGCTGGATCACGGCTTGGATATGGTGTTTTGCACCGGCGGCATGAGCGTTGACCCGGACGATCAAACCCCGCTTGCCATCAAAAACAGCCGCGCCGCCATCGTGAGCTACGGAGCACCGGTGCTACCGGGTGCAATGTTCCTCTTGGCGTATGCCGAGGGAGGCCGCCCGGTGATGGGCGTACCCGGCTGCGCTATGTACGCGCGCCGCACAATACTGGACTTGGTGCTGCCTTACATCATGGCGGATGTGCCTATCACCGCCCAACAGCTCTCTCGCTTGGGAGAGGGCGGCTTGTGCCTGAACTGCGAGAATTGTACCTTCCCCAACTGCGGCTTCGGAAAATAGCAGAATAACAACGGGCTTATCCCACGGTACGCAAGCGGGGGAACTGCGCCAACCGTGTTGTAAAGTTTTACAATACGATAGATCGAGCATAACGAACGGCGATATGCCGTTGCAGTATATAGAAACAAACAGATAGGAGAGAAACAAATGAAACGAGTATTGAAACGCACCGTATCCCTGCTGCTGGTATTAACGCTAATGGCGTTTGCCCTTGCCTGCGCCGCGCCAGCCCCCGTGGAGGAACAGGCAGAGCCGGCAGCAGCCCAACCCGTCCCGCAGCCGGAAGCTCCCGCCGTACCGGCGGAGCCTGTGCAGGAGCCTGCACCGGAGCAGGTGGAGCTAGTCGTATTTGCCGCCGCCAGTATGACGGAAACCATGACCAAGATCGCGGAGCTGTACAAGGCAAAAGCGCCTAACGTAACGCTGGTGTACAATTTCGACTCCTCTGGCACGCTGAAAACCCAAATACAGGAGGGAGCCGCATGCGACCTGTTCATTTCCGCAGGGCAAAAGCAGATGAACCAGCTGGATATCACGGCGGACACCGCTGTGAACACCGATGGGTTGGATTTTGTAGAGCCGGGCACACGCATGAACATCTTAGAAAACAAGGTCACGCTGGTGGTGCCGGAGGGCAACCCCAAGAAGATCGAAAGCTTTGACCAGTTGGCGGAGTTGCTGAAAAACAAAGATGTATTCTTTGCCATGGGCAACAGCGACGTGCCCGTGGGGCAGTACACGCAAAAGATACTGGCCTATTACGAATTGAACGAAGAAAAACTGGCAAATGACGGCTGCATTACCTACGGCTCCAACGTAAAGGAAGTGACGGCGCAGGTGACGGAAGCCAGTGTGGACTGCGGCGTGGTGTACTGCACGGATGCATTTTCCGCCGGGCTTACGGTGGTGGATTCCGCCACAAAGGACATGTGCGGGCAGGTGATCTATCCGGCGGCGGTACTCAAGGGCTCCGCGCATCCCAAAGAGGCACAGGCGTTTTTAGACTATCTGCTCACGGAGGACGCCATGGCGGTGTTCCAAGAGGTAGGCTTTAGCCCCGTGGCAAAATAACGGAGCGGTTCTGATCGTTACCGGTTTGGAGGATATGGAATGGATTGGTACCCTCTGTTCAACAGCCTGCGGATTGCTGCCGTTACCGGCGTGATCGTGTTTTTCTGCGGCATTTTTGCGGCGTATTATGTGGCGCGCCTGCCCCGATGGCTAAAGGGCGTGTTGGATGTGCTGCTTACGTTGCCGCTGGTGCTGCCGCCTACGGTGTGCGGCTGGTTCCTG
>CAYZAW010000021.1:0-34619 GCA_964476505.1 uncultured Oscillospiraceae bacterium | reverse complement strand
GTGTTCGGCTCGGTGGAGCGCTTTATCGGCGTGATCACGGAGCATTTTGCGGGTGCGTTCCCCGTTTGGCTCTCCCCCGTTCAGGCAAAAATACTGCCCATTACCGACCGTGCGGCGGCGTATTCTGAAGCGCTTGCCAAGAAGCTGGATGAAGCCGGAATCCGCGTGGAGACCGACCTTCGCAATGAGAAGATCGGCTACAAGATCCGCGAGGCGCAGCTGCAAAAAACGCCCTATATGCTGGTTGTGGGCGACAAGGAAGTGGAGCAGGGCTTGGTAGCGGTACGCTCCCGCTCGGACGGCGACCTTGGAACCATGACGCTTGAAGCGTTCTTGGAGAAGGTGCAAAAGGAGATCAAGGAGCGAGTGTGCCAATAATCCGGTTTGCTGTATAGCATCACTTAGTAAAAGGGCGCACTTGCGCCCTTTTTCGCGTTCTTTCCCAACGAAATGTTTCATGCTAGAATAGACACTGTATAAACGGATATACGGAGGAACACAAAAAGTGGATCGTTATATTCAGGGAAACAAGGAAGCTTGGGAAGAAGCGTTCGATATGCGGCAGGCATCATGGGGCGCTGACATTACAGAGCGGGTAAGGAACGAAGCTTATGCGTTCTTCAATCAAGACACGATACAGGTGCTTCAAAGGTATCCTCTTAAAGGGAAAACCGTTGCACAATTTTGCTGCAACAACGGCAGAGAGCTTCTTTCATTGGTAAATACAGTCAAAGCAAAGGCCGGGATAGGCTTTGATATTGCTGAGAACATGGTGTGCTTTGCAAACGAAAAAGCGCAGGAGCTGAAATTGCCGTGCAGCTTTGTTGCCGCAAACGTACTGGATATAGACGACAGCTATACCGGCCTTTTTGACGCAGTGCTCATCACGATCGGCGCATTATGCTGGTTCCGCGATCTTAAGGCGTTCTTTGCGATCGTATCCAAGTGTATGAAAAAGGGCGGCGTTATCATCATCAACGAGCAGCATCCCATGTTCAACATGGTTGCCATGGAGGGCGACGAAGCATTTGATGCGGCGCATCCCATGAATTTTGTGTTTTCGTACTTTGACCATGTATGGATCAGCAACAGCGGTATGGACTACATAACGGGTAAAAGCTATGCTTCAAAAACCTTTACGGATTACACGCATACCGTATCGGATATCATAGGAGCAATGTGTGCAAATCAAATGGTGATCACAAATATGCAGGAATTCCAGTATGACATTTCGGGCGGGTTTGAACATTTGAATAACAAGGGCTTTCCGCTCAGCTTGATTATTGAAGGAAGAAAAGAATAGCGCTGTTGCTTGCGCGGCAATCGCCATAAGGCGCATGCCCCGTTTAAGCGTTTTATTGTTCAACAAATGCCTTGCCAAATGCCCGTCGGTTCTCTGTTTAGGAAGCTTTTTCCAGTGGTAAGTTTAAATTAGCTTTCGTTATCGGCGGTTCTATCGTACAATACGAACAACAGTACAACTTACAACAGCTGCAGAAAGGTGATTTTATATGGCATACGATGTGATCTCTCTTGGCGAGCTTTTGGTAGACTTTACGCCCGCAGGTGCCTCCGATCGCGGCAACAGTCTGTACGAGTGCAACCCCGGCGGCGGCGTTGCTAACTTTGCCGTGGCTGCGGCAAAAGCGGGCTGCTCCTCCGCCTTCATCGGCAAGGTGGGAAACGATGCCTTTGGGCATGTGCTGGCGGAGGCTATAGCATCCTATGGCGTAGATACCGCCGGGCTTCGCTTTTCAGACGAATACCAAACCACGCTGGCCTTTGTGCATTTAAACGAAGCAACCGGCGAGCGGGGCTTTACGTTTTATCGCAGGCAGGGCGCTGACGCTATGATCAGCGATGCGGACATCGACCGCAAGCTCTTTGTCGGCGCAAAGGCCTTTCACGTATCCTCCCTCACCATGACTACGCATACCGGGTACTTGGCTACCCACAACGCCGTACTGGACGCAAAAAAGCAGGGCATTGCCGTGACCTACGATCCCAACCTGCGCCCGCGCCTTTGGGAAACACCTTCCCGCTGCCGCGAAACTCTGCACTCGCTGATTCCAGAAACGGACATATTAAAGCTTTCTGAGGAGGAAATGGCGTTCCTGTTTGGCAGTATGCCGGAGGAAAAGGTAGCCTCTCATGTGCTTTCCCTCGGCCCCTCGCTGCTTGTGCTGACGGAGGGCAGTAAGGGCTGCCGGTACTTCTGCAACGATTTTTCCGGGCAGGTTTGCGCCTTCCCCGCAGCTGCCGTGGACACCACCGGCGCCGGTGACTGCTTCTTTGGCAACCTCATCGCCATGATGATACAAAGCGATATCCCGCTCGTTGGCCCTTACCAAAAATCTCGGTTGGAGGAATGCCTGCGCTATGCGTCGGCTGCCGCCGCCCTCTCCGTGCAAACGAAGGGCGCAATGCCCTCCATGCCCTCTCCCAGAGCCGTTACGGCATTGATGGCAAAATAAACTAGTTTACAGTATTGTAGCTTACAAAGCAGGAACCGACCATAATACGGTCGGTTCCTGTCGTTTTTAAAAACGCAGAAGGGCTGTTGTCCTTCTGCTGCTTTTACTAACTATGTTGTACCTTTATGCAATCAATTCCCCGCCCGCGACCTTGATCGCCGCCCGGGCAAGTATCAGCGTTGGATCTGTGGCGTTCAGTGAAACGCCGTACCGGGTAATGGCCAGCGGCAGCTCCGTGCAGCCCAGCACAAAGGTTTCTGCGCCCCGCTCCCGCAATGCGTCAACGGCACGCTGTACGCGGCTGATATCAAAGGTGGGCAGCCCCGCCTTTACTCCTTGATAGATCATGTCCATTACGGCATTCTGCCCGTCCTCATCGGGCAGCAGCAACTCCACCTCCGGCGCACCAGTACAAAACGCATCACGGTATACGCCGGTTTGCACCGTGCCGGTGGTAGATAATAACGCCGCCTTTTTCTTACCGGAGGCCGCCACCGCTTTGGCAGTTTCCCGAGGCATGTGTAAAAGCGGCACGTTCACCGCCGCCTGCACATCGTTATAAAAGCAATGCGCGGTGTTGCAGGCCATCATCAGGTATTTTGCGCCCGCAGCCTCCAGCCGCTTCGCGCTTTTTATCAGCTCTGGCAGCGGCGACGGCGCACCTGTTAAAATAGCCGCAGTACGGTCTGCTATGGCGGTATTGCTGTCGATCAATACCGGCACATGCGCCTGATCCTTCTCCGCCTTTGTGTTACGGATGATCTTCAAAAACAAGTCTGCCGTTGCCTCCGGCCCCATGCCGCCGATGATGCCAATGGTTTTCACTGATTGCCTCCCTAAAATGCACATCCGCACCCGGATAGTCCGGATGCGGATGTTTGATTGTTTGTAAAGCGTTTTTGGCTTATGCCTTGGCGCTTTCCTTCTTGGCAAGGCGTTTCTTTTCCATGTTGGTGATAACCAACGCGCAGGAAGCGTCGCCTACGATGTTGATGGTGGTACGGCCCATGTCGAACAGACGGTCGATACCCATGATGATGGCAATACCTTCTACCGGTACGCCAACGCTGGTCAACACCATTGCCAGCATGACCATGCCTGCGCCAGAAACGCCGGCAGTGCCGATGGAGGCGATGGTAGCGGTGAGGATGATGGTGAGCATCTGCCCCAGACCCAGATCAATGCCGTAGCAGCAGGCGATGAAGATGGCGCAAACGCCCTGATAGATCGCCGTGCCGTCCATGTTGATGGTGGCACCCAGCGGCAGTACGAAGCTGGAAATGGTGGGATCGGCACCCAAGTTATCCGAGCACTCCTTGGTGATGGGCAGCGTTGCCACAGAGGAGGTGCTGGAGAATGCAAACAGCATTGCGGGGATCATACCCTTGAAGAACTTGAGGGGAGACAGGCCGCCCATGGACTTCACCGCAACGGAGTACACGATGGCGGCATGGAGAATGTAACCAAGGTAGCAGACGCCCAGTACCAGCGCCAGAGAACCCAAGATTTCCGGGCCCTGATTGGCGACTACCCAAGCCATCATGCAGAATACGCCGATGGGGGCAACCTTGATGATGCCCATCATGATCTTCATGAATACTTCGTTGGCGCTCTTGATCCAGTTGCCGAAGGTTTCGCCCTTTTCGCCGGCCACGATGATGCCGCCGCCAATGAACAGCGCGATCACGATGACCTGCAGCATGCTGGCGTTCACGAGGGGAGCCCAGAAGCTGCTCGGGAAGATGTTAACGATGGTATCCATTACGTTGGCGGTCTTAGCTTCATATTCAAGGCCGGTGGTCTCCAACAGAGGGAAGGAGCCCTTGAAGATGTTGGCTAAGATCAGGCCGATCACGATGGCGACTGCGGTGGTAACCAGGTAATAAACGATGGTTTTGCCGCCGATGGAGCCGACCTTTTTGATGTCTTTCATGGTGATAACGCCATCAATGATAGAGAGCAGCACGATGGGAACAACGATGAACTTTAAGAGGTTGATGAAGATGGTACCGAAGGGCTTCATGTAGTTGGTGGTAAAGTCCGCAAAACCGGGTGCGAACAGCCCGATGAGGCCTACTAAGATACCTGCGACCATTGCTATGCCGATCCATGCGGCAAGGGTAAGTTTTTTCTTTTGTTTTTCCATGTGTTGAGAATTCTCCTTCCTGTTATAGAATCCCGTTTGCTTTTCCGGTCAACAGGACAATAACAAGTGCGAACCATTATAGAAGCGCTTGGATGCTGCTATTGAGTTGTACACGGTTATTTGCTGCCTGTTAAAAATCCGAACAATTACGAATGGTTATACAAACGGGATTGCTTATTGACAATATTATGACACATCACGTTCACACTTGCAAGAAAAACCTGTTTGATATACTAAATATCGTAGGCTTCGGCAGGATTCACCACCACATACATGTATACAAGCATACAGTTACCGTTCCTGCTTGCGATTTATACGCAAAACAGATACAATGGCGTTGCTTGATGGAGGTGCGTTATGCAAAGCGTATTGTTTTCTTCCTTAAAAATGTTGGTGCTCATATGCGTGGGGTACTATCTGCGTAAGCGGGCGTATGTATCCGATCAGGGAGAGGATACGCTATGCTCGGTGGTTGTAAACGCCGCCCTTCCCGCCTATATATTTGCCAATGTGCTTTCGGTAGATGCCTCCGCGGTACTCTCTTCTTCCCTATCCGGCATTTCGTATTTAACATTGGGCTATTACATCGTAGCCGGTCTGCTGTTAAACCTGTATTTCAGGCGCGGGCGCAGGCAGCTGCCGGAAAGCAAGCGCCGGCTTTCCATTGTACTTGGCATGTTTGCCAATTCCGGTTTTATCGGCATCCCGCTGATCACCGAGCTGATGGGCGCACAAGGTGCGCTTCTTGCTACCGTAAGCAATCTGTTTTTCCAGTTGTTCTTCTACACCTACGCCATGTATCTTTTGCAGGCGACAGGCGGCTTGAAGGACAGCGTAAAGCATATTCTAAAGCTGCCGGTGGTTTGGGCTGCCATCCTCTCCTTAACACTGTTTTTGTTCCGGGTGCAAATACCGGCGTTTGCGCTGGATATCTTTAAAACCTTGGGCGGGCTTTGCTTCCCGCTTTCCATGTTGACCATCGGCTGTATGCTAACGCACATGCCCTTTAAGGACGTGCTGAAAAACCGGGAAGCCTATGTCATCACCGTGTTCCGGCTGCTGCTGATCCCGGCGCTGACGCTTCTTGTTGTGCGTTTGCTGCATGTGCAGGCGGACGTAGCCACCGCCGCCGTACTGCTGTTTGGGCTGCCCACCGGCTCCATCGCTGTGATCTACGCAAAAAAAAGCGGCGAACACGCCGAGTACGCGTCCAGCGCACTGGTGCAAAGCTCCACGTTAATGCTGATAACGCTGCCTATATGGATGTGGATCATGACGATGGTTTAGTGCTTGATGTACTGTGCGATCACTGGAATCAGCGCGTCCGCGGCCTCCGGCGCATACCGGGGCGAGCAGGCCAGCGTGATAAAGTCATAAGGCTGTGCCGTATAAAATCCGGCGGGGTCATCATACTGCGTATAAGAAATTACGGGCTCCGGCCCGTTTTTTGCTTCCAGCAGGCGGGACGCAAAGGAGCACAGCCGCATTTGCGTTTGCCCCGCCGCGTTTGTTGTTACAAAGCCCTCCGGCATATCCTTGCGGGAGTTGCTGTTTCGCACGTTTTCCAAGCGCTCCACCCAGCGAAAGGCCAGCGCAAACAACAGGTAATTGGCTTCGTCCAGCTGGTGAATTTCCCGATACCGTTCCGGCTCCGGGCGCTCTCCGGCTGGGCGGCACAGCACGCTTTGCAGCACATAGCCCGGTCCCGGCGCACCAATGCCAAGGTCGCTGTGCGCATCGATATGGGTCACGGTAAAGGGCACGGTCAGCCGCCCTTCCAAAATGCGATCCCGCCAGTAAAGCAATGCGCCGTCATGGGTAGAAAATACAGCGCCCTCCACCGGCCGCGCTTTATCAAGGCCACATTGCACCTCTAAAAACCGCTCCACCGCCGCAGGCTCCCACGGCGCATGCCCAGTAAATGCCGGGCGTGCGCCCAACGCCGCCAGCGGGCAGCAATCCGCAAGGAAAAAGTCTAAATCGATATCCAGTACACGCATGCGCTACCTCGCATTTGCCGCCGTCAGCCGTTCCAAAAGAGTTTTTAGCGGCTGGAACAGCAGCAGCGCCACAATAAAGTTGGATACCCCGTGTATCAAGTCGAAGGGGATGCCCGCCACCCAGTAAGCAAACGCGCTTGCCGCGCCGCCGATAAACAGATACGGAATGGCGCAAAGCGCGCCAAACAGCAGACCGAACACGCAGGACAGCAGCGCCCAAGAAAGCCTCCCTGCGTTTTTATGCATCCGCCTGCTGGCAATGACCAATATCGGCCAAACATACAGATAGTTGCAAAACCACAAGCCAAAGCCGTAGATCAAGCCCTCCACCAGCACAAACACCAGCACCGGCACATACGCTTGCCGCCCCCAGACCACCGTATACAGCATCACCAAAAGGGACACCAGCTCAATGTTCGGCAAAAAGGCGAACGCCATCTGCACGATGATGAGCAGTGCGCTTGCCGCCGCCAACTGTGCGATGCGTTTTGCACCGGCTGTACTCACCAGGCGGTTTTTAGCGTCAGCTCATAACGGTCGCCATCTGCAAGCGGGGTGGTATCCACGCCGGTTTCCACCGTTTCCCCGTTGTTTTTTGTAAGGCACCACCATTGTTGCTTCGCCGCGTCCGCCGTTTCCCCGTCCACCGTGGTCACGAACAGGCCGTAGTCGCCCTTCTCCCCCGCGATCAAACCGTCGGACAGCAGCGCTTCGCCCAAATACGCCGCCTCGGTTTCATAGGAGCGCTCCAGCGCAGAGCCGTCTGCGTGGTTCACTGTTACCGTAACTGTTTTTACGCCTTCCTCCGGCTGCGGCTTGAAGGTTTCGTACACGGCAAACAGCAGCGCGATTGTCAGCACCACGGCGGCGCAGGCGTTCATGATTCTTTTTTTATTGTCCGTATTCTTGCGTTCCATAAAAAATAGCCCTCCTATACAGGCAATACCCGTACAAAAGGACACGCGTGAAAAGCTTCGCCTTCACCGAACCGCGCGGCTTGTGCGTACGGGCAACAGGGCAAGTCTTCTGGCTTAGGGATCGTAACTTCGCGCCTTCCCGTTTGCGCAGTGGCTGCACGTTACCGTGCCTGCGAAGCGTTACCCATTACAGCGGCGGGTCCGCGGGGGAATTGCACCCCACTTCCTTATTGAGCCTGATGCACACAGTGCATCGGCACCCTCTGCCTGCGATTTTATTAACGTCAGCGTATCACATTTTGCAACTGTTTACAATCGCCGTCTAAAAATATGCTACAATAGAAAAAGATGATAATGGAGGGCTTTGGCTATGGCAAAACGGGGATGCGCATGGATATTGGCGGTACTGCTGCTGGCGGGTTTTTCCGGCTGTACAGTAAACCCCGCGCAACCCACGCCAACGGCAAGCCCTGCCATGACTCCCACCGCCGTTACCCCCACACCGCAGATTACGTCTACGCCTGCACCGGCGCAGGAGGCGGAGCTTCGCACGGTGCCCTTTTCCCAGATGCTTTACACCCGCCCGGACGGCGAGGCGTTTTTACGGGAAGCCAACACCTGCATGATGGCATTTTACGACTGCAACAGCGCGGCGGAGCAGCTTGAGGTGTATCAGCGGTACCGGGCCCTGTTAGACGATATCGCCACCATGCAGGCGATCGCCTACATCCATAACAATATGGATTATTACGATGAATACTGGGCTGGGGAGTACGCCTATTGCGCCACGCTGACTCCCGCAATGACCGCAACGCTGGAATCCGTTGCCAGTATCCTGCAAAAATCACGTTTTCGCAGCGAATTGGAGGCGGTGTTGGACCCGGTTTTGTTTTCGGGCAATATCGATGCCGGACTGGAGGACGATTCGGCAGCCATGGCCATCGTAGACCAAGAAAACGCCTTAGTGAACCTGTACGATCAAATGCTGGGCACCGCCGTTGTGGAGCGGGAGGGAGAAATATTAACGCTAACGCAGGCCACTACGGCCGGCAGCGATGCGCTGACGGACTGGCTCAAGGCAAACAACGAGCCGCTGGGGCAGTATTTCTGCGATCTGGTAAAGGTCAGAAACGCCCGGGCAAAGCTGATGGGCTATCCCTCCTATATCAGCTACCAATACGCGCTCAAGGGGCGGGATTACACGCCCGAAATGGCGCAGCAGTTAAGAGTTGGCGCAAAGGAGCAAATCTCCCCACTGTACGAAAAGCTGCGCGCAACCGAGCAGTGCTTTGACCCGCAGCTGACCGTTTCCCTTTATGACGCCATGGGCTTTTTAAACGATACGCTTCCCATGCTTTCCGATCGGTTTACCGCGCCCTTCCAGCACATGCTAAACTACGAGCTGTACGATTTAATGCCCCGCACCGGCAAACGCAACGGCGCATTTACTTCTTACCTGTACGCGTATGACGCGCCGTTTTTGCTCATGACCTTTCAGGAGGACAACCGATCCCTCTTTACCCTGATTCATGAATTCGGGCATTTTTGCGATTTTTACACAGATGCCAACCGGCTGGATCGCAGCAGCACGGACGTGACCGAGATATTCTCTCAGGGGCTGGAGCTGCTGCTTTTGCCCTACACGGATCGCCTGTTCACCCAAGAAGAGCAGCAGGCGGTGGCGCGTTATAACTTATTACGAGCGCTCAACGTGTATGTGTATCAAAGCTATTGGGATGCTTTTCAGGAGGAGGTTTACGCCCTGCTCCAAGAGGAGCTTACCGTAGAGGCCGTAAACGCCATTGCAAAACGGCTTTGCAAGGAATACAACATATCCTTTGGCTCTCGGTATTTGAACGAGCATTATTGGGTCACGCTGTCTCATAATTACGACACGCCCTTTTACACCCTTACCTATGTGACCTCCGTGGACGCGGCGCTGCAGCTGTACCTGCTGGCGCAAACCGACGAGGCTGCCGCCGTGGATACCTATTTTACGCTGTTTGACCGGGAGGTCAGCGAGGATTTCCTCGCCAATTTGGAGGCTGCCGGGCTGGAAAGCCCCTTTGCGGAGGAGCACGCCGCCCGTTTGGCGGAGGCGCTTTGGGCACAGGCAGAGGTGCTTTTAAACGAGGCGGAAGCAGACGAAGCGAATGCCGCCTAGGCGTTTCTCAAAAATTTTCGGGTTGCCTAATTATTTTTTAGCCAAATCCATTTACAAACCGCCGGAAAGAGGATACACTGTACCCATCAGGATGTTACAGGGCGTTTGGTTTGCCCTGCCCCCTTCCCCACAACCGTTCTTAAGGAGTGAATAGTATGATCGATCTTACCATGAATCGCAAAAATCTGGAGCATACCATTGCCCGCGCCCGAGACAACAAGATCGTGATCCCCACGCTGGCGCAGATGCGTGACCCCAGCCTGATTCCCGACAAAATCAAAGACAAATTAAAGGATGTTGGCCTTTGGGACATCAACCCTTTGAACCTGTTCCGTATTTCTTGGCATAACGAACCCAAGATGAGCGGCGGCCAGTTCGGCCCCGTCAACACCTTGGAGATTCCCTCCGCGCTGTCCGGCGTAAAAGCCCGCATCGTGGTGCTTACCGGCAAATGGTTCCCCACCGGCTGCCATAAGGTTGGCGCATCCTTCGGCTGCTTAGCGCCCCGCCTCGTTACCGGCCAGTTCGACCCCACCTATCACAAGGCTGTTTGGCCCTCCACCGGCAACTACTGCCGCGGCGGCGCGTACAACTCCAAGCTGTTGTCCTGCTCGTCCATCGCTATCCTGCCTGCCGAGATGAGCCGCGAACGCTTTGAGTGGCTGTCAAAAATCGCAGGCGAGGTGATCGCCACCCCCGGCTGCGAAAGCAACGTAAAAGAGATCTTCGACAAAACGTGGGAGCTGCGCAATACCCGCGAGGACGTGATTATATTCAACCAGTTCGACGAGATGGGCAACCACCTGTGGCATTACACCGTTACCGGCAAAGCCATACAGGACGCTTACGAAGCCCTCAAGACCGATGAAAGCCGCTTGGCCGGTATGGCCTTTACCTCCGGCTCCGCAGGCACGATGGCAAGCGGAGATTATGTGAAGGAGCAGTACCCCGGTGCAAAGCTGGCGGTGGGCGAGGCGCTGCAGTGCCCCACGCTGCTGAACAACGGCTTTGGCGGACACCGCATCGAGGGCATTGGCGATAAGCATGTGCCTTGGGTACACAACGTAAAGAATACGGACATGGTCATTGCCATCGACGACGAGGACAGCCAGAACCTGCTGCGCCTGTTCAACGACCCCAAGGGCAAGGAATACCTCGTTTCCGAGCTGGGGCTGGAGCCGGCCTTCGTAGAAAAGCTGTCGCTCTTGGGCATTTCCGGCATCGCCAATGTGCTGTGCTGCATCAAGATGGCAAAATACTACGAGCTTACCGAAAACGACTTCCTGTTTACCGTTGGCACCGACAGCGCGGAAATGTACGGCTCCCGCATCAAGGAGCTGGACGAAGCGCAGGGCGCATACAACGCCTGCAAGGCTGCTTACGATTACGGCACGCACATGGTTGGCGTGCGCACGGACAGCATGGAGGAACTCACCTACGCCGCCCGCAAGCGCGTGCACAACCTCAAGTATTACACTTGGGTAGAGCAGCAGGGCAAAACCTATGAGGAGATCAACCAGCAGTGGTACGACGAGCATTACTGGACGGACATTCACAAGCAGAACAAGGATATCGATGCCTTGATCGATGCCTTCAACGAGGAAACGGGCGTACTGAAATCCCTGTAACCGCCACGCAAAAGAGAGAGCGAACCATCGCTCTCTCTTCTTTTATTGGTTTGCAAAGGCATACAAAATGCAGTATGATAACAATAACAATTCTACAACATGGAGGAACAGTATCGTGGAACAACCGGCTACCTGCCCCATAGGCTTTGATAACGAAAAATATCGCCGTTTACAGTCCGAAAACATCCGCAGCCGCATAGCCCAGTTTGGCGGCAAGCTGTATTTGGAGTTCGGCGGCAAGCTGTTTGACGATTATCATGCCTCCCGTGTGCTTCCGGGCTTCCTGCCGGACAGCAAGGTGCAGATGCTGCTGGAACTGTCCGAATCCTCCGAGATCGTGATCGTGATCAACGCGGCAGACATCCAAAAAAACAAAATGCGCGGGGATCTTGGCATTACCTACGATGTGGACGTGCTGCGCCTGATCGATTCCTTCCGCTCCATCGGGCTGTATGTGGGCTCGGTGGTCATCACCCGGTACGCGGGGCAGGCGGCTGCGGATACCTTCTGCAAACGCTTAGAAATGCTGGGCATTCGCGTATATCACCATTATTCCATCGAGGGGTATCCGGGAAACGTTTCGCATATCGTCAGCGACGAGGGCTTTGGCAAGAACGATTATATCGAAACCACAAAGGAGCTGGTGGTTGTGACCGCCCCCGGCCCCGGCAGCGGCAAAATGGCCGTTTGCCTGTCTCAGCTGTACCATGAGCAAAAGCGCGGTGTGCAGGCGGGCTACGCCAAGTTTGAGACCTTCCCCATTTGGAATCTGCCCCTGAAGCACCCGGTCAATCTGGCGTACGAGGCCGCTACCGCAGACCTTGCGGATGTGAACATGATAGACCCCTTCCATTTGGAGGCGTACGGCAAAACCGCCGTCAACTACAACCGCGACGTTGAAATATTTCCCGTGCTTTCCGCTATATTTGAGCGCATCGACGGACACTCCCCCTACCGCTCCCCCACAGACATGGGCGTCAACATGGCGGGCTTTTGCATCATGGATGAGGCCGTGGTGGAAAAGGCCTCTCGGCAGGAGATACTGCGCCGGTACTATACCGCCATCTGCCGCCAGCGGCAGGGCATTGCCTCCTCGGAGGAGGTATATAAGCTAGAGCTGTTGATGAACCAAAGCGGTATCACCGCGGCAGAGCGCCCAGTTGTGGAAGCGGCGCTGACGCGGTCGGAAAAAACCGACGGCCCGGCGGTAGCCATAGAACTGCACAACGGACAGATCGTATCCGGCAAAACCACAAAGCTGTTAGGCGCGTCCGCTGCCATGCTGTTGAATGCGTTAAAGGTGTTAGGCGGCATCCAGCATGAGATACCGTTGATCTCCCCCATCGTGATACAGCCCATCCAGGAGTTAAAAACAAAGCATTTAGGAAACCACAACCCGCGCCTGCACATGGATGAAATACTCATTGCCCTTTCCATCTGCGCCGCCACCAACCCCACCGCGGCGCTGGCGCTTCAGCAGTTGCCGCATTTACGCGGCTGCGAGGCACACGCCAGTGTGATACTGGGGCAGGTGGACGCGGATATTTTCCGAAAGCTGGGCGTTAATCTCACCAGTGAACCGGTGTATCAGAGCAATAATTTGTATCATAAATAGTCAAAAGCCCGCCCGGATACCGGCGCGGGCTTTTTTATTTAAAGAAGCGCTTCATACTGGCGTTTGTTATATAAAATCCTGCGTACCTCCACCGTTTTGTCCGTAACCACATAAAATACGATATAGTTCTTGACCAACAATACACGGTACCCCCGAAGCTTCAACTGGGTATCCTTTGCGAGAGGACAGCGCTTTGGCAGTTTGGAAAGGCTTTTGATTTCTTCCACCAGCAAATCGTAGTACTTTATCGCCGCGTCGGATGAAAGGGTGTTGATGTACTCAACGATGTCCAGCATATCCCTTTGTGCCGCCGGAAAGATCACAACGTTATACTTTTCCATGCACCTGCGCCCTCAATTGATCGGCAAACGCAAGAAAATCAACGCCTTTTTCGCCGGATGCGATTTCTGCCTCCGCTTCCGCAAGCTTTTCGTATACCTCTAGCCGCGCCTGCTGCCGTTCATAGGTTTCCATGCTCATAACAACCATGTCGCCTATGCCGTTTTTCGTGATGTAAACCGGTTCTCGCGTGGCTTTGCAAAACTCACTGATCTCATTAGAGCTGTTCCGCAAATCTGAAATAGGCCGAATGCTTGGCATATGATCATCTCCTTCTCAATATTCATGTATTAATATTATCAGAATTTTGAGAAAATAACAACAAAAAAGGCGCATGGCAATCCATACCATTGCGCCCGTTTGCTTTCTGTTTACTCCTCCACCCGAATCACGCTTTCCACCTCGAGCACCGTATCCAGCTTGCCTATCTCCTCCAGCGCCGCCTGCACCGCCTGTTCATGCGCTTTGTGGGTAACAAAGCTGATAGCGGCCACGTGCTCCGGCGCACCGGAGCCGTCGCTGAATTGCAGCACGTTCTTTAAGGACACGCCATGCTTGGCAAACACGCCGGACACCGCGCATAACACGCCCGGCTGATCCGCCGCACGCACGCGCACGCAGTAAATGCTTTCCCAGTCCGTTGCCAGCTTCACGCCGGTGCTCATGCCGGGCACATTGGCAAACGTCATGTAACGGTGGCGGCCTTCGTTGTGCACAGCATAGATCATATCGCCAACCACAGCAGAGGCAGTAGGCATCTGCCCCGCGCCGCGCCCGTACAGCATCACGTCGTCCACAGCGTTGCCGCTTAAGAAGATGGCATTGAAGGAACCGCGCACCGCCGCCAGCGGATGCGTCTTCGGGATCATGGTGGGGTGCACGCGCACCTCTATCTCGTTCCCGCGCTTTTTGCCGATGGCTAAGAGCTTGATCTCATAGCCCATCTGCCGGGCTACCTCAAAGTCCTCCGCCGTCAGTTTCGTAATGCCCTCCCGGTGGATGCTCTCAATGGGCATATGGGCGTGGAACGCCATGGAGGACAGGATGGAAAGCTTGTAGGTAGCGTCAAACCCCTCAACGTCTGCCTCGGGATTAGCCTCCGCGTAGCCCAACTGCTGCGCCTCTTTTAGCACATCCGCAAAATCACGGCCTTCCTCGCTCATTTTGGTGAGGATAAAGTTGGTGGTGCCGTTGATGATGCCCATCACGCCAGTGATGTTGTTGGCCTGCAGGGAATCTGTAATGGTACGCAGCACCGGAATGCCGCCGCCCACGGTCGCTTCCAAATACAGCCCTGCGCCGCTTGCCTTTGCCGCCGCCTCAAATTCCGGCCAGTGCTTGCTCATGACCTCCTTGTTGGAGGTGACAACGCTCTTTCCGGCGTTCAGCGCGGAAAGGATAAAGGTCTTGGCAGGCTCTACCCCGCCCATGCACTCCACCACGATGGAAACGGATGCGTCCCCGGTGATATCCGCAAGGGCAGTGGTAAAGGTTTCTCTGGGTGCCATGTGCAGGTTGGGCTCATGCTCAAAATCCCGCACCAGTATGCGCTTCACCTGAAAATCGATTCCGTCGCGGTGCAAAATGTCGTTATGGTTCTCCGTCAATACCCGATACACGCCGGAACCCACCGTTCCAAAGCCCAGTATTGCTACATTGACCTTCTTTTGTTCCATTGCTACGCCCTCCTATTGCTCCAGCGCCGCGCCGATAGCCGTCACGAACGCCGAGTGTTCCGGTATGATGAATTTGACCTTGCGCAATGCGGCAACATCGTCTAAGCTGCGCTTAGCGATGGGCCAATCCGTAATGGTGCCAACCAGCACAACGGTACGCGTCATGTGCTTTTGTACCGCAAATGCTGCCATGACCGCGATGTTTTGGAATACCATATTGCATAAGCCCGCGGCCATGTCTTCCCGCTTGGTATCCGCCGTGAGCTTACAGAGGTTGGAAACCGTGGCTTCCGGCCCCAAATGGGAAAGGCTGCCTTGGCAAACGTCCTGTAATTGCAGGTCTACCGCATGCAAGTCTCCGTCTTTGGCAAGGGCTTGCAGCGCTTCCATATCCACCGTGCCGCAAAGTGTTCCCGCTAAGCCCTGCACCATACCGCCGCCCATGCCGGAGCCGCCCAAGTGCCAAGAGCGCAAGGGCGTGACCCGGGTAAAGGAGGTGCCGGTGCCCACGCTTACCACCACGCAGTTATGCTTATGCGCGCAGGCAGTTGCGCCGCGGGACAACGCGGCAAATTCGTCCACATGCGCCGTGGGGATGCCGCATAGGTTCTCCTTGATAAACGACGCGCCAACGCCGGTCACGCAAAGCTTTTTTGCGCCGCGCCCGCCAATGCGGTCGATCGCCGCCTCCAGCGTTTCATCGTCCTGCTTGCGAACGGTCTTTACACATTTGCCTCGCTCCACCAACGCCAGCTTTGTGGTAGACGCGCCGATATCCACGCCCAGCGTTAGCGTACGCGGGGTCAAGGCCGCCACGATCACGGGTACCAGTATGATCGCCGCCACAAGCTCGATCACGCCGTTTACGCCGATGAGCGTGGCGTAGATGGTGCCTAATAACGGCGCGCCCGTAAGCACTGCGGAAAACAGCTTTAATGCAGACAGCACCAGCACCGTATTGGTAAGCGTTGCCGCCGCCGCTGAGATAGCGGCTGTGGCATAGGGCTTACAGCGCGCTTTTCTTAAGCCCTCCGCCGCAAGGCCTGCCACCGCGCCCACGATCACACGGGGCACAAGGGAGATCATCGGGTTGATAAAGGGTGCCCAAAGAGGGTTCGTCAGCGCCCGGAGGATACAGGTAACGCCCCATACGAAGCCGAACACCGCGCCGTACTTCCAACCCATTAAAACAGCGCCTGCCGCCACCACGATATGCAGCGTGGTGACCTCGATCAAGCCATAATAGATATATCCGGTGTACGGCACCACGGTCATCACCACGATCAGGGCGCACAGCACGCTGGCTCTTGCCAGCTGCTTCGTATCCGGCTTGCGTTTTTTGATGCTTTCCATGGCGTTCCCCTTTCCCTGTTCCATCCAAAGCGAATATTTATTGGTTATTATATCTCCCAAAGGCTGATACTGCAAATGCAAATACCGCCTTTTGCGTGCCAATTTCCACTTTCTTCTTCGCTTTGTGCATGGTACAATAGTCTGGAATAAGTATAAGCAGCAGGAAAAGGCAGGGCGGCGTGATTATTTTAGGTATCGATCCCGGTTACGCTATCATGGGCTACGGCGTGGTGGAAAGCGTGGGCGCAAGCGTTCGCGCCATCGACTGCGGCGTGGTGGAGACCCCGAAGGACATGCCCTTTCCGGAGCGGCTGGAACGGCTGTATACCGGCACGCGTCAGTTGATCGAGCGGTTTTGTCCTGCACATGTGGCCTTTGAGGAGCTGTTTTTTTACCACAACGTGACCACCGCCATAGGCGTGGGCGCGGGGCGGGGCGTTGCTATATTGGCGGCGCAGCAGCAGGGGCTTCCCCTGTATGAATATACGCCCATGCAGATCAAGCTGGCGGTCACGGGGGACGGACACGCGCAAAAAAAGCAGGTACAGCAAATGGTGCAGTTATTACTGCATTTGTCCGTCATCCCCAAGCCGGACGACGCAGCGGACGCGTTGGCCTGCGCCCTGTGCCACGCCAATACGGCGGGCTATGCGGCGGAGGAATTCCGCATCAAATAACACGGGAGATAACCTATGTACGCTTTTATTCGCGGCAGGGTAGACGAGATCGCCGCTGACCGGGCCGTGATAGACGCCAACGGCGTTGGCTACGAACTGAATTGTAGCAAGCACACGCTTTCCAAGCTGACGGTGGGCACGGAAGCCAAGCTTTTTTCGCACCTGCATTTGGCGGAGGGCGTGATGGCGCTGTACGGCTTCTCCTCAGACACGGAGCGGCAGATGTTTCGCCGTTTGCTGTCCGTTACCCGCGTAGGCCCTAAACTGGCCTTGTCCGTACTGTCCGTATTGACCCCGGCAGACGTTGCTGCCGCCATCGTGACCGATAATGCCGCCGCCTTTGACCGCGTGCCCGGTATGGGCAGAAAAACCGCGCAGCGTGTACTGCTGGAATTAAAAGAAAAGGTGGCTACAGAGGAGATGCTGGAAACCGGATTGCCCGCCTCCGCCGCCGAGCCCTCGGATATGCGTGCCGAAGCGGTCGCCGCACTGGTGGGGCTGGGGTACGACGGTGTTATCGCCTCCCGTGCCGTTTCCGCCGTGGAAAACGCCGCAACGGTGGAAGAATTGCTTACAAAAGCTTTAAGAACGCTTGCAAGGAGTTAATACTACATGCTGGAAAACGACCGATTGATCTCCTCCTCCCTGCAAGCGGAGGACATACAAAACGAATTCAGCCTGCGCCCCAAATTCCTTGCCGAGTATATCGGGCAGGGAGAGGTCAAGGAGCATATGCGCATCTACCTGCAAGCCGCAAAGAATCGCGGCGAACCCTTAGACCACGCGCTGCTATACGGCCCGCCAGGCTTGGGCAAAACCACGCTTGCCGCGATCATTGCAAACGAAATGGGCACCAACCTTAGGGTCACCTCCGGCCCTGCCATCTCCCACGCGGGAGACTTGGCGGCACTTTTGACCAACCTTGGCCCCGGAGACGTGCTGTTTATTGACGAGATTCACCGCCTGAACGCCAGTGTAGAGGAAGTGCTGTACCCCGCCATGGAGGACTATGCGCTGGATATCATCATTGGTAAAGGCCCCGCCGCCAGAAGCATCCGGCTGGACCTACCCCGCTTTACGCTGGTAGGCGCAACCACCCGCATGGGGTTACTTACCTCGCCGCTTCGAGATCGCTTTGGCATCAAGGAGCAGCTTGCCATGTACGACGCCGAAAGCCTTCGGGAGATCATCATGCGAAGCGCGGATATTTTGCGTATCCAGATCGATCCCGAGGGAGCCGTGGAGCTTGCAAGGCGCGCCCGCGGCACGCCCCGCATTGCCAACCGCTTGTTAAAGCGCGTGCGGGATTATGCCGAGGTAAAGGGTAACGGCATCATCGACCTTGCCGTCGCCAAAAGCGGTTTGAACATGCTGGGTATCGATGATCTGGGGCTTGACCCGGTGGATCGAAGGATGCTTACCGCCATGATCGAAAAATTCGGCGGGAGGCCGGTGGGGTTAGACACCATTGCCGCCAGCACCGGAGAGGACGCCACTACCGTGGAAGACGTTTACGAGCCGTATTTATTACAACTGGGGTTCATTGCAAGAACACCCCGGGGGCGCGTGCCGCTGCCAGCGGCATACCGGCATTTGGGCTTTGCGATCCCGCAGGACGCTGTGCAGGGTATCGTTCAGGAAAAAATGGACTTTTAATAAACCATCAGGAGCAGGAGGGAGTATCACATGGCAAACCGGCATGAAATGGAAGAGCAGATCACGCAGTTAAAGCGCGATCTGGAACGGGCCACGCTGGAAGGCGAAACGCTTCGCGCCAAGCTGGAGGTCTACACCGGCAAGGAGCAGGCCATGGCACAGGCGCTCACGGAAGCCACAGCCAGCGCATCCCGCATCCGCGCCAGCGCCCAAGAGGAGATCGAAAAGCTCCGGGAGGAATCGCGTTCGCTTGTGGAAAACGCGCGCAAGGAAGCCGATCAGCTTCGTAAAAAATCCTTTGTTGATGCGGACAATATCATTGCCGACGCAACCAACAAGGCAAACCAAATCATCAGCGCCGCCAAGGAAGAAGCAGAAGCCCGGCTATCCAAGGCCAACAAAGCAGTGGCTGAGGGCGAAGCACGGCTGCATAAGCTCAACTCCCTGCTGTCCGATATGGTGCAGCAGACCCGTTCGCAGGCATATGCGCTGAACGTGACCGCCGCCTCCGGCACCATCACGGAGCCCAAAAAGCCCGCTCCCACCCCGCTTCCGCAAGAGTACGCCACGCCCGCCGAGCTGATGCACGGTATTTATCAGCTGCAGGGCAGGGATACGCCCGCGAAAGCGGATACGGCGGAGGAGCCCGTTGCTCCCGCCCCGGCCGAAGAGCCGGAGGCTCCCGCGCCCTATACGCCCGCCTACGCAGCAGCGCCCATAAAGCAGGATACACCTGACGCGGCAGACGAGATTATGGACGCAGCAGAGGTGGACGATCCCAAGGTCTGGACGGTGGACGAGATCATTTCGCAGGCCGACAGTCAGGCCGAAAAGGCGGACGTCGGTTCCGATACCAGCTCCGAGCTGGACGACCTGTTAAACGAGATATTAAAAGATTAAAGGCATTGCCTTAACACTTTGAAGGAGCAATAACAACCATGGCGAAGAACAACGAAGAATTTGTTTCCCACATTGCAAAACGCAGCGAGGACTTTCCCCAGTGGTACACGGACGTAGTATTGAAAACCGATATGGCCGACTATTCCGACGTGCGCGGCTGTATGGTCATCAAGCCCTACGGCTACGGCGTTTGGGAGTTGATCCAGCAGCAGATGGATCAGCGCTTTAAAGACACCGGCCATCAAAACGCCTATTTCCCGCTGTTTATCCCCGAAAGCCTGCTGCTAAAGGAAGCGGAGCATGTGGAGGGCTTTGCCCCCGAGGTGGCTTGGGTGACCCACGGCGGCACGGAAGAGCTTACCGAGCGCTTGGCTGTGCGCCCCACCAGCGAGACCATCATCGGCGCCATGTATTCCAAATGGATTCAATCCCACCGGGATCTGCCCATGCTTTTAAACCAGTGGTGCAACGTTGTCCGCTGGGAAAAGAGCACAAGGCCGTTCCTTCGCACGGCAGAATTCCTGTGGCAGGAAGGGCATACCGCCCACGCCACCTTTGAGGAAGCACAGGAAGAAACCATGAAAATGCTGGAGGTCTACCGGGACTTCGCGGAAAACGTACTAGCCATCCCCGTGATCTGCGGGCGCAAGAGCGAAAAGGAAAAGTTTGCGGGCGCGTACGCCACCTACTCCATGGAAGCCATGATGCAGGACGGCAAAGCCCTGCAAATGGGCACCTCCCACAACTTGGCAGACAACTTTGCAAAGGGTTACGACATCCAGTACCTCAGCAAGGAGGGCAAGCTGGAATACTGCTACACCACCTCTTGGGGCACCTCCACCCGCATGATCGGCGGCGTTATCATGGTGCACGGAGACGACCGCGGTTTGGTGCTTCCGCCTCGCGTGGCGCCCATTCAGGCGGTGATACTGCCCATTGCCCAGCATAAGCCCGGCGTGTTGGACAAGGCCGACGAGTTGTACCGCAGCCTGAAGGCGGCTGGCGTTCGCGTTAAGGTAGACGACAGCGACCAGAGCGCCGGTTGGAAGTTCAACCAGTGGGAAATGAAGGGCGTGCCGCTTCGCATCGAGGTCGGCCCCAAGGACATCGAGAACAATCAGGTGGTCATCGTGCGGCGCGACGAGCTGGAAAAGCGTTTCGTCTCCATGGACGGCTTGGCGGATACGGTAAAGGCCATGCTGGACGATGTGCATAACGGTCTGTTCCAAAAGGCGCTTGCCATCCGGGAGCAGAAAACCGTTGATGCCACCACCTTCGAGCAATTAAAGGAAGGCGTGCAAACGGGCTTCGTTCGCGCCATGTGGTGCGGCGATACCGCCTGCGAGCTGGAAATCAAGGAAAAGACCGGCGGCGCTACCACCCGCAACATGCCCTTTGAGCAAACCAAGCTCTCTGACGTGTGCGTACACTGCGGCAAGCCCGCAAAGGCCATGACGTATTTTGCCAAGGCGTATTAAACCAGTCCTTTTGCGGGTAACAATCGGTATAGAAACGATCGGAGGCGATTATGGTGAAAAAAACGGACACGAAAACGTATATCCTGTCCGGCGTGATGCTGGTAGTGGTACTGCTTTTAACATGGCTGGCGCGAATCGATCTCAACATCCTGCGGGACGGCGCTCCCTCCGGCGCGTATGCCAGCTTGGGCGACGTTGGCTTGTATATTGCGCTGCTGCTGCTTCCCACGCCTTGGGCGGCGCTGGCGGCGGCTTTGGGCGCGGCGCTGGCGGATCTGATCGCAGGAAGCGCCATCTACGCGCCTGCAACGCTCATTATCAAGGCGGGCATGGCATTTCTTGCCCACCTGTTCCTGAAAAAAAGCAGCGGCACTTGGGTGGACTGTGCCAAGGCCGTGGGGTTCTCCAGCCTTGCCATGATCGTTTTGTACTTTGTGTACGACCTGTTGATATTGGGAGATTACAACGTAGCGGCGCTGTCTCTGCCCTTTAACGTGCTGCAGGCGCTGGCCTGCGCGGTGATCGCCGTGCCCGTATTAAAACTGTTCTTTGGGAAAAGCTATCAGCAGGATGCGTCCTTTCCCGGCGCAGCCGACGCCACTACGAAAAGGACGCTGAAATAACCCATGCGCTTAACTGTACTCGGCAGATACGGCCCCTACCCCGCCCCCGGCGGCGCTTGCTCTTCTTATTTATTAGAAACGAAGGGCGTAAAGCTGCTGTTGGATTTGGGCTCGGGTACGCTCTCCAGGCTGCTTTCCATATGCCCGCTGGAGGAGATCGACGCAATTCTGTTGAGCCATCTGCACAGCGACCATATGGCGGACATGCTGATACTGCGCTATGCGCTGCAGCAAATGCACGCCGCGGGCAAGCGGGTGCCCTACCCCATGACGGTGGTCTGCCCTGCCGAGCCGGAAGCGGAGTTTCGCATGCTGACAGGCTCCGGCACATTCAATGTGATCCGCGCCGAGGACGGTTTAAAGCTTCGCTTTGCCCCGCTTACAGTGGTGCTGCATCAGGTGCTGCATCCCGTTCCCTCCTTTGCCATGCGCATCACGGAGGATTCGCCTAAAACAAAGCCCCAGTACGGCGTACAACCGCTGGAAAAGAGCCTGTTTTACACGGGAGACACAGGTTTGATACCGTCCCTTTCCTCGCTGTGCGAGGAGGCCGCCATGCTGTTGGCGGATACCTGCTTTCTCTCTCGGGACAAAACCACCGAGTTCGCCCCGCACCTAACGGCGCTGGAGGCGGGTGCTCTTGCAAAGCGGGCGGGGGTCGGCAGGCTCCTGTGCACGCATGTTTGGGGCGGCGGGCATATGGATGCGGATATTTTGTACGAGGCAAGGCAGATGTTTCCCGATGCACAGGTGGCGCAGGAAATGGCAAGCTACGAAATTTAACACCGATAAAAGCCAAAAGCAGCTTATATGCGGGATTGCATGCAAGCTGCTTTTTCCTTTGGCACGGGCGCTCCCAAAGAGGAACGGAAAAGGGGGATTGGCCGGGAACGCCCATAGGTACAGCATACGCTATGTGCTTTTTATCCGGCAATATGTGAAACGCTGGAAACATGCCTTGACGCAATTTTTTTGCCGTGGTAATGTAGACCCTGACACCAAAACAGGAGGATCGCCCCATGATCAAGCACGTTGTCTGCCAGAAATTTGCCAACAAAGCCGATGCCGAAACGGCAGCCGCCATGCTGCGGGCGCTTGTGGGCAAGGTGCCCACGCTTCGTTCTATGGAGGCCGGGGTAAATATCAAGGAAAGCGAACGTGCGTTTGACTTGGCACTGATCGCCGTGTTTGACGATATGGAGGGGCTTGCCGCCTACGACGCGCACCCCGCCCATCAGGAGGTGCGGGCGTTCATCAAGGCGCGGCGCACCGGTACCGTATCCGTGGACTTTGTTTGTGAGTAAGTATTTGGAGGCCATATGTCCCAGTTTAAGGTCGTAGCGCCATACGAACCCCAAGGCGATCAGCCGGAGGCCATTGAAAAACTGGCCGAAGGTGTTTTGCGCGGAGATAAAACACAGGTGCTCTTGGGCGTAACGGGCAGCGGCAAAACCTTTACCATGGCAAAGGTGATCGAAAAGGTGCAAAAGCCCACGCTGGTTCTGGCGCACAATAAAACCCTTGCCGCCCAGCTTTGCTCGGAATTCAAGGAGTTCTTCCCAGACAGCGCCGTGGAGTACTTTGTTTCCTATTATGATTATTACCAGCCGGAGGCATACATCGCCGCCTCCGACACTTATATTGAAAAGGTCTCCTCCATCAACGATGAGATCGACAAGCTCCGGTACAGCGCCACAAGCTCCCTAAACGAGCGGCGGGATGTCATCATCGTGGCATCCATCTCCTGCATTTACGCGCTGGGCAACCCCGAGGAGTACATGCGGCTATCCATTTCGCTGCGCCCCGGCATGGAGTACGACCGAAACGCACTCATGCAGAAGCTGGTGGACATCCAGTATCAGCGAAACGACTTTGATTTTACCCGCGGCACCTTCCGCGCCCATGGAGACGTGTTGGAGATATTCCCCATCAACTGGTCGGAAAAGGCCATTCGGGTGGAATTCTTCGGGGACGAGATAGAGCGCATCAGCGAGGTGAATCCCTTAACGGGTGAGATTTTAATGGACAGGCTGCATTTTGCCGTATACCCCGCCTCTCACTACGCCACCAGCCGGGAAAGCCTGAACGGCGCTATGGACGAGATCGAGCGGGACATGTACGACAGAGTGAAGGAATTAAAATCGCAAGACAAGCTGGTGGAAGCGCAACGCTTGGAGCAGCGCACCCAGTACGACTTGGAAATGATGCGCGAGCTTGGTTATTGCAGCGGCATTGAAAATTACAGCCGCTACTTTGACGGACGCAAGCCCGGTCAGCCGCCCTTTACGCTGATGGATTACTTCCCCAAGGACTTTTTAATGTTCATTGACGAAAGCCACGCTACCCTGCCTCAAGCCCACGGTATGTACCGAGGCGACCGCGCGCGGAAGGAAAGCTTGGTGGAATACGGCTTTCGTATCCCCTCCGCCTTTGATAACCGCCCGCTGAAGTTTGAGGAGTTTGAGGGAAAGATCAACCAGCTCATCTGCGTGTCCGCCACACCGGGCGAGTACGAGCTAAGCCGCGCCACGCAGGTAGCGGAGCAGATCATCCGCCCCACCGGCCTGTTAGACCCGGAGGTGACTGTACGGCCCGTCAAGGGGCAGATAGACGATCTGTTATCCGAAGTGCGCCTCACCGCCGAAAAGGGCTACCGCACGCTGGTAACAACGCTTACCAAAAACATGGCGGAGAACCTAACGGAGTATTTAGACGGCATGGGCGTTCGCGTGCGCTACATGCACAGCGATATCGAGACCATGGAGCGCATGGAGATCATTCGCGACCTGCGTTTAGGCGAATTCGATGTACTGGTTGGCATCAACCTGCTTCGAGAAGGCCTTGACCTCCCGGAGGTAGGCTTGGTAGCGATATTGGATGCCGATAAGGAAGGGTTCCTCCGCGCCGCCACGTCCCTCATCCAAACCATAGGCCGCGCCGCCCGAAATGTAGACGGCCGGGTCATCCTGTACGCAGACGAGATCACCCCCTCCATGAAGCAGGCCATGGACGAAACCGAGCGCCGCCGCACCAAGCAGCAGGCGTACAACGTAGCCCACGGCATCACACCCAAGAGCGTGAAAAAAGAGGTGCGAAGCGTACTGGAGATCTCTAAAAAGGTCAGCCACACAAGCGACGGCATGACCATGGAGGCGCGAGACGAAAAGATCGCCATCCTTACCGAGCAGATGCAGGAGGCAGCCCGTGCGCTGGAGTTTGAGACCGCCGCTAAGCTGCGTGATCAAATTAGGGAGTTGACGGGTGAAACGGAGGCCGGTATCAAAAAGCCCGCGCCGGGCACCGTTGGCAGCCAGAAGCGCTCGAGAGGACGAACCAGAAAATAGTAATGCAAAAGCACTGACATTTTATCGATACAGCAATGCGCGGGAGCGTATTCCCGCCGGAGGAACAGAAGAACAGCATGAGCGATTCCATTTTCATCAAGGGTGCGAGAGCCCATAACCTAAAGGATTTCGATTTAGAGATACCCCGAAACAAGCTGGTGGTAATGACCGGGCTTTCCGGCTCCGGTAAATCCAGCCTTGCTTTTGATACCCTGTACGCCGAAGGGCAGCGCCGGTATGTGGAAAGCCTCTCTTCCTATGCACGCATGTTTTTGGGGCAGATGGATAAGCCAGATGTAGACAGCATCACCGGCCTTTCCCCCGCCATTTCCATCGACCAGAAAAGCACCAGCCATAACCCCCGTTCCACCGTAGGCACGGTCACTGAAATACACGACTACCTCCGCCTGCTTTACGCCCGCTGCGGCACCCCCCACTGCCCCGTGTGCGGCAAGCGCATCGAGCGGCAAACGCTGGATTCCGTGGTGGATCAGGTATTGGCTTTAAAAGAAGGCACTAAAATTCTGGTGGTGGCTCCCTGTGTACGCGCCAGAAAGGGAGAACACACCAAGTTGTTACATGAATTGAAGCGGGACGGATACGTGCGTGTGCGCGTGGACGGCGTGCAGTACACCATTGACGAGGTGCCCCCGCTGGATAAGAAATTCAAGCACACCATTGAGGCCGTGATCGACCGACTGGTCATCAAGCCAGACATTATGGGCAGGCTGTCTGATTCTCTTGAAATCGCCTTCCGCCTCGGCAGCGGCATTGCCGTGGTGGTGATCGTAGACGGGGAAGCGCTTACCTTCTCCCAGAACTACGGCTGCCCGGACTGCGGGGTATCCGTGGAGGAGCTGACCCCCCGCATGTTTTCCTTCAACAATCCGTTTGGTGCCTGCCCCACCTGCACGGGCTTGGGATCGCTGTTAAAGATCGACCCCGATCTTGTGATTCCGGATCGCAGCAAAACGCTTCGGCAGGGCGCGATCAACGTGCACGGCTGGAACAGCAGCGCGGAGGGCACCATCGCACACATGTACCTAACGGCGCTGGCGGAGCATTACAACTTCTCCGTGGATACGCCCATTGCAGAGCTGTCGGATAAAGTGATACATGTTTTACTGTACGGCAGCGGCAAGGAAAAGATAGACGTACATTACACCAAGGAGTACGGCAGCGGCACCTTCAGCGCACCCTTTGAGGGCATCATCAATACGCTGGAACGGCGTTACCGCGAAAGCCAAAGCGAGTCCTCCAAGGCGGAGATGGAAAGCTACATGGCGCAGATTCCCTGCCCGGACTGCCACGGCAAGCGTTTAAAGCCCGAAGTGCTGGCTGTGACCATCGGCGTACCGCCGGAGTCCGACGGAAAGCTGGAGCATGACGGCTTGAATATCGACACGTTATCCAACCTGCCCATATCGCAGGTGCGGGAATTCATCCAAACCATGCCCCTTTCCCCCAGCCAGCGAATCATCGCGGCACAGATACAAAAGGAGCTGGATTCAAGGCTTGGCTTTTTGATGGATGTGGGCTTGGAATACCTTACGCTTTCGCGCTCTGCCATGTCTCTTTCCGGCGGCGAAGCCCAGCGTATCCGCCTTGCAACGCAAATAGGCTCCGGCCTGGTGGGCGTGATGTACATACTGGACGAGCCCTCCATCGGCCTGCATCAGCGGGACAATGCCCGGCTTTTAGCCTCCCTCAAGCACATGCGGGATTTGGGCAATACCCTCATCGTTGTGGAGCATGACGAAGAAACCATGCTCACCGCGGATTACCTAGTGGATATCGGCCCCGGTGCGGGCGTACACGGCGGCGAGGTGGTGGCGGCAGGAACGCCTGCCGAGATCATGGCCTGCCCCAACTCCATCACCGGCCAGTATTTGTCCGGCAAGCGTTTTGTGGCGGTGCCGGAAAAGCGGCGCAAGCCCACAGGTAAGCTGACCATCCACGGAGCGAGGGTGAACAACCTGCAAAACATCGACGTAGATATCCCCTTAGGGATATTCACCTGCGTGACCGGCGTATCCGGCTCGGGCAAATCCAGCCTGATCAACGAGATCCTGCGAAAAGCGCTCCTGCGCGACCTAAACCGCGCAAAGATCAAGCCCGGAGAGCACGATTCCATTACAGGCGTAAAAGCGCTGGACAAGGTAATAGACATCGACCAAAGCCCCATCGGCCGTACGCCGCGAAGCAACCCTGCCACCTACACAGGCTTGTTTGACCTCATTCGGCAGCTGTTTGCCACCACGCCGGACGCAAAGATGCGGGGCTACGGCAGCGGGCGCTTCAGCTTCAACGTAAAGGGCGGGCGCTGCGAGGCCTGTAAGGGAGACGGCATCATCAAAATAGAAATGCACTTTTTACCGGATGTTTACGTGCCCTGCGAGGTATGCGGCGGCAAGCGCTACAACCGGGAAACGCTGGAGGTGCGCTATAAGGGCAAAAGCATCAGCGATGTGCTGAATATGACCATTGAGGACGCTTTGACCTTCTTTGGCCCGCTGCCGCGCATCAAAACCAAGCTGCAAACTCTGTACGACGTGGGCTTGGGGTATGTAAAGCTGGGGCAGCCCTCCACGGAGCTTTCCGGCGGCGAGGCACAACGTGTAAAGCTGGCGACCGAGCTTTCCCGCAGGGATACGGGAAAGACCCTGTACATTTTAGACGAACCCACCACGGGGCTGCATATGGCAGACGTTGACCGGCTGCTTGGAATATTACAGCGGTTGACGGACAACGGCAGCACGGTGGTCGTGATAGAGCATAATCTGGATGTGATCAAAACGGCAGATTATATCATAGACATGGGCCCTGAGGGCGGCGACCGGGGCGGGCGCGTGATCGCCCGCGGCACCCCGGAGGACGTGGCAATGATAGAAGAAAGCTATACCGGTCAATACTTGAAAAAGGTATTGCATAAACAATAAGGAGGGTTTTCCTATGGCATTTCAGATGGAACGGTGGTTTTCTGCGGTTTCCTCCCGCTTTGCGGTGCGCAAGTATGCGGCAAGCCCCGCCCCCGAGGAATTAGACTCCCTCCGGGAAACGGCGGCACAGCTTTCCACCGGCGGCGTGCGCATTGTGATTGCCGAAAGTTCAAAGGTATTTGCTCCCGTGTTTTTAGGCATGGGGCGGGTCACAGGCACCAACGCCTTTGCCGCGTTCATTGCCAAGGAGGATACCCCGGCGCATCTGATCGGCTACATGGGCGAGGCCTTCGTACTGGAAGCCACCGCCTTAGGGCTTGGCACCTGCTGGCTTGGCATTTTCAATAAAAAAGAAGTGTTTGCCGCCATCGACTTGGCGGAGGACGAGGGGATCGTTTGCATTACGCCGCTTGGCGAACCGGCGGAGCGCTATACCGCCCGCCCGCGCAAGAGCTTGGATGTTTTGACCGGCATGACAAGAGAACAGTTGTTGGCCTTGCCGGACTGGCAGCAGCGCGCGCTGGAATGTGCAAGGCGCGCTCCCTCCGCCGTGAATGCGCAAAATTGGAAATTCCTACCGAACGAAAACGCCATTAACGTGATTTCCACGGGCAACGCCCACGGCTACGGCAGGCTGAACATCGGCATTGCCATGCTGCACATAGAGCTTGGTGCGGCGCATTGCGGCGTAACAGGCACGTGGGAAGAGGAAAACGGCCTATACCGCTTTGCGGCACAGCCGCCCCAAGCGCCGCAGGTAACGATTCCGGCATATCCGGTGCAAGAACAATAGAAGAGAGCATCCTTCAAAGCCGCCGATATGGGCGGCTTTTCGTTTATAGTGGATATTTATTTAAAAATGTGCTGTAATAAGCTTATCTGTATAGGAGAGATATCCATGAAAATAACCGAAAAGCTTTTAGACCTTACCGTAAAGGCCACCATTGCCGTCACTAAGCCCTCAACACCGTATACGGGGCAGGCGATGCAGCCGGGGGTTTTGTACCGCGTTCCCCTGTCCGGCAGCGTTTGCTCCAACGGCACACAAAACTGCATGTACCTGCGTAAGGGCGCTTCTGATCGCCTGCTGATCTTCTTTATCGGCGGCGGCGTTGTTTGGAGCGCTGCTTCCGCTGCCAAGCCCGTTTCATTGGAAGCGCTCGCCAACAAGGAGACAGGGCTTTACATTCCGGATATGAGCGCTGTCAGCGAGTTCGGCTTATCCTTTGAGAACGGCAAGGGCTTGTTCAGCCGCCGTAAGGATAACCCCTTTTGCGATTGGAACGTTGCCATGATCACCTACGCCACAGGCGACTTTCACGTTGGAAACGGCGCGCTTCTATATACCGACCGGCTGGGCAGGCAACAGCAGATGTTGTTTGCCGGACAGCGCAATTTTGAAAAGAGCCTGCAGGTAATACAAGCGCATTTTCCCAACCCGGAGCAACTATTGATCGCGGGCAGCAGCGCGGGCGGCTTTGGCGCGGCAGCCCACACGGGAGAGATCTTAACTGCATATCCTGCCTGCAAGGACGTGACCCTTTGCGCGGACGCATCGTTTTTGCCTTGGAACGGTTGGAAGGGCGTTGTAAGAAAGCTGTGGAACGCCAACGCTTCCTTGGCAAACGCCGTACAGACGGACGATTTGATGGCGGACTTGTTCCGTTATATGAAGGCGGCGCATCGTGATATCCGCTGCCTGTTCATATGCAGCAATCAGGACTATCTTTTGACCACATTAACAAACGATATCCGCCGCGATGTGCTGAATCATCAGATCACCAAGGCGGATTGCGAGGCGTTTTGCATCGCATTAAAGCAGCATGTAAAAGCGCTGAAAAAGATCGACCCGCAGTTTGGCGTATACATACACGCCTGCCGGGAAAAGGGCGTTAAAACCGGCACCCGGCACTGTATTCTAAGCACCGATTCCTTCCATAAAACAGATATAGACAACGTAACACCCGCCAAATGGCTGTACGACGCTGTTTGCGGGCAGGTGTACGATGTTGGGCTGCACCTATTATAATCGCACTGCTGCAAAATACCCTCTAAGCCTGCTATACGCCGTGCGGCAGGCTTTTTTCTTTTAAATTCTTTTGCATTTCCCCTGAATTAACAGAATAGACACAGACCGACCCGTGAAAAATGGTATAATTGCAAAAACAACGTCTGCGGCATGGTGTGCCGCAAAACAGCCCACAGGAGGTACTTGCATGAAAAGAATGATCGCATTGACGCTGGCGGTTCTGATGCTTTTGCTGCCGTTATCCAGCGCCACTGCCGCAACGGATTACAACATCGTTGTGACCGATGGCATTTGCTCTGTTTATAAAGGGGACACGCTGGAATACGAGGTGTATACCGGCCCGCTTCCCGTCATTACCCTGACCCGTGATTCCAAGAGCCGGGTGGTGGCTGCCTTTGCGGATTCTCTGGGTAATCAGGTGGATAAAGTCACCTTTGCCAAGTGCAACGTAACGGTTTCCGGAGAGGTTGGCGGCATCGACCTGCTGGAAAAATACAATAAATCCACGCTGATACTGAACCCCGGCTCCTACTGCGGCTGGCTGAAAATCGCCAGCCGGGGCAACGCCTCGGTCTATCAGGGAAGCATCGGCACTGTAGAGCTGAACAATCGCAAATGCACCTTTAAGGTGGCGGAGGGCAGCACGGTCTCCAGCTTTAATATTTATGCGGGCACCGGCTCTATTTACGGCAATGTAAATTCTCTGGTGGTCAGCGGTAAAAAGTCCAAGGCCATCATTCAGGCGGGCGCGGTGGTCTCCGCCCGGCAAAAAACAAATAGCGGTGTGATCACAGCCGGCGAAGGCCGGCAGCCAGAAATTTTAATATACCAAACGCATACGGACGAATCCTACACTGCCACGAAAAAGTATTCCTATGACGACAGCGGTTGGAGAAGCAAAGACCCCAAGCGCAACGTGATACTGGTGGGGCAGTCTCTTGCCGATCAATTAGAGGCATACGGCTATGTGGTCATTCACGACGCTACGGATCACTCTCCCAACAGCTATGCGTACAACCGCTCGGAGGTGACCATGCAGGCTTATAAGAACAGCTACCCGTCCATACAAATGTTCATTGACGTGCACCGGGACGCTGGCAGCAGCCGCAGTTATGTGGATGTAGACGGCAAGGAATGCGCACGGATGATGTTTGTGATCGGTAAGGGCGTAGGCTTTATACCCGCGCCGGATTACGAAAGCAATAACGCGCTGGCCTCCTCTATTATGACAGACCTGAACAGCCTATACCCTGGGTTGATGCGCTCCATGCCGGATAAAACCAACCGCTACAACCAGCATATGTCCAGTAAATGCCTGCTGGTGGAGGTTGGGGATAATTACAATTACATGGAGGACGCATTAAATGCCACCGTTCCTCTTGCCGCAGGCATTGCAAGGCACGCCGGGTTGTAAAATTCGACGAAATATTAAACCATTTCGTTGAGGTCTGCTGTGGCAGGATTTCTCGATTTACTGCGGCCTCGAACGATAAATCGTTTGTCGGCCATGCAAATCGCGCGGTGTCAAAAGTGACGCACATGTCGCCACTTTTGATAGATTTTATCAACCAATAGGAAAGGGCAGGGCGTAATATAACGCCCTGCCCTTTCTTTATTCTTCTATCTCCGTAATGGTGGTGGCGGAAACCTCATACACCGTGCGCTGCTGCGTCTCTCCGCTTTCCAGCATTTTTTGATACACACGGCTTTGGATGCGCCCCGAAACCCTGACCCTCGTTCCCACCGAAAGTCCCGCCGCGTACCGGGCGTTTCGCCCCCACGCGATCACGGGCAGGTAGTCCGACTTGTGGTAGGAGCGGTTCACCGCGACCAAAAGATCGGTGATCTCCCGCAAGAACGGCGTGGTGCGGTAGATAGGCGGCTTACACACATAGCCCGTTAGCTCCACGTTGTTTTCAAATGCCTCGTCCTCCGGCTGCAACGCGATACGCCTTGCAAACAGCGTTACCACCAAACGGCTTTTTCCGCCCTCATGCCGGTTGTAGGAGCGCAGTTGACCAATAATGGAAAGCGCTTCTCCCGCCTCCGGAATGGCGGCTACCGTTCGCTCCCCAAAGGTTACCGGCAGAACGTCCTCCGCGCCGGAAAGCCGCGGCACCGCCAACAGCATTGTAAAGAAAGCCTCGCCATACAAGGTATGGCTGTATATGGGCGCTTCCTGCACCCAACCCGACACGGCGACCCGGTTGTTTTCCCATTGTGCATCCATTGCTGCTGCTCCTTTTGCGTTTACAGCAATATATGCACCTGTGCAGGCTAGTATGTCACTTTTCCGGCAACACGCATGCCGCCACGATATACGCAACAAGCCCTACAAAGGTAAACGCCAGCACGCCCCATACAATGCGTACAATGGACGGGTCAACGTCAAAATACTCTGCCACGCCCTTGCACACCCCGCAAATCATTTTGCCTTCCTTGCACTTGTACAGCGTTTTACTCATCCTCGCCCGGTTCTCCCTTCACAAATGCTTTGATCACATCGTCATCCAGCATCACCATCACAAGCGGGCTCCCCTTGGACGCGCGCTGCTCGATGCGAACAGCGCCGGTATTGCATTCCGTGCGCGTGCCGTGGCGCTGGACCACCACAAAATCGAAGGGGGCAGGCACATGGAACACGGCGGCAAGCCTTGTGCCGTTGGAGCCGTTCTTTTTAAAGTCGATGGTTCTCAAGCCCTTGCCGTTGCGGTTTTGCAGCTCATAATCAAACATCAGGCTGCGCTTGGCGTAGCCGCGATCGGTAATCACCAGTATCTCGCCCGTGTTGGGGGTTTGCAGTGCGGATAATACCCGGTCGCCCGCTTCCAGCTTCATACATTTTACGCCGCTTGCAATGCGGCCCATTACAGGCACCGTATCCAACCGGAAGCGTATGCTCATGCCCCGCTCGGAAACGATCAGCATGGTTTCCTCCTTGGGGGTGACAACAGACAAAAGCGTATCCCCCTCCTTTAAGGGGATGGCGGCAATGCGCTTGTTCTTGGTTGCATACTGGGCAGCCTCCGTGCATTTTACCATGCCCTGCGCGGTGATAAAGTACAGCAAGCCCTCGTTGTTTTCCGGCATGGCGGTTACGATTTTCTCCCCTTCCTCAAAGGAGAGAAGCGCCGCAAGGTTTGCCGCGCGGCCTGTTTGCCGGGTTTCCGGTATGTCCTCCACAGCAAGGGTAAAGCAGTTGCCAAGCTGGGTAAACAGCCGCAGGCGCTGGTTGGTTTGCATGTCGAACCGGTGCAGCGGGATATCCTCCATGGGCGCGTCCGGATTGTAGCTGCGGGTGGGGATACGCCGCACCTTTAGCCCTTCGCAGAGAATCACCGTAACGTCCTCCACCACCTTTAAGTCCTCCTCGGCAACGGTGATGGTGGCTTCCGCGCGGATGATCTCGGTACGGCGCGGGTCGGCATATTTTTCCCGAATCTCCAACAGCTCGGATTTGATGAGCGCCATCAGCTTCTTTTCCGAAGCCAGTATCGCCTCCAGCTTTTTGATGAGCGCAACAGTGTTTTTATACTCCTGCTCGATTGCCAGCACCTCTAGGTTGGTCAGGCGCTGGAGCCTGAGGTCTAGGATGGCCTGCGCCTGTATTTCAGACAGCTTGAAGGTCTCCATAAGGCCGGTTTTGGCTTCCTTGGGGGATTTGCTGCGGCGTATCAACGCCACAACCGCGTCCATGTTGTTTACTACTACCATCAAGCCCGCCAAAATATGCTCCCGCTTTTTGGCGGTCTCCAATTCGTACTTGGTACGCCGGGTCACCACGTTTTTCTGGTGGGCAATATAGTGCCGCAGTATCTCAATCAAACCCATTTGCATGGGCTTGCCGCCCGCTATGGCTACGATGTTTGCACCGAAGGTGCATTGCAGGTCGGAGTATTTATACAGATAGTTTAAAAGCTTTTCTGGGTCGGCATCCTTTTTGACCTCTATTACCGCCCGCATGCCGCTGCGATCGCTCTCGTCCCGGATATCGGAAATGCCGGCGAACAGCAGCTTCTTTTCCTGCGTGACCGCCAGTATTTTTTCCAGCATGGCAGCCTTGTTCACCTGATAGGGAATCTCCGTAATCACTATGAAGGTTTTGCCGTTTTTCTGCTCCTCAAAGTGGGTCTTTGCCCGCATGATGAGCTTGCCGCGGCCTGTTTCGTAGGTTTTTTGGACTTCGTCCGACCATATCAAATACCCGCCCGTTGGAAAATCCGGCGCGGGAATGTACTGCATGAGTGCGGAAAGCGAAATGTCCGGATCGTCGATCATGGCAACCGTAGCGTCAATGGTCTCCCCCAAGTTATGGGGCGGGATGTTGGTGGCAAGCCCTACCGCAATGCCAGAAGCGCCATTGACCAACAGGTTGGGGAATCGACCCGGCAGCAAGTCCGGCTCCTGCAAGGTATCGTCAAAATTGTAGCGGAAGGGCACGGTGTCCTTCTGGATATCCCGCAACAGCTCCATGGCAAGCGGCGTCATTCGCGCCTCCGTGTAACGCATGGCAGCGGCACAGTCCCCGTCCACGGAACCGAAATTGCCGTGCCCGTCGCAAAGCGGCGCACGCATATTGAAGCCTTGCGCCATACGCACCATAGCGTCGTATACGGAGCTGTCTCCGTGGGGATGGTATTTACCAAGGCAGTCGCCAACGA
>CAYZAW010000020.1:0-34997 GCA_964476505.1 uncultured Oscillospiraceae bacterium | reverse complement strand
TTTTAATAATATTATTGCCTCTCTTTTTGAAATAAAAAAAATAGTAAAAATATTTCCCGCGTTATCACCCATTGATAACGCGGTTTTTGAATTCTTGCGCTGTTCCTTTTCGCGCTTGATCATTTCAAAGCGGTACTTGCCGTAATCCATGATCTTGCACACAGGCGGGGTGGCTTGCGGCGCGATTTTTACCAGATCAAGCCCGCGCTCTTCTGCCATCGTTTGCGCTACTTGATTGGTAACGACGCCTAACTGTTCGCCGTCTTCGCCGATTAGGCGAACCTCGCGGTCCCGAATCTCCTCGTTGATCATCAGATCCTGATTGCTAATGGTAAAACACCTCCATGTCCGTTTTGTTCTAAAAAAATAGTGGGCGCATACTGCACCCACTTTTCCAATACCGCAATATTGCGGCGATTGCCTGTTACAGAACCGTGCCTGGCGCATTTGCCGACAGGTGAGAAGCGGGCTGCTTCTGCTTGAACTCCATCAGTATAGGGCTTTCCCGCGCCAATGTCAAGAAGAATCCGCATCTTGCGGCGCTTTTTTCCTGTTTTTAGCCGATTGCAGCGGCAGCCGCTGTTTCTTGACAGCAAAACGCGGTATCTATACGGTATGTATACCACAACGGTATAGTGCATGCAAGGCAAATATTCTTACAAAAAGGGCTTGCATATTTATACAGAAGTGTGTATAATCATAAATCATCAAAAGCGTTTGGAGGCAAATGGTATGGCAAAGGAAAAATTCGTATTGGCATACTCGGGCGGCTTGGATACTTCGGTAATCATTCCTTGGCTGCATGAGCATTATGATTGCGAGGTCATTGCGGTGGCGGGCAACGTAGGGCAGGGCGAGGAGCTGGAGTCTTTAAAGGAAAAAGCCATCAAGACCGGCGCGTCCAAAATCTACATTGAGGACTTAACCGCAGAATATGTAAAGGACTATATTTTCCCCACCCTTAAGGCCGGGGCAAAATACGAGAACAAATATCTCCTAGGCACCTCTCACGCACGTCCCTGCATCGCAAAGCGTTTGGTGGAGATCGCCAAAAAGGAAGGCGCAACCGCCATCGTGCACGGCTGCACCGGCAAGGGCAACGATCAGGTGCGGTTTGAACTCACCATCAAGGCGCTGGCTCCGGAAATGAAGATCATTGCGCCGTGGCGTATGTGGGACTTCAAGGGCAGAAGCGAGGAGATCGCCTATGCCAAGGAAAAGAACATTCCCCTGCAGTTCAAGGCAGAGGAAACCTACAGCATGGACAGGAACATCTGGCATCTGTCCCACGAAGGGTTGGACTTGGAAGACCCGTGGAACGAGCCTAAAAAGAGCCTGTACCTCATCAACACCGCGCCGGAGGATGCGCCGGACGAGCCGGATTATATCGAGATCGGCTTTGAAGCGGGCGTGCCCGTATCCGTGAACGGCAAAAAAATGTCTCCCGTGGAGATCGTGACCAAGTGCAACGAAATGGGTGCAAAGCACGGCATCGGCATTGACGACATGGTAGAAAACCGCTTGGTTGGTATCAAGTGCCGCGGCGTGTACGAGAATCCCGGCGGAACCATTTTATACGAAGCGATTCAGCAGTTGGAATACCTCACGCTGGATAGAGACACCATGCATTACAAAGAGCAGATGGCTGTGAAGTATGCGGAACTGGTGTACGACGGCAAGTGGTTTACCCCCCTTCGGGAGTCCATGGATGCCATGGTAAACGTGATGCAGGAAAACACCACCGGCGTATCCAAGCTGAAGCTCTACAAGGGCAAGGCATACTTTGCCGGTGTCAAGAGCCCGTACAGCCTGTACGATCCGGAGTTCGCCACCTTTGAGGAGGACGACGTATACAACCAGCACGATGCAGAGGGCTTCATCAACCTGTTCGGCCTGCCCCTGAAGGTTCGCGCTATGATGAAACAGAAAAACAAATAGTCAAATACACGTTAAGGGGCTTCGGCCCCTTAACGATTTCTAAGGGGGAATGGCTGTGGAAAAGAAGCTTTGGGGCGGTAGATTCCAAAAAAACAGTGACCGGGCGATGGAGGATTTTCATTCTTCCATTTCCGTTGATTCCCGCATGGCGCATGAGGACATTATGGGCTCTATTGCGCATGCAAGGATGCTTGGCAGGCAGGGGATCATTTCCGTGCAGGATGCGGATGCCATCATCAAGGGATTAGAGGGCATCTTAGCGGACGTGGAGGCGGGCAAGGTGCAGTGGAGCAAGTCCGCCGAGGATATCCACATGAACGTGGAGCTGTTGTTAACGCAGCGCATCGGCGAGGCGGGTAAGCGCGTGCATACAGGCCGCAGCCGCAACGATCAAGTAGCGCTGGACTGCCGCATGTATATGCTGCGCGGTATCGATGAAACATTGGAGAGGCTCATCGCGCTGGAGCGGGCGCTGCTGGTAACGGCAAACGCCCATACCAATACTGTGATGCCGGGCTATACCCACCTGCAAAAGGCGCAGCCCATCACCCTCGCGCACCATACCATGGCGTATTTTGAAATGTTCCGGCGGGATATCGAGCGCCTGCTGGACGCAAAAAGGCGTATGGACTTGATGCCCCTTGGCGCGGGCGCACTTGCCGGCAGCACCTATCCGCTGGACAGAGAGGGCGTTGCCAAGGAGCTGGGCTTTTCCGGCGTGACCCGCAATAGTTTAGACAGCGTGTCTGACAGGGATTTTTGCATTGAGTATGCCTCCTGCGCGTCTATGATCATGATGCATCTTTCCCGCTACTGCGAGGAGCTCATTCTCTGGAACAGCGACGAGTTCAAATTCGTGGAGATGGACGACGCATACTCCACAGGCTCCTCCATCATGCCGCAAAAGAAAAACCCGGATGTTGCGGAGCTCATTCGCGGCAAAACCGGCCGCGTTTACGGCGACCTGACCACGCTCCTGACCATGATGAAGGGCATTCCTCTTGCTTATAATAAAGACATGCAGGAGGATAAAGAGGCTGTTTTTGACGCGCTGGATACGGTAAACGGCTGCTTGGAGCTATTTACAAAAATGTTTTCCACCCTGCGCTACCGCGAGGACAACATGCTAAAGGGTGCCGGCGGTGGCTTTACCAACGCCACAGACGCGGCGGATTATTTGGTGAAGAAGGGCTTGCCCTTCAGAAGCGCCCATGAGGTGATAGGCGCAATGGTGTATGCCTGCATCAAGCAGGGCAAGGCCATTGGTGATTTAAGCTTGGCGGAGCTGCAGGAATTCTCTCCGGTGTTTGAAAAGGACGTGTTTGAGGCCATTTCTCTTTCCACCTGCGTGGCAGGAAGAAAGCTTACCGGTGGCCCTGCGCCCGAGGCGGTGCAAAAGCACATGCAAGAGAGCGAGGCGTTCTTAAACAGCCTGTAAGAAGAATAAAGCGGATAAGCGTATCGGGCGCGCCGCATTTGCGGCGCGCCTTTTGTGATTGCTATTGTTTGGCAGAGCAAACTTGTAGTACACTATCCATGCACGAAAACGCACTATATCGTATAAAGGAGAACCTATGATGACTCCGGTTGAACAGGATATCCAAGCCCGGCTGTTTGCCTTGCAGGATGCGGCATTCAAGGATTTTCAATGTAAGCTGATTCCAACTGTATCGCCAGAAACGGTGATCGGCGTTCGCACGCCTGCGCTTCGCGCGCTTGCCAAGCAGTTTTCTCGCGAGCCGGAGGCAAAGGCGTTTTTGGAGTGCCTACCGCACGCCTATTTTGAAGAGAACAATCTGCACGGCTTTTTATTAGAAACCATCAAGGCGTACGATGCAGCCATTACGGCAGTGGAGCGTTTTTTGCCCTATATCGACAACTGGGCTACCTGCGACCTAATGAATCCCAAGGCGTTTTGCAAGAATCTGCCCGCATTGCTGGAGCGAATACAGGTGTGGATCGCCTCCGGCAAAACATACACGGTGCGCTTTGGGGTGGGAATGCTTATGCGGCTGTATTTAGAGGATGCGTTTACCCCCGACATGCCGGCTGTGGTAGCAAACATCAACGGCGGGGAGGACTACTATGTGAACATGATGATCGCATGGTATTTCGCAACCGCGCTTTATAAACAGCCGGAAGCCATACTGCCCTATTTTACGGAAAAGCGCCTCCCCAAATGGACGCACAACAAGGCCATACAAAAATCGCTGGAAAGCTATCGTATTCCCGATGATACCAAGGCGTACCTTCGCTCGCTGAAAATCAAGTGACATAAAAACGCACTCCGCTCTTATGGAACGGAGTGCGTTTTTATTACAGCGGTTATTGCAAAATCTCCTCAATGACCTGCAGCTCCTCCTCGGTAAAGCGAAGGTTTTCCAGCATGCGGGCGTTTTCTAGTATCTGCTCCGGCTGAGAGGCGCCAACCAGCACGCTGGTAACGGCGTTATCCTTAAACAGCCAGCTTAGCGCCATCTGCGCAAGGCTTTGCCCGCGCCCCTTGGCAAAGGCGTTTAACCGCCCGATCTTTGACAGGCGTTCTTCCGTGAGGGCGGCGGGGGTCAAAAACGGACTGCCCTTATCTACCCGGCTGTTCTTGGGGATACCGTCTAAATACTTGTTGGTCAATAACCCCTGTGCCAGCGGGCTGAAAATGATCAAGCCTTTTTGCTGCTTTATGGCCTCTTCTTTTAAACCGTTTTCCTCAATGGTGCGGTTCAACAGTGAATACGAGTTTTGATTGATGATAAAGGGGCATTTCTGTTCCTGTAAGATTGCTGCCGCCTTTGCCATGGTTTCCCCGTCGTAATTGGAAAGCCCCACATACAGCGCCCGCCCGCTTTGCACGGCGGTACAAAGCGCCAGCATAGTTTCCTCCAACGGGGTATTGGGGTCCATGCGGTGATGGTAGAAAATATCCACATAATCCAAGCCCATGCGCGCAAGGCTTTGATCCAGCGAGGCCAATAGGTATTTCCGGCTGCCGCCGTCTCCGTAAGGGCCGTCCCACATGCCGTAGCCCGCCTTGGTGCTGACCACAAGTTCGTCCCGGTAACGGTGCAGCTCTTCCTTTACGATGCGCCCAAAATTCAGCTCCGCGCTGCCCGGCTCCGGCCCGTAATTGTTGGCAAGGTCAAAGTGCGTGATTCCCGTATCAAAAGCGGTAAAGCACATGGCCTTCATGTTCTCGTAGCTGTCGTTGGTGCCAAAGTTATGCCACAGCCCCAGTGAAACCATAGGCAGTTGTAAGCCGCTGTTTCCGCAGTAACGGTATCGCATTTTTCCGTAGCGCCGTGCATCCGCAACATAACAATACAAGCAGGATCACGCTCCTCTTTTATCGATAGTATATATAGTATAGTCCCCGGCACCCATGCGCCGTCAAGTGGTTTTACCGGATTTGGCGTAAATTCCTAAAATCATTTTGTGCAAAGCATTGCGTTTGCATTCGCTCTTGCAATCAAGTGCCGCCCCCGCTACACTAATACCCGGTACGCACATGAATATGGTTGGGAGGAAGCGCACTTGCATAAAATACTGTTTGTTTGCCACGGCAACATCTGCCGCAGCCCCATGGCGGAATTCATTTTAAAGGATATGGTGCAAAAGCGGGGGATGTCCGGCGAGTTTATGATCGCCTCCGCCGCTACCAGCAACGAGGATATTGGAAGCCCCGTGCACCCAAGTACAAAAAAGAAGCTTGCCAATCGCGGTATCGATACAGCGGGCAAAACCGCCGTGCAGATGCGCCGGCAGGATTATACGCTGTATGATAAGCTCATCGGCATGGACGGCTGGAACATCAAAGACATGCTTAGGATCACCGGCGGCGACCCGGAAGGGAAGATCTGCCGGTTGCTGGACGTGACCGATTCTCCTCGAGATATTGCAGACCCGTGGTATACCGGAGATTTTGACGCTACCTATACGGACGTTGTGGCAGGCTGCGAGGCGTTATTGGAGCAGCTGCTTTAAGTGGCGGTGCTGTCATTTGTCGGGGTGGCTTCGTAGGGTATGCTGCTGCTCTTGGGAATGGTTACGGTGGCGGTGGTGCCATGCCCCAACGTGCTGTCATAGGTAAGGGTCGCACCAAACTGCCGCAGGCGCTCCATCACGTTTTTCATACCGGCGGAGCCGACCTTTTTCAGCATGGCGTCAACGTCCATGCCCGTGCCGTCGTCTCGTACGATAATAATATGCTCCTCCGCCGTTTCCTTGTTGGAGATCCATACGGTACCGCCCTCTTCTTTTTTGCATACCCCGTGCTTGATGGAGTTTTCCACCAGCGGTTGGATGGTAAGCGGCGGCAGCATAAAATCGGCAGGGTGCATATCCCATTCCACGGTGAGCCTGTCGGAAAAACGCACCAGCTCGATGTCCGTATACGCCCGCACATGCTCCAGCTCCTGCGAGAAGCGGATGGGTTGGTCGCTGCCCAGCATATCGATATTGGCCCGTAGATATTTAGAAAAATCATACACCATTTTATACGCCTCCTCCGGCGCCAGCTTGATCAGCGCCCGGATGGAGTTTAGCGTGTTATACACAAAATGCGGCTGGATTTGGCTGGCAAGCAGCCGCGCATGGTTGCGCTGCAGCTGCTTTTCCATTTCCGCCCGCTTGGATATCCGGCGGGAAATATCCTGCAGCAGCGCAAGAGACAGGCAAACGATCAGCATAATGATGCCGCCTCTTAGGTAATTGCCGGTGTTGGCATAGTCGTGCTGATAGTATACCGTCATTTCCCAGGAGGCGGTCAACAGCAGCGCAACCAAGCCGGTCACCTCAAACAGATTGAAGCGTATCCGGTGCGTCACGATGCCGATCATATACATCACCATCATGGTAGTCATAAACGCGCCGATGATGACATGGGTGATCGTTACCATAGGCATGAAATCTGCAATGTCCAACAGCTGTATCACGATCTGCACAAAGAAATTGATGACGAACAAGCCGTACACGATGTTGAACGGCTTATGATACCGCCGCTCGATGCGGCCCTTGATAAAGCGGATCAACGGAAGCATCATCAGCGAGAAGCTGAAGAATTTAAGCTGCATCAGAGCGAAGCCGTCGAAGAACGTTATCATCGGCAGCTTGCATTCCGTTCTAAGATAAATGGCGACGTACAGGGTAAACAGCCCCATATGCCGGAAGGAAGCGTATTCCGTACTGCGGCGGCTCAATATGATGGCAAGCACATACATCACCAGCCCCAGCATCATCAACAGCAGGCAAACAATGAAATCCGAAAGGTACAGCAGCGTCATGGAAAGGCGCAGGTAATCCAGATCCCCGTAGCGGATGGTATCCACAGCGCCCGCGTAAGCGGGATACGGGGAGGTCAATGTGATGGATAGCAGCTGCCCGCCGGCGTTCTTTGGCAACGGCACAAAGTTCCACTGGCTGATCGTTGCTTTTCCGTAGGGGCGTACGTCGGCAGTATCCAGCGTGTAAATCGGCGTGCTATTGATCGCAACCAGCACGGTCTCTTCCTTACTGATAAAGCAGAACCCGGCGTTTTCCACCAGCGTTTGCGGCAGGGTGCGGTATATGGTAACAGGCACGTTGGGCTGCGCGGAAAGGGTAACGGGCGGGTTCACAAACGAGCCGTCGTCCGTGCGAATCCAACCGCTATCCCAAACGGTATAGTCGCCGTCTGTCAGTATGCTGTTGCTGGTATCGGATATGGCAGGCCAGAACATGGCTACAAACACGATCGTTAAAAATAGGTAGGAGGCAACGATCATCCAGCCCTGCAAGCCGGTTTTACCAAGCCAAGCCCATCTGCCGGGTTTTTTCTGCATGCGCGTTTTCTCCTTTCTGCCGTACTAACTAATTCCCTTTGGGGATACTGATTTTTGCCGTGGTGCCAACGCCTATCTCGCTATGCAGGGTAAACGTTGCATGGCACATATGCTCCAGCCGCAGCCGCACGTTTTGCAGCCCGGCAGAGCCGACCTTCTTTTCTTGCGCCGCGTCCATGCCAACACCGTTGTCTTCAATGGTGATCACAAAAGCTTCTTCTTCTTCGCGGCTGCTGATTTTTACCGTGCCGCCCTCCTCTTTTTTACAGACTCCGTGTTTGATGGCGTTTTCCACCAGCGGCTGGATGGTAAGCGGCGGCACCAAAAAATCCACCGCATCAAGCTGCCATTCCACGGTGAGCCTGTCGGAAAAGCGCACCAGCTCTATGTCCGTATAGGCGCGCACGTGCTCGATCTCGCGCTGGAAGGGGATGTTGTCGTTTAAACCCAGCGCGTCGATGTTTGCGCGGAGGTACTTGGAGAAGTTCAGCGTCATCTGGCTGGCCTGGTCAGGCGCAATTCGAATAAGCGCCCGAATGGCGTGCAGCGTATTGTAAATGAAGTGCGGTTGGATTTGGCTGATCATCAACTGCGTTTGGCTTTGCTGCAGCAGGCTTTCCACCCGAATGCTTTCCGCGGTGCGATCCGCCGCGTTCTGCATGGCGGCGATGGATATGCTGATGGAGAAAAAGATAATGCCAATTTGCAAGGAGCGCCCGATATCGCCGAAATGACCGCCGTAATACGAAACAAATTCCGCTGTAACGGCTACGATGACCGCAATAAAAGCCAGTATTTCCGTCATGTACAGCTTGATTCGCTTTTTGATGATGGCAACGGCGTACATGTAGATGACCGTGAGCCCCGCCACGGAGATCAGCGTATGCGTTACACGCAGCGGGTTTACCACCATTTGCATGGTGTTTAAAACGCCTAAAAGCTGCAATGCGATCTGCGTAAAGTGATTGATCAGGAACAGCCAGAACAGAATGTCCAGCGGCAAGCTGTTCTCCTCGGAAAGGCGCAGCTTTACATATAGCAGGAACGGCAGCGTTACGGTGGATAAGGCGAGGAATTTGATCAAAAGCTCGGTAAAGGGATTGAACACGCCAACGTCCGGAAACTGCGTTTCCATTAAAAGATATAGCGACACACAGGCCGTAAACAGGCCGATGTAGCGCATGTTGCCGTACAGGGCGTTATGCGGTGCAAGGAATATGAACATCACATACAGCACACAGCCCAGCATGAATATGCCGATGCAGATAATGAACCCCGGCATGCATTTTAACATGATATACATTTTTAGCTTGTAGTAGGAGGAATAGTATACATCGTTGAAGGTGCCGGCATAATCAGCATACGGCGTGGTAAGCTCAATGGTGATCGTATCGCCGGCCTTTGCGCTGGGAAGCCGCGCAAAGCACCATGTGCTGGGCGTTGCGTCTCCATAAGGGCGGGTGCTGTCCGTATTGTAGGTGTAAACGCACGCGCTGTTTAAAAGCACCCGCACGTTTTGTTGAGAGCTTCTAAAGCAAATGCCGGGGTCTTTAGGAACATCCCCGGTCAGCTTATGAGAAATGCTTCGCGGGCCGTCGCTGGATACGCCAAGCTGCGCCGGAAGCTGTACGGAGAAGGTAATGCCGTTGGTGTCGGTCACAGTCCAATTCTCGGAAAGGGCGCTTACATCGTCAAAATCAAATATACGGTTCGCCGGGTTATAGACGCGACCGCATACGATCAATAAAAACGCGACAGAAAACAGCGTGAGAAATAGAAACAGCATGTTCTGTTTATGCTCACTGAGCAGCCATGTCGTCTTTTTTTTGAATAGATGCATGAAATACCCTCGAAGCGATCTGTGCGGCACGTTCCGCCTCTTCACCCTATGGTATATTTTACATGCAGCATTGTATAAAATCAATCCTTTCACAAAGGGGCTTTTTCTTCGGATGAAAATCTCTTTTCATACCTTGCGTCATACGATATACTATATGCGGTGGCAGCAGTCACAAATCATCAAAACAGGGGGTAATTTATCATGGCATTTTGCAGCAACTGCGGAAGCGAATTAACAGGCGGAAGCTTTTGCGCCAACTGCGGCGCGCCGGTCGGCGGAGCGCCTGCCGGTACGGCACAGCAGCAAGCGCAGGCGGTGCCTCAAGGGCTGCGTTCCCGAGATTTGATATTCAAAGCGCTGGCTGTACTAAAGAAAAAGCCCATCCGGCTTTGGGGCGTATCGCTCATGTGCGAATTACTAACGGTACTGGCCGCCTTTTTAGGGGTATTGCCAATTATTTCCATTCCCATTGTTTTTGTGCTGGAAGCGGGCATGACGGCGGTGTACTTAGCCGGATATCGCGGGCAGGAGGTCAATACGGACGCGCTGTTTGCCGGTTTCCCCCGGTTCTTTAAGGTAGCTGGCGGCATGGGCTGGATGGCGCTCTGGGTATTCATTTGGGGGCTGATTCCTGTTGTTGGGCCGGTGTTTGCAGTTATCAAGGCATACTCCTACCGGTTTGTGCCGTACATCATCATTCAAGACCCGGAAATCTCCGCAACGGAGGCACTGCGTCTTTCCGTGAAAAAAACGGAGGGCTTTAAGGGCAAAATGTTCTTGGCGGACTTTTTGATCGCAATCGCCTGCGTGGTTGCGGTGCTGCTGCTAACCTTGCTATCCAGAATACCTTATGCGGGCGTGCTGTTTGCCATTATTCTGGTGGTGCTGGCGCTGTTGCTGCTGGCAGGGCTCCCACTTTTGATGGGACTGGTGAGTGCCGCCGGATATGAAGAGATATTCGTAAAAGAAGGCAAGGGCGACGAAGCATAATACAAGGAAAGCTGCCTGTAACGGGCAGCTTTTTTAGGAGGGCATAGGATGGAGCAACATATGCAACAAGTATCCGCAAACGGCCTGCTGCTGCCTGTATTGGGGCAGGGCAGCTGGGAGCTTGGGGAGGACGCTGCCGTGGAGGATACGCAAGCGCAGGCGCTACGCCGGGGGCTTGCCCTTGGCATGACGCTCATCGATACGGCCGAAATGTACGGAGACGGCCGCTCGGAGGCGTTTATCGGTCGTGCGCTGAAGGGTGTTCCACGGGAAAGCTATCAGCTTTGCACCAAGGTGTTTCCCCATCACGCGGGTGAACAGGATATTTTCCGCTGCTGCGATGCGTCTCTTTCCCGCCTGCAAACGGAGTATATCGATCTGTATTTGCTGCACTGGCGGGGCAGCGTGCCGCTGGAGGAAACCGTAGCCTGCATGGAGCGGCTGGCGGCGCAGGGGAAGATCCTTCGCTGGGGCGTTTCCAATTTTGATGTGGCGGACATGGAAGATCTGATGCGCGTGCAGGGCGGTGAGCGCTGCGCCGTGGATCAGGTGTTGTACAACTTAGGCTCCCGGGGCGTGGAATACGACCTTTTGCCGTGGCTGAACGCGCATCAAATGGCGATGATGGCGTACTGCCCGCTGGCGCAGGGGGGAACGCTAACGCGTATGCATAAGCATTTTAGCCGGGATTTTACACTGGCGCAGATGGCGGCAAAGTACGAATGCACCGTGATGCAGCTGATGCTGGCGTTTGTATTAAAGCAGCCGCATGTGATCGCCATCCCAAAGGCGGCAAGGCAAAGTCATGTGGAAAGCAACGCCGCCGCGCTGTCACTTTCTATTTCCAAGGAGGACTGGGCGGCTATTGACAAGGCATTTCCGCCGCCCACCACCAAAATGCATTTGGATATTGAGTAATTGCGAACACCGTAACTATGCAATACAAAAGAAAAGGGGAACGCATATCCATGGAGATCATTACGCTGACAAAGGAAAATCTAGATCGGGAGCATATCTGCTGCGCTATATCCAATAATCAGGACTGCCAAGTGGCAAGTAAAAAAGCATGGTTAAGAGAGCGCTTAGACGACGGATTGATGTTTAAAAAGTGCGATGTGCGCGGCAAGTGCTTTATTGAGTACATCCCGGCGGAGCGGGCGTGGGCGCCCGTGTATGCCCCGGGCTACATGTATATCAACTGCCTGTGGGTATCCGGTCAGTTCAAGGGGCAGGGATATTCCAACCTGCTTTTGGAGGCGTGCATACAAGACAGCAGAGAAAAGGGGAAGAAGGGCCTTGTGTCGCTTTCCGCCGTAAAAAAGCAGTCCTTTCTTTCCGACCCGCAGTTTTTAACGTACAAGGGCTTTTTGCAGGCGGATACCGCCGCGCCCTTCTATGTGCTGTATTACCTTCCCTTTGATAAAGCCGCCGAAAAACCGCATTTCTACCCGCAGGCCGCCACGCCCCGTATCGCGGAGCAGGGCTTTGTGCTGTACTATTCGCCGCAATGCCCCTATACGGCAAAATACGTGCCGCTGGTAGAGGCCATTGCAAAGGAACGAAACGCGCCGTTTCAGGCGGTTCGCTTTGAGTCGGCGCAGCAGGCACAAAACGCGCCCGCGCCGTTTACCGCTTACAGCCTGTTTTATAACGGCGAATTGCTTACCCATGAAATCCAGTCCGATAGAAAGTTTGACAAGCTGCTTACGGAGAAGGGCTATTGAGCCGCTTATTTCATCGAATGCCCGCTACCAGCGCGTCCATCTCCTCCTTGGAGCGGACGGTTCTGGCACGGTCGATCACCGCTTGCTGCTGGGCGCGGCTCATAGCGCCAAAGCGCTCCAGCGCGTTTGTGTTCTGCGCCAGCGCCATGCCAAACCCCAGCGGCAGATCCCGCGTTACGTCCATGGTATCACCTCAAGGGTAGTTTGCCCCGAAAGGATATAAAAAACCGCCGGTAAATGCGGCGGCTTAGGGCAGGATAGAAAGGCTCGATGCGGGAAAGCGTGCGCCGGGTCATTCCGGCACGATCTCCCGCTGCACTTTTTTAGGCAGTTTATGAAAAACCAGGTTGTAGGCCATATCGCACATGGCCTTTACGGTTTCCTCCGGCACGCTGCCATCCAGATACACGGAATTCCAATGCTCCTTATTGCAGTAAAACCCCGGCACAACGTCCGGATACTGCGCTCGGTACAGCTCTGCCAAGGCCGGGTCGCATTTTAAATTGACCAGCGTACGCCCCTTGTGCAGCGCGTGGTTTTCGTCCGGCGTGCAAACGGCGGCAAATAGTTTGCCACGCAGCATATAGCGGAACCATTCCCATTCCACTTTAAAGTCCTTTTCTACACCGGGCATGCTTTGTAAATACTCGTCCAGCCAAGGATAGTTGTTCATGAGCGCCTCCTGTGAAGTTTTGCGGGCACGGGAGCTTTTTTGTGCCGTATGTGATATTGTATCATAAAGCACACCGATGGGTAAACGACATGCAGGTTCCATTCTTTTTGTTTTAGAAGCCGCAGTTTGCATGATAAATGGCGTATACGGAAAGGAAGGCGGCAATGATCAACAGAGCTATTACTGAGCTAGACAGCTTGGCGGCGATTCACGCGGTGGGGCAAACGCTTCAGCGGATGGACACGCGCTTGATGGATCACGGAGAGCGCGTGGCGTATATCGCCTGCGAGCTTATGGAAGAGGGCGGCTTGCCGCTGGATGAGGAAAAGCTGTTTTTATTGAGCGTGTTTCACGATATCGGCGCATATAAAACCGACGAGATCGACCGCATGGTGGAGTTTGAGACCGAGAACGTAACCAACCATGCCGTGTATTGGTATCTTTTTTTAAAGCATATGTCTCCGCTGTCGGATATGGCGGGGGCGATATTATACCATCATACGCCTTGGAAGGAGCTGGAGGGCATTGATTCTCCCTGTCGGGATTATGCGGCGCTGATTCACCTGGCGGATAGAATCGATATCGCCCACCTGCACCGAAACGACCAGCCCCTGTTTCGTTCGCTGATCAGTAACAGCGCCCGCTTGTTTAAACCGGAATATGTGCAACTGGCGATCCGCTGCTTTGAGAATCGCCGGTTGTTTGAATGCTTGGAGAACGAATCGTACCGTAATATCAACGATAACAGAATCAAGCAGTTTTGCGTATGCCCCAAAACCGCACTGGAGTATTTAAAGATGCTGGCGTTTGCCATCGATTTTCGCAGTGAATACACGGTAACGCATACGGTCAATACGGTATCCATCGCCTTGGATCTGGCAAAGCAGTTTCGGCTGAACGAGCATGCGCAGGATATGATCTACTTGGGAGCGTTGCTGCACGATGTTGGAAAGGTGGCCATCCCCGTTGACATTCTGGAGCATCCGGGGCGGCTGAGCCCGGAGGAAATGCAGGTGATGCGCACCCATGTGGCAGAAACAGAACAGATCATTCACGGCATCGTGCCGGAGGAGATCTGCCAGATCGCTATACGGCACCATGAAAAGCTGGATGGCTCCGGCTATCCGCACGGCCTGCGGGGAGACGCATTAAGCATGGAGCAGCGCATTGTTGCGGTGGCGGATATCGTAAGCGCGCTGGTCAGCAAAAGAAGCTATAAGGAGCCCTTTCCCAAGGAAAAGACCATAGCCATATTGCGGGATATGCAAGGAGCGCAGTTGGACGGTACCCTGTGTGCCTATGTGTGCGACCATTACGATGATATCATGCAGGAAACGGACAGCAGCCGAAACGGGATCATCCAAAAGTATCAGGCCATGCTGGACGAATACGCTAGGCTTAAAACCGAAACAGTGCCGCAGGTGTAAATGCCTGCGATAATACTGTATGATACGCGGCAAATCAGAGCCGCTTTGCCTATTAACAGGCGAAAACGGCTTTTTTGTGTGAATTTTTCGCTAAAATGAGCGGAAAGGATTGCCGGGAGGAAACGGGGCAGGGTATAATCATATAACAGGAGCTTATTACTCGTTCGACTGCCGGGCATACTGTCCGTTGAAAGAAGGTGCCATGATCAGCCGGAAGCCTATCTTATTGAAACGCACGCTTGCTGCGGAAAAATTGCGGGAATCAGCCGTCTCCGTATTGCCGATCGTACTGATCGTATCGTTATTATGCCTGTCCGTTGCGCCAATTCCAACAGACCTGATGCTGTCCTTTTTAATAGGCGCGGTGATGCTTGCCGCCGGTATGGGGATATTTGCCATAGGCGCGGAAAGTGCCATGACGCCCATCGGCACTAGAATAGGCACGGCGCTTACAAAGTCCAGAAAGCTTGGGCTGATACTTAGTATCAGCTTCATATTAGGCGTTGCCATCACCGTAGCGGAGCCGGATCTGCAGGTGCTGGCGTATACCGTGCCGCATATCGACACGACGCTTTTGATTGCGGCGGTAAGCCTTGGCGTGGGATTTTTTCTGGCGCTGTGCATGCTTCGCATCATCACCGGCATGAAGCTTAGGCGTTTGCTGATGGTGTTTTACGGGCTGGCGTTTTTGCTGGCGGCGTTTACGGATCAAGACTTTTTAGGCGTTGCCTTCGATTCGGGCGGCGTGACAACCGGCCCCATGACGGTGCCATTTATTCTGGCGCTGGGCGTTGGTGTTGCCAATATCCGAAGCGACAAAAAGGCCGAGGCGGATAGCTTCGGCTTGGTGGCTTTAAGCTCCATCGGCCCCATCCTTGCGGTGCTGGTGTTGGGGTTCTTTTCCAAGGGCAGCGGACAACCAGCAAACATTGCCGCGTTAAGCTGGGAGAACACCGCGCAGCTAGGCATGTCCTATCTAACGGCGATACCTGTATATCTCAAGGAAATGGCGGTGGCATTGGCACCTATTACGGTGCTGTTTGTGCTGTTTCAATTGGTTTTCTTTAAAATGCCACTTCGCGGATTTTTAAAGATCTGCACAGGTATTCTGTTTACTTATATTGGGCTGGTGCTGTTTTTGACCGGGGTCAACGTGGGCTTTTCCTCGCTGGGGGCGGTGCTTGGTGCAAAGCTGACCCAGAGCTGGACAAAATACCTGCTGATTCCGCTTTCCATGCTCTTAGGCTGGTTCATTCTGTCGGCGGAGCCGGCGGTGTATGTGCTGCAAAAGCAGATAGAGGAGGTCAGCGCGGGCGCTATTCCCGGCAAGCTGATCAAGCGGAGCCTTTGCATCGCCATCGCGCTTGCCATGGGGCTTTCCATGCTGCGCGTGGTCACCGGTATTTCGCTGCTTTGGTTTTTGCTGCCGGGCTATGGGCTGGCGCTACTGCTTTCCTTTTTTGTGCCGGATATTTACACCGCCATTGCCTTTGACTCCGGCGGCGTGGCCTCCGGCCCTATGACCACTACGTTTATGCTGCAATTTATGGTGGGTGCCAGCATCGCCTTAGGCGGCAATGCTCTAAGCGATGCCTTTGGTGTGGTGGCGCTGGTAGCCATGATGCCGCTTATCACCATACAGATCATGGGCGTGGCTTACGGGCGCAGCAAACAGCAGGCGGCGGCGGAGCCGGTGTACGGAGACAGCGATATCATCGAGCTTTGGGGGTGACGGGATGAATTATGTAATTTCTATCATCAATCCCAACGGGCAGAGGATCATGGCGGATATCCTAAAGAAGCTGGCGATCCCGGTCACGTTGGAATTGTTGGGGCGCGGTACGGCGTTAAAAAGCACGCTGGAGCTGTTGGGGCTGGAGTCCAGAGAAAGGCGAATCGTAATGGCGGTTGCCACGGAGGAGCAAACGGCGACGCTGATACGGGAAGAAAAACGGCGGCTGTATATTGATGCGCCGGGCAACGGTGTAGTGATATCCGTACCGGTAAAAAGCGTGGGAGGTGGCAGTACATTGGCATATTTAAGCGGCGGGCAGGCAAAAAAGAAAGCGCCGGAATTGCGCTTTGAATACGAGTTGATATTGGCGATAGCAAACGAAGGATATACGGATGCCGTAATGGACGCGGCAAGAGCGGCGGGCGCTGCCGGAGGCACGGTGCTGCACGCCAAGGGCACGGGAGCCGCCAATGCGGAAAAGTTCTTTCAGGTTTCTATTGCGCAGGAAAAGGAGATCGTGCTCATCGTTGCCAAGGCGGAAAACAAAACTGCCATCATGGAATCCGTGTTGCGGCTGGCGGGGCCTAAATCCGAGGCGGGCGCCATATTGCTGTCTTTGCCGGTCACGGACGTTGCGGGCTTTGGCATGATCGAGGAAGAGGAATAGCGCGCAGGGTATGCTATTTTGCGGCGCTTAACAAACCAAGCAGCGTTTGGTAGGCCTTGTCGCTCATAACGGTATACATGCCTTCTGCGGGCTGCAATACGTGCGTGCCGTCCATGTCGTACTGGTAATATACCTGCCGCACGGCGTTTGCCGTCCAGTCAAAGGATATTTCAACGTATTTCTCCAATTCCGATACCTCAACGCCCTCCCATGCGGCGGACTTGAGCATATAATCAAACACGATATCCTGCACCGCTTGGATGTCGGATACATCGGACAATTCGGTTACGGACAGGGCTTCGCCTGCTTCATAGGCGGTGACGGTCACGTTGGAATAGGTCAAAAACGTAGAGGACGGTTGGTTCTCTGTGACTGACGATGCTTTTTCCTCGGCGGTATTGGGTGCCTCCGCAGGTGTGCAAACAGGGGAAACGGGCGTGACCTCCGCATCCAAGGCGATCAGCGGCGAGGCGCTTGGGGCAGCTTCCGGGGGAAGCAAGCTGCACCCGGCCAGTAATAACAACGCAATGATAATCATAACGGGAAGCAAACGTTTCATATCCATACCTCATGCGGCGCTATGCCGCAGTTTTTTTGCCGAAATGCCGTTCGGCGGCGGGTGTTAGTATGCTTTTGCGGCAAGTGCGCAAAGCTCCGAAAAACGGCCGGTGACCGCTAGATAGTTCTCCGGCTGATGAGGGAACAGGCAGTTTGTGCAGTCCTTAACGCCTGCTTTTGTATAGGTGAACGCACCGCCGCAGCGCTCTCCCAGCGCATATAGCGGGCAGTAGCAAAATAGGCAGTTAAAGCGCTCGGGCTGCTCGGTTTTGTGGCAGGGGAAGAACTCGCAGGCCGTGTGCTGAAAAAAGGAGTACCGGCATTTGGCGGGGTCGGCGTTTATCGTGGGCTTTTGTTCCATAGCAGGCGGCCTCCTTGGCAAGAATGCGTTTCTATTTTACTTGGTGGAGCGCCGTTTGTAAACGGCATACCCGGCAGGGCGGCATACGACATATGAAACAAGCGCAAGGGAGCAGTCAAGCGAAAGACGATCCACTATAATCAGCAGGCTGCCGGAACACGAACCCCGTGCCAAGACTGCGCGGGTATGATACAATAACGGAAACATCGAAAGGAACAAGAACAGTATGCAGCCACGCACAAAGGAAATAGAAGACATTCTTGTGGAACGCTTTAGCAAGGACAGCCTGATCGCGCTGGCAACGGTGGAAAACGGCATGCCCCACGTTCGCACGGTGGACGGGTATTACGAGGACGGCGCGTTTTACATCATCACCCATGCGCTTTCCGGTAAAATGAAGCAGGTCATAAAAAACCCTGCGGTGGCCATCTCCGGGGAGTGGTTCACAGCCCACGGTACGGGCGAGAACAGGGGATACTTCTGCAAGGAAGAAAACAAAGATATAGCGAACAAGCTAAGAAAAGCGTATGCCGCATGGATCGATAACGGACATAACGATTTTAGCGACGAGAACACCGTTATCCTCTGCGTGCGGTTAACGGACGGTGTGCTGATCGCCAACGGCGCTTGCTACGAGATCGATTTTCGCGGCTGACGGGGCAACGCTTTTAACGACGCTTGCATACGGTAGTAAACCGTCTGCGTAAAACGAAGCAACGTATTCACATGTAAAACGGGTCGATAACTGCATCGATCCGTTTTATCGTGCGTTGAAACTGTTATTGAAATCCGGCATAGATGCATTCCTTCAGGAAAAGCTTTTTGGCTCGATTTCCCATATGCGGTAGCGCCCGCTGTTTTTTGCGTTGTTTTGCGCCAACAGAGCGGCAAGCTCCCGTTCTGCCTGCTCCAGCTCCGCAATAAACGTGCGTGCGCTAACGCGAAGCGCTCCCTTGCCCATCACGATCACCTGCTCTAAGCCGTCGGAGGTCGCTACGCGCACTTCGGCATGCTGCCGTTCAAGAATCTGCGTGACCTTTTCGATATAAACGTCTGCGATCTCCGCTTCTCTTGTGTATACCACATGAACGCCGCCAACCTGCTCGATGCGCTCCACACCGCCTGTGACCTTGTACGCGTCAAACACCAAAATAAGATTGCAGTTGCGTAAAGCCTGATAATTCACAAGGGAACGAACAAGCATTTCCCGCGCCTTGCCGATATGCTCTCTTGCGGCGTTTTGCAGCTTGTCCCACGCAAACAATATGTTATACCCGTCTACCAAAAGGAAGGTCTGCTCGGGCGGCAGGCGCATCAAAAGCGCGGGCGTATCCTCGGGCAACCGGGTCTTTCGCCGTTCGTAAAGCGCGGAAACATCCTTGATCGGGCCATAGGTGCGTTCATAGATGGCCTTCAATTCCGCGTCAAGATCGGAGCCGGAGGGGCGGGGGGCAGGCGTGCGCAGCTTTAGGTCTGCGGTTTGTGCCCGCTGCTGCTTCATGTAGGCTTCAACCTCGTTCCACTTTACGGTAAAGCCTGCGCCTCCCGCGCAGAACACGGAATCCGGCGTATTGCGAAGGTCGCTTTCGGGCTGATATGCAGCCATGGCGATCACTTCGCTTGCGTTATGGCAGGGGCGGTACTCCCCGGCGGAAAGGCTGAGCTTGCCCAGCCCGTGGGTATACGCGGTCAGCTCTCTTGCGTAATCTCCAACGGCGGCAACGGGCAACGAGCCGGTCAGAAGCGCTTCATTGCCGGTCAGTTGGGGCGGCTCGGTCTCCCCGTTCATCCGGCGGATATCCGTCATGGCGCGGCCTAGGTTTTCGGCGGGCAGGCGCAAGCGGAACCTGTAATACGGCTCCAGCAATACGCTTTTTGCTTGCATCAGTCCTTGGCGCAGGGCGCGGTAGGTGGCCTCCCGAAAATCGCCGCCCTCGGTATGCTTGAGGTGCGCCTTTGCGTAGGTGACGGCAATAGAAAGGTCGGTGACGGGCGCGCCTATGAGTACGCCCCGGTGCACCCGTTCGGTTAGGTGGGTTAATATCAAACGCTGCCAGTTTTTTGCAAGCACATCTGCGCTGACCTCGCTAAAGCATTGCAGACCGCTGCCTCTGGGTGCGGGTGAGATTCTAAGCTCCACATGGGCAAAATGCCGCAGCGGCTCAAAGTGCCCAATGCCGGTAACGGTGCCTTCTATGGTTTCCCGGTATAGCACGCGGCCTGCGCCAAAGGAAATATCCAGCCCAAAGCGGTCATGGGCGCGCTGCCTGACCACCTCGGACTGTACCTGCCCCATAAGCGCGGCGCGAAGCTCGCCGGTCTCCTCATCGCTTTCGATGCGCAAAAGCGGGTCTTCATCCGCCAGCCGCCTTAGCTTTTGCAAAGCGTCGGTTTTGTTTGCACCGGCGGGCAGCAGGATGGCATAGCTAATGACCGGGGTCAAAAGCGGCAGGGGGGAATCCATCTCACAGCCCAGCCCCTCGCCTGCGTAGGTTTTTGTTAGTCCCGTTACGGCGCATACGCAGCCCGGCAGCGCTTCGTTGAGCGGCGTTAGTTTTGTGCCGGAATACAGGCGTATTTCGTTGATCTTTTCAAACCATGCCGTGCCCTCCGGCATACCGGCGCGGATGTTGGAAAGGGTATCCTTTACCCGGAGGCTGCCTCCGGTGATCTTAAGCCATGTGAGGCGGTCTGCGCCCTCGTAGGAAACCTTGATGACCCGTGCGCCGAACACGGGCTCCGGCAAAGCGGGGCGTGCATATAGGTCAAAGAGCGCCAACAGCCTGTCCGTGCCCTCGTTTTTCAGGGCAGAGCCAAATATAACGGGGAACAGCCCGCGCTCGGATATCGCGCTTGCAATGAGGTCGTTTGGAAGGCTGCCGTCTGTCAGCCAGCGCTCCAAAAGCGCCTCGCTGCCCTCGGCAACGCGCTCAGGATCACCGGTTTCACTTTCCGTAAAATCCGCAAAGGTTCCCTGCAGCTGCTCCGATAGGTCGCTCAAAAACGCCTCGCGAGGCGGATGGGGCAGGTCTGTTTTGTTGACAAACAGAAATACGGGAACCCGATGCAGGCGTAAAAGCTCCCAAAGCGTACGCGTGTGAGACTGTACCCCCTCCGAGGCGCTGACCACCAGCACGGCGGCGTCCAGCGCCGCAACGGAGCGCTCGGCCTCGGCGCTAAAATCCATATGCCCCGGCGTGTCAAGCAGGGTAACGGTCATTTGGCGATAGGAGAACACGGCGGGCTTGGTCAGCACCGTGATGCCTCTTGCCCGCTCGATGATGTCCGTATCCAAAAACGTATCCCGGTGATCCACGCGGCCTTGCTTGCGTATGGCCTTTGCCTGCAAAAGCAGGCTCTCCGCAAGCGTGGTTTTTCCCGCGTCTACATGCGCTAAAAGCCCGATCACGATTTGCGTATTGGTTTGTTCCTTTGCTTCTTCCATCATAGCGCTTATTATACCATAAGCGCGCCAAGGGAACCACGGCCTGCCGGAACGGGAACAACGAAAAAGCGGCGCGTTAAGCGCCGCGTTTTACCAAGAAATCCATTAGGCCTTTGCCGCAGAATCCGATATAGGCCAAACCTTGGGCCACATGGTGAGGTTGGAGTACAGAATAAAGAACAGGCGAAACCGCTTGCTGTTAAAGCTGCCGTTTTGAATCAACACTTCTTGGGTCTGCCCGGCAAGGCGGGTCATGTAGCCGCTTTCTTTGTAACCGTTGTTTAGATAAAACCGCTTCCGCTTCAGGCGCTCCTCCGCGTTTGGCGCGGTGTCGTCACAGGGCTCTATGGACAGTATGATCTTGTTGTTGGGGTACATACTGCGAAGGTTGGCTAAAACACCGCTGCCGTAGCCTCTGCCACGGAGATGCTCCGCTACTGCAAAGAACATCACAAACGTCATTTTGCCCATGCTTGCGATATAGGTCATGCCGCAGAGCGTATCGCCGTCGTAATAAGACAGCAGCCGGGTATGCCACAGCAGCGACATCAGCACCATCATGGGGAATGGCATACGCTCCTTTGCCGGAAAGGAATCGATGTAGATGCGCCGCACCTGCGCGATCTGCCTGTCGAACAGCACGTTTTTAACGGTTAGGTTGCATGTGTTTTTCCCGCCGTGTGCGGGCGCGGTGGGTTCATTCATACGGTTATTCTCCTTATGCATGTGTGATAACGGGCTACAGCCCGGTTAAACTGCCAAAAGCCGGTTGCTAAATCCTTGTTTAGCCTGCGGGAATCGCCTAAATTTTTCCGCGTGTGTACTTACTCATAGAATAATAACACATGATACTAGGTTATAACCAATACATTTTGTATGCAACCTAGCGGCATACATTCTACATATATTGACTTCTTTTGCATTCTTCTGTAAAATATACCTATATATGTAGGTATATGTCGCAATTCTGGTTGCAGATTTATACAACATTGTTATACTTAGGGGGGGGAGACGAGTTGAAGGTATTGTTGATTGTGCTGTTTATAAACGCTTTCGGCATTATCGTTTTATCGATTATCAACAGAAAAAACATACTCTTCAACATTGGCTCCGTTATCGCCTGCGTTCTGTGCGGCGCGTTCAGTATAGCAATTTATGAAAATGTAGACAAGTTTGCGAGCTACAAGAGCCTATTGGTCACATGCATAGCTTGTGGATTGCTGATAGTCGCCTTGAGTATCGCCATCAATGCGTTCGTTCGCAAGAAGCTGGTTGCAAACGCTGCCACCGGTGCCGCAGACGCGAAACGGGATGATACAGTATGGAACGTACAGGAGCCGCTGCCGCAGCAGCAAGCACCTGCAGCCGCCCGCTTTGAAGATCCAAGTGAGGATGCAAGCGCGGCTGACGAAACGGAATACGAAGAAATGATCGAACCGGAGCCCGAGCCCGAACCGGAGCCTGAACCTGAGCCGGAATCCGAGCTCGAACCGGAGCCAGAGCCAGAGCCGGAGCCCGAGCCGGAACCTGAACCCGAATACGATGCGTTTGCTTCGGCAATGCAATTGAAGGCCGAAGGAAGCTATGAACAGGCACAGTTTGCGTTTGACCGGTGTTATCAGGAAGCGCAAACGGAGCAGGAACGCAAAGAAGCGGAATTGGCGGCGCTTGACTGCTTGCTGCGGATGAAGAGCTACGAAGCGGCAAGATCAAGGATATTTACGGTACTCAACCACGGATACGACCTTACGAAAGACGAGAAGCAACGTCTATCGATCATTTTGTCAATGCTTAAACAGAAAGGCTGGCAACATTGAGCGTATCCCGTACACAAGTGAAGCAAGAGAAACTGACGAACCGTACATTTTTGCTTAACGCACTGATATGCACGTTTGTTGTGGTTTCTTCCGCCATCGTTGCGGTAAAGCTTGGAGTCAACGATTTTGTTGACACGGATGTGTACCATGAGGGAATTTCCATCAACGACGTATATGTTGGAGGTTTAGCGCAGCAACAGGCGCGAAGCAATCTGGAAGTGATCGAGCAGGACAAGCTGGACGGCATGAACCTTACGCTTTGCTTTGACAACATTCATACCGTGTTTACGGCAGACCAGCTTGGCATTTCCACAGACCTTGACAATGTGCTAAACAGTGCAAGCAGTTATGTAGAAGCAAACGGCGGCACAACAGTAGAGCAAAAATACGACACGGCGCTGTCACTGATTCCCGGCAAGGAATTCGATACCAGCGTGACCGTGGATGACTCGACGCTGACCGCAACGCTCAGGCAGTATTCCCAGCAGAACATCGTTCTGCCGGTGAACGCCTCCGTGGTTTACGACAGCGTATCCGATACGTTCGCATATGCAGAAGAGCAAGCCGGATACATGATCGACTATGACGCGCTGCTCTCTGAGGTGAAGCACCGCATTGCAAAAGACGACTTCTCAACGGTTTTCATTGATAAAAAGGTGCTCCAACCTGAGATCACCGTGCAGATGCTGCAGGACAACACAGCGCTTATCAGCGAATACACAACGGACACCAACGGCAACGAGAAGCGCAACACCAACGTGCGGCTTATGTGCGAGGCAATCAACGGCCTGAAGCTGGAAGCAGGGCAAACCCTTTCCCTGAACGAATTGGTTGGCCGGCGTACGGCAGAAAAGGGGTTCCAATTTGCACCTGCCATCGTAAACGGGCAAATGGTGGAGGATGTTGGCGGCGGTATCTGCCAGCTTTCCGGCACGCTGTACAACGCGGCGCTGCTTGCAAATATGGAAATCGTGGAGCGGGTGCGCCACACATGGCCGTCGGATTATCTACCCATTGGGCAGGATTCCACATTGAATTGGAACGACAAAGACCTTAAGCTTAGAAACAACTCCCAATGGCCGATTTATATTTACAGCAAACTGGAAAACAACGTTGTTACAGTGAAGCTATACGGGCAGCCGCTGGCACAGGGCCATGAATTAACCGTTCGTAACGAGATCATTGAGGAGGTGCCGGCACCCAAGCCGGAGGTAATTTTAACCAATAAACTTCCCATTGGCGAAACCAAAGTTAAAACCCCCGCTCATGATGGCTACAAGGTAAAAGTATACCGGGATTACTACGAAAATGAGGTTCTTGTTAAAAGCGAGTTGATATCATCGGATTTTTATAGGCCACAGCAGGGCGTAGTGCTTATGGGTTCGGAGATTGAGATAAAATAACAAACAGCATACATCATAAACAATTAAGGAGGATATATCTCATGAAAAAAGCTTCGCAGGTCATTGGTTTGTCGGTCTTAGGCATCGCTGAAGGTGCCGTTAAGGGCGTATCTTCAGATTTTATTCTTGACGCGGCAAACAAGCGCGTTAGCTGCATGATGGTCTCAACATCCAAGGGAATGTTAGGCTCTAACCTGCTGCCGATCGAAAAGGTGCGGGGCATTGGTAAGGATTACGTTACGACTGACACGCTGGCCAACGTAGTCAATGCGTTTGAGTATAAGGACACGCTGAACATTGCGCAGGAGGGCTTTTACCTGTTGGGCGCAAAGGTGGTCAACGGCACCGGCAATGCGCTTGGCAGCGTTGAAGACTTTGTGTTTGACGAGAGAACCGGCGCTATTATGGGTATCACGCTGGATAACGGCAAAGCGTTTGAGCAGGCTGACCTGATCGCCTTCTCCGGCGGCAATATGGTGTTCGTGAACGAAATGGAAGAAGCGGAATACTACGCCGCAAACGTTGGCGCAGGAGCACAAAACGCACCGTCCAGCTATGTGGACGAGGAGCAGCGTACCTTCCTGCTTGGCAAAACGGTTTACGAGGATGTGACCGATAAAGCCGGTAACGTGATCATCACCAGCGGCACCGTGATCGACGAAAGCGTTATTGCAACTGCGGAAGCGGCGGATGCGATGATCGAGCTGATCATGAACGCAAAATAAAAAAGCTGCATCGATCCTTGCGATACCTTACGGGCATAAAGCCCGTTATGGATGCAGTTAGTCCAAAACAAACAAGAGCGGCGCGAAAAGCGCCGCTTTTTGATCTTGCTGGAGTTAAACCGTTTTGAAGCGGTTGGAAAAGGGTGAGGGAACCAGCGCCGTTGAGCCGTGTAGCTTGGAGAGCACAAGGCAGCTAAGCGCTTTTATGGGGTTGATAGGCACAAATACCATCGGATCTACCTGCATGAGATGGAACATTGCCGCCGCAGAGGAAGCCAAGCTGTTGCATTTGGGGCTAAAATACACGTTTTTTCGCCCAAGCCGCATAAGCAGCCTGTTACCAACCTCATTGATCGCGCAGTCTCCAACAACAAGCACCTTGCCTTCGATGGTGTCAATCTTTTGCGGGTCATGTCCCTTGCCCATCACCATCGTCCAGCCGCCCTTACCGTGATGATCGTTATACAATATTTGCAGCAGGGTGAGCGGGTTGTTCTGGCAGCCCTCCTTGCAGCACCGTTTAGCGCCCATCATGATGGTTACGTCCTTTGGATAACAGTCCATAAGGTCGTAGGGGTAACGGGTGCCGTACATGGAAAGATCTCCGTCTACCATAATATCGGCAAGGCTTGTTACGCCGTCCGAAAGGCCTTTTTCAACGGCGCTTTTTAGGTGCGGGATATCGTTTACGGTAAGCCCGAATATGCTTGCCCCCACCATATCCACCGCCACTACGTTTTTGCCGCCCACGATCACCCGAAGCGGCAATACCGACTTATCCGCGAGGGCTGTTACGGGATAATGCCCATAGATGGTTCCTTCTATCCCCTCGATCACGGTGAAATCCGGGCGCACATATCCCAGCACATCCACCAGCTTGTATGCAAGGTTAAAGTTGTGGTCAAAGCCCCGGCTTGCCTGACAGGGAAACGCCCATTGGTTTTTAACGCCAAGCGTGACCCCCGCCATGGAATGGGTTTTTAGCTTAGGCAGGCTGATATAAAGGTTTTGATCTCGGTTTTGTATCAAATGTTTAACGACGAACTGTGGCATGCCAAATGTGGTTTTCACATAGCCGTTTGGGTCGTCCTTTTTGGAGGGACGTCCCTCAAACGTGAACTCCACCGTTTTATCCTCGTCCAGATAAACAGGCACCGCACCTGTGCGTTTGCATACCTTATCGTAGCCGGTTACCGCATATACCAAGCGCGTTGCGTTGCTTTGGGTGGAGTTTTCAAACAGATACACCTTTTTTGCACCGTGTTCGTTCCAGTAAGTGATAACAGCCTCCACAAACTCCGGCCGGGTATAGCAATACGGCTGCCCGTCGATACCGTTCGGCTTGATGTACACTTCTTTGCTGGGCTTGAGGAGCGCTTCGCCGCCGGCTTTATCAAACAACTCGTATACGGCGCTTTTTACTTCCTGCTTCAGTGCACTGCTTAAGGGTTGAAATTTCGTAAGGCTCTCCTGTTGATGCGGTGCATGCAGGTGACGCACATACACGGTCGGTTTTTCTTTCATAGCAGAATGTCCTTTTTTGGATTTGTTTCAACGAATATAGTATAACCGACAGCCCAAATAATGACAATCTTCTGTATGGATGCGGACGGATGCACTAAAAAAGGCATAGACGAAATATGCCGATAATTTTGGCGTTATCGAAGCTTATTAAATGCATGCTGATTAAATCATGCAATCTGGGATCGCGAATTCGAACCCTTATATCAACCAATCCATAATTAACTGTAACAACGTGTTTCCAACAATCATTACGGTTTTCTTACCCTATGTCCGCTGGACAGCCCGCGTAAGTATGCGCCGTTGATATTCCGGTACGGCACACTCTGATTGCCAACTTGTTTTACTTTATCCTGCGCATTGATCACGCGGAAAGGCGAATTCCTATCCAGCAGCATTTCCTCTTCGCCCTGGTATTGGGATACAGGCGAGATATACTGTGCTTTGAGCCCCTTGGGAAGTACAGCATGCAGCACATTATGCTCGTAGGGCGTTTGGTCGGTAATCTCTGAAAACTGATCCGCAACGGCAGGGTTAAGGGTAGTACTTGTAAAGGCGGGGTCGGAGAATACATTGCCACTTAAGGCGGGGGTCAACCCATTTCCTTTTGCCGCGGCGGGATTGGGAAGCTGCTTTCTTAGCGCATCTCCATACCCCTCGGTACCGCCGCGATGCACCACTACATTGCTTTCCAGCCGCGTGTATGCGCCGGTATTCAGGTTATTGCTGATTTCGGAATTGGCCAGCGCCATATCCTTAGCCTCCTGCGCCGTAACGGGTGTTCCGTTTACGTTGGCAGGTGCATTCCCTGTTCTTGCGATTTGATTCATAATCTGGTAGTTACGGTTATCGGAATATTTGCGTACACCATTTGCACCCGAGAACTGTTGCTGGTCGGGAGACTGATTTAAGCCTTTGTGCGAATTTGCCCAGTGATAAAAACGCTGGGTTTGTTCGTTAACGATTTGCTGATGCTGCTGGGGCGTTTGCTGCTCGTTTGCTTGAATCTGCGCCAGCACAGATGCCGCAGGCGATTCGCCGCCTTGCCAGTTGGAGGTACTTTTTGGTGCATATTGCTGGCGGTGGGGGGGAGCGCTATAATTCTGGTTCGTATTTGCAGTATTATTAGAAGGCTCGGCCATTTCGAATTCCTTGTAAACTTGCTGCCGCTGGTCAAGCGTTTGCTGGTTATTGAGTGAAACCTGCGGATGAGGAGGCTTAGCAGGCACAATACTGCTTGAGCCACTGAGGTTGGTCTGCGGATGCGGGGGCTTTGCAGGTGCAACGCTGTTTGGCACGCTGAGGTTGGTCTGCGGATGCGGGGGCTTTGCAGGTGCAACGCTGCTTGGCCCGTTGAGCCCGTTCTCCTTGTAAAAATCATGCCCCATCGCCTTGTAAATACCGCCGCTGATCGCCAACGGAACATTTCCGATGATACGCCCTGCTTCCGATTTCGCACTTTTGCCCCATTTACCAAGGCTGCTTTTGATATCCTTCATTTTGGGAAGCATCTGCACACCGCCCATGGGTGCGGATTCGCCTACCATTGCGCCTGCGTCCACAACGCCTTGCTGTGCCGTATGCACAAGCTCATGTGCAGCAACCGAGCCATCAAAGCCATCACTGTCAAAATAAACATCACTGCCGCTGGTAAAGGCGCGTGCGCCAATAGCCTCGGCTTTAGAGGCAGCGGCGGCATCCGTATGAAAGCGAACCCCGGAAAAATCCGCGCTTAGCTTATCTCCCATTGCCTGTTTCACGGCCTCGGGCGTATGGGCGTTAATAGATGCTGCCAACGCATCTGCCTCATTTTCAGCGCTGGGGATCTGCTTATTAAGCTGCGCTTGCATACCCGGCATACGTTGCAGCATTGTGTTCCACAACTGCGTTTTGCCGGTATCATCAGCCTGCATGCCGAGGCGAGTAATCGCCATGCTGTTTGAAAGTGATTGCGTACCGGTGGCTGAAGGGCGTGCTTCCTGCTGCCTATCGGCCTTTGCTCTGTTTCGAAAGATGTATTGCTGGTTCTCCAAGGAAATAACCTCCAAACTGTTTGCCAACATGCTTTCATGATAGATTTACGTAACTATTTCATGCGGTGATACTACATACTATGGTTATCAATAAGGCTACCTGAATGGTATGATGATAGCTTATTCATTAGCACTATAAGTGTGAATGCGTCGCTTGCACAGTGCCGTTTTGATTTGAAAATGGATGCTTTTTTGATGGGTGCCGATATGCTTTGCGGGAAGGATGATGTGATTTTCTGCATGGGCTGAAACAAGTCAACAACCACCGTGCCTGTTTGCACACGGCTTGCGGCTTGCGGCTGGATACTGCTGTAAAGCAACGTGACCTGTTCTGCTGTTTTGGGGCTATATCTGTATCAACATCCCACTTCTTGTCTATTTACCAAATATAGTCCGCGAATTAAAAATATGCGTGTACCCGCATATTTTTAGAAAGGCATTACAGACGACTTTTGCGTGTTTTCTATAAAGCATAGCAGCATATTAGTGATTGGATGATGCAAGAGGGTTCAAATTGCTTTGGGTTTATGCAGATTGCACTCGGTTATATATCAATCATACGATGGAATAATGCTTGAATAGTAAGTTGAATTGCTTTTGTGAAACGCTTGAAAGAAAACTTGAAACGGTTATTTTCTTTCACTGTTATTCCGGCAATGCTGCACCTATGAGCCCTTTTGCCGGTAATACGATTGCCGCTCATTATGTTTTGAATGGCTGTTTTGATAGTAGGAGGAGGATTATGCGAGTACGCATTTGTTTTTCTTGTATATGTATGCTGCTAAGTATAACGCTGCTGTTAACAGCATGTGCTTCGCCTGCTTACACTGCTGTACCTACTGCACAGCCACAGGGAGCAATGCAGCCGGAGGAAACGATGCCGCAGTTGGCAGCAGAGGCACCCGCGCATGATCCTGATGCAAATAAGGTTTGGCCCGATCCTGGAATCGAGGGAAATCTGCCGGAGAATCCTTCCCCGGGACAGGACTTTTCAGCTTATGCAAATTATGACTGGTACACGCAAAATTCCATTCCGCAAGGCTATTCCCGCTGGACGTCTTTCAATGAGTTGGCCAAGATCGTAGAAAATCAAATGATAGAGACGCTAAAAGCGCCGAGTCAAAGCGCGGATCAGCAAAAAGCAGCGGCGCTGTTCGCTTCGGCGATGGATACGGCAACGCGGGACGCTGCCGGTAACGGCGCGCTGATGGAGAGCTTTCATGCTGTGGAACAGGTAAAAAGCATAGATGCGTTGAGTGGGCTTCTTGCAGAAGACGGCGCATTATACTTTTTTACGCCGCTTGTTAAAACATACGTCGAGGCGGATATGAAAAACAGTCGGATCAACGTTGCAAGGATAGATGCGCCCTCTCTGTCATTGGAGGATGCTGCGGAGTATGCAACGCGTACGGCGCAGGGGGATCGCTTCAAGGCGGCGAACGATACATACTATAAAGCACTGTTAACGCATAACGGTGTGATGGAAGAAGAAGCTGATACCATGATCGCAGATGCTTTTGCATTTGAAGAAAAGCTTTCTGTAAGTATCTACCCGTTGTCTACCAGCTATCGAGAGGATTACTATACGCTTATCTACAATGCGTATACAAAGGCGGATCTAGCTGCGCTTTCCCCGAATTTTCCGCTGATGGATGTGCTGGATAACGCCGGGTTAAAAAATGCTTCGCGGTTTATCGTTTCCGAGCCGGAAGCCATCAAAACCCTCAACGCGCTTTATACAGAGGAGAATCTGCCGGGCATCAAAGCGTACCTGATGATCGCGCTGCTCTCGAAGCTTGGTTGCTACGGTGATACGTTTTCGGAGAAGGCCTATATTACTTGGACAAATGAGAAGCATGGCGCTTCCGGCGTTATGCCGGCGGAGCAACGCGCTTATGAAGCCTGTAATATAATGATCGATGAGCTGATGGGCAAAGTGTACGCCGCGAAGTATTTTGATGAAGCGTCAAAAAATGATATTACCGAGATGGTGCATGACATCACTGATGTATTTAAAACGCGCATACAGAAAGCAGACTGGCTTACGGAGGCAACGAGGCAAACGGCTATGGAGAAGCTGGATGCGTTAACGCTTCGTATCGGCTATCCTACGAGCTTCAAATATGATTGGGATACTATCGAAATTTCTGCGGAGAAGCCGTTGATCGAAAATGTTATGAATCTGACCGCATTTATTTCAACAAAGATGAACGAGAAGGCAGACCAGCCCGTTGACATGGATGTATGGGAGCTGAGTGCGAACACTGTTAACGCGTATTACAATCCGTCCGACAACTCCATCAATTTCCCGGCGGCGATTCTTCAGCCGCCATTCTATGATCCGTCCGCTTCCCGCAGTGCGAACCTTGGCGGTATTGGTTCGGTGATCGCGCATGAAATAACGCATGCCTTCGATACAAAGGGTAGTCAGTTCGATAAGGACGGCAATATGAATAACTGGTGGACCAAGGAGGATCGCTCCGCCTTCCAGGCACGCACTGATGCGGTTTTAAAGCGTTATGCGGCGATTGAAGTGCTGGACGGCGAGCATGTTAGGGGCGATCTTACCATTGGGGAGACTGTGGCAGATCTTGGCGCAATGGCTTGTACGCTTACGATTATGCGCGAGATGGACGATGCAAATTATGATGCGTACTTTAGAGTATTTGCTCGTACATGGGCGGAGCATTGCACGCCGGAGCGGCGTTTATATCAATTGAAGAACGATCCGCACGCACCATGCTATCTGCGCGCAAATGTCACTGTACAGCAATATCAAGAGTTTTATGATACCTATGATGTAACCGAAAACGACTTTATGTATACTGCCCCCGCGGACAGACTGCGCGTTTGGTAAAGCGCACTGCACAACGGTTGAAATCCGAATTGCTTTGGAACGGTTTTATTAGAGGTATTGGCGCTTTTATGTGAATGCTGGTGTTTTCTTAACTGGATAATGCAATAAGGTTCGAAAGCGTAACGTTTTCCTGTTTGCACATATACTTCGGATTTTTAACTTTGAATTATGAGACACAATCGTTATCTACATAGGTGTACGCCGGAGAAATAGGGAACTCTACCAATAGAAAGAAGCAGACATTCGAACATGCGGGTTCAAATGCCTGCCTTCGTTCAATATACATACATGCGCCGCTTCCAACAATGTCCAACATATCATAATTCTCTATAAAGCTTTCGACTAATTCTTGCTTTCATCCATTATAGTGACGGAGTGCCCTTCGTCAGAAAGGCGTATTGAAATGACTCCTCAATGGACGCAAGACTAATAGTTGCGGTTTTCATATGAAGGCCACACCAATAAATCTATGTGTTTTTAATTACAACCTGCTCAATTACATCTGCTGCGTGCTCGCACATATCGCAACAGTGCTCCAAGCTCTCATAGATGGCTTTAGCACCCAGCGTGGTATTTCCGTCAACAGGGGAACTGAACAGCTTGTAAATAGCATCTGTATAAACGATATCCGCTTCCGCTTCAATGTCGTTTACTTTGACCAGTAACTTTCGGAGAGTATCCGGCTTTTTGAAGTTCTTTAACTCTTCCACGGCTTTATGCAGTGCGCAAACGCAACGATTTACAACCATGGATAACTCCGCGGTTTTTTCAGGAACACTGTCAATGTGATACATATAGAACTCAAGAATAACCTCATCCAACGCATCGGTGATATCGTCGATGGTCTGAACCAAGCGAAGAACATCTTCTTGATCGATGGGCGTGATAAACTCTGTGGATAGCTTGATTAGAATACTGTGGTGAATATCATCCGCGGTGTGCTCAAGCTCGTGCATCTGCTTTCGATAGACGTTGATGTTGCCTGCATTGTAATTACACAGTATGCTATTTAGCAGATTGGACGCTTCCATACAACAGGCTGTTTGCTGCTTAATTAGATCAAAGTAATCGGTACTTTTTTTAGCCATGATGTTACTCCTTTATATAAATAGATATAGAAAGAGCTTTGCCACACAAAAACCCAGCAGCCCGCAGCCAGGAAATGTGAACACCCATGTGAGAACAAGCTCTTTTACAATGCTCCAATTCACATTGCGCATTCTGCGAGCTGCTCCCACGCCCATAATCGCAGTTGCTTTCGTGTGCGTTGTGCTGACGGGAAGCCCAATTAAGGAGGAAAGAAGCAGACATAGCGTGGCAGAAAGATCAGCCGCAAAGCCTTGGTATGGCTTTAGTTTTACCATATCCATTCCCACAGATTTTATAATACGATATCCCCCTATGGAGGTACCAAGACCCATAACGAATGAACAAAGAATCATAAGCCAGATAGGTACCGTAAAGCTGGATGCGGTAGCTTGCCCCTCTGCAAAGGCAGCTCCTAATAGAAATATAGCCATAAACTTTTGACCATCCTGTGCGCCGTGCATAAATGCCATAGCGGCGCCACCGGCTACCTGCGCCTTGATAAAAAACTTCTCGGATTTTAAGCGGTTACTGTTTCGAAACAGCAAAACCGTGATTTTTGATGTGATAAAACCGAGGCCAAAGCCTAAAACCGTAGATAGAACGATTCCGTAAACCACCTTTATCCATTCAGCTCCGTTGATGCCGGAAAAACTGCCCTGAATGGCAACCGCGGCACCTGAAATACCGGCAATCAGAGCATGGCTTTCGCTGGTGGGAATGCCAAAGTACCAAGCTGCGGTAGCCCATATGACGATAGCCGCCATGGCGGCACATAGTGCAATAAGAGAAAGATGTGCATCGCCGCCAAAGTCAACCATGTTATAGATGGTCATTGCAACGGAGGCATTGACTGCGGTCATTATGAATACGCCTAAAAAATTGAATACAGTTGCCATTATGATAGCTTTACGCGCTCCGATGGCTCTTGTGGAAACACAGGTCGCAATGGCGTTTGGGGCATCCGTCCAACCGTTTACCAGTATAACGGCAAGCGTTAATACCGTGGACACCAATAACATTGGACTATCCAGAACTTGATCAATGAATGCAAGCAAATCCATAACGAAACCTCAGCTTCTTTTGTTAAGCCTTGATAGAGCGTTTAACCATACACTAATAAGTATACACACATATTGGTTAAGAAGTAGTAAAGGAATGGCACTTGAGATAAATAATTCATCCTTCTCGTTATGTATCCGGTAACCAATTCCAAACCTATGAGTGATATATCGAGCTTCACCCGGCTTAATGCTGAATTTCTTGCGGATATTAGCCGGAGTGACTTCCGGTTGTTGATCGCGGCATTACAAAAACGGAATTGGTGCAGATGATAGGCTGCAGCTCGGCTACCATTACAAAGATAGGACGGAATGAGTATGTGGCTTTAGAAGTGATGGAGCGGATATGTGCTGCGCTAGATTGCCAGCCCTGCGATGTGATCGAATGCTCAAAAGAAGCGAAACAACTTCCAGAACCCTGAAAAGAGGGGGGGAGTGTAGTGAAAGTGTAGTGAAATTTTACTGCACCAATTAACAGAGAAAGTCCGTAACTTTAGATGGTTACGGACTTTTTTGTGGCTTGCTGATTTGATTTAGATATACTTTTCCGCCCGTAGGTACACGGCGGAACTAGGATTCTCCGCTCAAACCTCTTGCAGCTTACGCTTTGCATTGCGCTGCTGCGGGCTTTCGCTTCCCGGCCGCTAAAAACGTGCCACTGGCACGTTTCCCCCCTACGGGTCGCGGCTTCGAATCCTACTGAACAACGGCAAAAGAAAAAGCACCCTGCGGGTGTTTTTCTTTTGGCTGCGGAACTAGGATTCGAACCTAGACAACACGAGTCAGAGTCGTGGGTGCTACCATTACACAATTCCGCAATATGCAGTTGAAAAGGCTAATCCCATGGTGCCGTTCGCCCTCGATATAACACCCGCCTCTCGGCAGGTGGGAGCGCTACAGTTGCCTCGGCCTTCCGGTACGAAACCGGCATGCCCTTAGCGTTCCGACGCGCGCGCCCGACGTCACTTTGTGGGTTTATATACAAAAGCGTGACGCACACCGCAGGATTAATGGTGGGATTAGTTGGGATCGAACCAACGACCTCTACGATGTCAACGTAGCGCTCTGACCAGCTGAGCTATAACCCCTAGGTAATATCCCCAAGTGCATTATCCATTATACACATTTCGGCTCTGATTGCAAGCATAATTTCGTGTTCGTTGGAAGAAACATACAGCAGACGGCTAGGGGCGAAAATCATTTTACCGCGACAATCCAAGCTGCCTGTGGTATACTGATTGCAGGTGATGAAGAATGGCTTTTTTCGTGAACGGAACAGAAAAACACAGGCTGATGATCCTGTACTTTATCAGCAAGGCAGGG
>CAYZAW010000019.1:11657-35856 GCA_964476505.1 uncultured Oscillospiraceae bacterium | reverse complement strand
GGACACCCTGATTAAAAGTCAGGTGCTCTACCGACTGAGCTAACGGATCATTGGCTGGGGTGGCAGGATTTGAACCTGCGAATGACGGAGTCAAAGCCCGGTGCCTTACCGCTTGGCTACACCCCACCGAAAACAATGTGCTCCGAGGGGAAAATGGGGTGGGTAATGGGACTCGAACCCACGACCTCCAGAGCCACAATCTGGCATTCTAACCAACTGAACTATACCCACCATAGCATATAAAATGGCGCGCCTGCAGGGATTCGAACCCGGGACCTACGGCTTAGAAGGCCGTTGCTCTATCCTGCTGAGCTACAGGCGCACATAAGCACGACCGCGCAGGTTGCCATTGCCGATCGCGCAGGCAAACACACGATCTGCGCATTACCGACAGTATTGTATTTTACCAGACACAACACATGCTGTCAAGCTTCACCGGCTACGCAAAAACAAGTATTTTATTTGCCCGCGCCGCAGCACTTTTTATACTTTTTGCCGCTGCCGCAGGGGCACGGGTCGTTTCGCCCAACGGTTTCTTCCTTCACAAACATTTTTGACGCCCGGAACTCTTTTGTGATCTCCTTACGGCGCTCCTCGGTCAAAATCGCATCCCATTCCGGCAGCGTGTACAGCCAGTTGGCCTTGGCGTCCAGCATGTTGAAATACAGCTTGTCATAATCGATATCCAAGGACACCTTGCTGGTAAGCTTTAGGCTGTCCAGCTTCAATTCCTTTTTTAGGCTGGTATTGATGCCGTCTAAGAAGCCGAGGAACGTAACAGGCTCCATCTGGAAGCGATCCGCAAGCTCTGCTACCGTGCCGGAGGCCGTGTTTTGATAGTCTGCAAGAAGCTGCTTGTAATTCTCTGTTTCAGCATCAAAATACTCGCTCCAAAAAGCCTTATGCTCTGCGGAGGTGCGCTCCTGCTGTGCGATATCCGTCCAGTCGCTGTATAAACTCATGGTGACACTCCTTGTATAAACTCATAACCAACTTTTGCCTTGCATAGTATAAACGCTTCTTCCCGTTCGTGCAAGCCTTGATTTTCCATCGCAAAGCGCCGGTCAATTATGCGTGATATGGTTTACCGCCCTAAGCCTTGCCATCGCCTTGGAAAGCGCGATCTTTGTTCCGCCGTACTCCATCAGGTTCTGCTTTTGGCGTATCAGCTCTTCCGCAGCGGCTTTATCTGCCTCTGCACGCTTGGCGTCTATCTCCTCAGGGGACTCGCAGGTTTGTACAAATATATAAACGGTGTTGTTGAGTACCTCCATAAATCCTTCGTCATGCACAGCCTCATGCCAAACGCCGTCTTGCATATAGCGAAGCGTGCCAACAGTTAGCGCAACGGCCATGGGCTCGTGGTTAGCAAGCACGCCCCTCTCTCCGTCCACGCTATGGATCACCAGCCGCTCCGCGTCCCCGTCAAAAAACTGACGTTCCGGCGTCATAATGCACAAACGAAACAGCGCCATCAGCCGATCTCCTTTGCTTTTTGCAGCACCTCGTCCACATCGCCCACCATAAAGAATGCCGCCTCCGGGATATTGTCTAAATCACCGGATAAAATAGCCTCAAAGCTGCGAATGGTATCCTTTAACGCAACAAAGCGCCCGGGTGCGCCCGTAAATACCTCCGCCACCTGGAAGGGCTGCGACAGGAACCGCTCGATGCGCCTTGCCCGGTATACCGTGGCGCGATCCTCGGCGGACAACTCATGCATGCCCAGTATGGCAATGATATCCTTCAATTCGTTATAGCGCTGTAAGCATTCCTGCACCTTTCGCGCGGTTTCGTAATGCTGACGGCCTACGATATTGGGGTCTAATATCCGCGAGGAAGACGCAAGCGGGCTCACCGCCGGATAGATACCCATTTCCGATACTGCACGGGACAGTACCGTTGTTGCGTCCAAATGGGAGAATATCGTTGCCGGCGCGGGGTCGGTCAAATCGTCCGCAGGTACATAAATGGCCTGTACGGATGTGATTGAACCGTCGTTGGTGGAGGTGATGCGCTCCTCTAGCTCCCCAAGCTCGGTAGCCAGCGTTGGCTGATAGCCTACCGCGGAGGGCATTCTGCCTAACAGCGCGGAAACCTCGTTTCCAGCCTGCACATACCGGTAGATATTATCAATAAACAGCAGGACATCCCGGTTTTCTTTATCCCGGAAGTACTCCGCCATGGTAAGGCCTGTTAGCGCCACACGCATACGCGAACCTGGCGGCTCGTTCATCTGTCCGAAGGCAAGCGCGGTTTTTTCGATCGCGCCGCTTTCCTTCATTTCGTGCACCAAGTCGTTGCCCTCGCGGCTTCGCTCGCCTACGCCGGCAAATACGGAATAACCGCCGTGGTTAAAGGCGATGTTATGGATCATCTCCATGATGAGCGTTGTTTTTCCAACGCCCGCGCCGCCAAACAGGCCGATTTTTCCGCCCTTTGCATAGGGCTCCAAGAGGTCGATCACCTTGATGCCGGTTTCTAATATCTCGGTAACCGGCTTTACCTTACCAAACACCGGCGGCTGCCTGTGGATATCCCATGTTTCCTTTGTTGTAATAGGGCTTGCGCCGTCTACGGGGCGTCCTAAAACGTCCACAACGCGCCCCAGCACCTCCGGGCCTACGGGCACACGAATACCGCTGCCCTGCGCCACAGCCTGTTCGCCGCAGCACATGCCGTCTGTTGCGTCCAGCGCAATACAGCGCACCACGCTGCCGCTGATGTGCGCCGCCACCTCCATGTGCCGTCCGCTTTCCGTGATCAAAAGATCATGGATCTCCGGCAGCTGCCCTTCAAATTTTACGTCCAGCACCGGGCCGCTGATTTTTACAACCACGCCTCGATCTGCCGCTTCGTTTTTCATATTGCTACCTCCGAAACTGGGAGCTTGTTATCATTTTTTAATTAGCCCTCCCGCAGGGCTTCCGCCGCGCCGGATATTTCCGCGATTTCCTGTGTGATGGCCGTTTGCCGTGCTAAATTGTACGTTAGATGCAGCTTTTGCAGCATTTCGTCCGCGCTTTGCGTAGCGTTTTGCATGGCGATCATGCGGGAAAGCTGCTCGCTTGCATACGCCTGCACCAATGCGCCAAACAGCACCGCGATCACATACTGGGGCACCAAATGCGTAAACAGATCCTGTGCGGAGGGCTCGTAACGAATGTCCTCCGCGTGTATGGTCGCCTCCGGCATATCATAATCGCTTTCCATCACCGGCAGCAAGCGCCGCATAATGGCTTTATTTTTTGTTTCTCCGTAAAAGGAGGTATAAAGCACGAACACCTCGTCCGTCATAGCATCGTCATACAGGCGAAACAGGTCGTAGGCGAGTGCCCTTGCGTTATGCAAAGACGGGTCCTGCGCCATGCCCATAATTTCGATATCCGGCTCAATGCCGTGAGTGCGCAGATATTCCTGCGCAACGATGCCAACAGCAATCACGCAGGTGCCCTCCCCCGCCCGTACGATTCGGTCATAGGCAAGCTCTAGAACGCCTGTATTGTAGCTGCCGCAAAGCCCCTTGTCTGCGGCGATCACAATAAAGGTTTGGCGTTTGCTGCCCCGCTTTACAAGGTACGGATGGCTTACTTCCTCCGGGGAGGCCAGAATATCCCGCATGGTTGCCACGATACGCTGAAAATAGCGGTGGTTGTAATCGATGTGATCCATCACCCGTTTCAGCCGCGCTGTTGATACCAGCTGCATGGCGTTGGTGATCTTGCGGGTTTCCTCTATGGCGCTGATATGCTCTCTGATCTCATTGGTGTTTTGCATATCATGCGTCCTCTTTCTCTGAGGTATCCGCCGCTGTAGCAGGCCGTACGCTTTCGGACTTTTTAAAATTCTCCATCACATTTAGCATATCCGTACGGTTTTCATTTGTCAGCTTACCGGAACGGTTTACCTGCGCCAGCGTTCTGCGGCAGTATTTTCGCATATAGGTCAAAAGCGCCAGCTTGCGGCTTTGCACCTCTTTTGTGGGTATCTCCAAAAACAGTCCGTTGGAAAACGCCAACAACAGCGCTACCTGCTCCGCTAAGGACAGCAGTTCCTGCACCGGCTGCTTTGTTAGTTCAACCAGCCGTTCGCCCTTAGCCAAAAGCGCCTGTGTGCTTGCATCCACGTCGGAACCGAACTGCGCAAACACCGCCATTTCGCGGTACTGCGCAACCTCTAAGCGCATGCTACCGGACACCTTTTTCATAGCGTCCAGCTGTGCTGCCCTGCCAACACGGGATACGGAAAGCCCCACGTTTACCGCCGGACGCACGCCGGAATGGAACAGCTCGCTTTCCAGATAGATCTGCCCGTCGGTAATAGAGATCACGTTCGTTGGGATATAGGCGGAAATATCGTTTGCCATGGTTTCCACAATAGGCAGCGCTGTTAAAGAACCGCCGCCTTTCTCGGGAGACAGCTTTGCCGCGCGCTCCAATAAGCGGCTGTGCAGATAAAACACGTCTCCTGGATACGCCTCGCGCCCCGAAGGCCGCCGCAACAGCAAAGACATGGCTCTGTACGCCACGGCATGCTTGCTTAAATCGTCATACACCACCAGCGCGTCCATACCCGCATACATAAATTCCTCTGCAATGGCGCAAGCCGCATAGGGCGCAAGGTACTGCATGGCAGGCTCGTCACTGGCGGTGGAGGCTACCACAACGCTATGCTCCATGGCGCCGGATTCCTCCAGCATCCCAACAAGCTGGGCGATGGTGGAAGCCTTTTGGCCTATGGCGCAATACACGCAGGGCACGTTTTTGCCCGTTTGGTTGAGCATGGCGGAAAGCGCAATGGATGTTTTTCCCGTTTGCCGGTCGCCAATGATCAATTCGCGCTGCCCGCGTCCGATGGGAATCATGCTGTCTATGGTCAAAATACCGGTAGCAAGAGGGGTATCCACCGGCGCACGATCCATGATGCCGGGCGCGGCGCATTCCGCCTGCCTATACTTATTCACGATCAGCGGCTTTCCGTCAAGAGGCCTGCCTATCGGGTCTACTACACGGCCTAACAACTCCTCGCCAACGCCGATGTCCGCCACATGCCCGGTTCTCCGCACGATGGAGCCCGCGCATAAGCTTGCAGAGTCAGACAATAGCACCGCGCCAACGCCATCCTGCCGAAGATCCAGCGCCAGCCCGTACACATCGTGCTCAAACTCCAATATCTCGCCGTATCTGGTATGGGGAAGCCCGGCGATCTGCACGATGCCGTCTGCACAGCTTTTTACAAGGCCATATTCAAATATCTTTGGCTCAAAGGCGTATTGGGCAATGCGTTCCTTTAAAAACGGCCCGATACCGCTTTTGTCAAATACGATGCAGTCTGCCATTTCCGCCCTTTCCGCGTTCGCTTTTTAAAGCGTCCAGCTGGGTCTTAAAGCTAAAGTCGTACACAGTGCCGCCAACGAACGCAACAAAGCCGCCGATCAAGTCCGGGTCCAGCTCTACCCGGCAGCGAAGCGGCTCATGCGCGATCTCCTGAAAGCGTTCCTTGATGGCGGTGACCGTTTCCTGCTCAAAGGGCTGCGCGGTACGAATCAACACGTTACGCATACTACGCCTCCTCCTTGCTCAAAAACGCCTCCACCACGGCTTTATTATCCTCTGCCTTCACTTCGCGCTTCAATATACGCCCGGCTATATCCACAGCGGCATCCAGCAATCTATCCTGCAGCTCCGCCTCCGCCTGCCGGCTGTTTTCCTCCGCCTTGATGCGTGCGTCGCTGATCAACTGGGCGGCATCGCGTTTCGCGGCAGAAAGAATAGCGTCTGCTGATTCCATTGCCTGTTGTTCGCCATTTTTCTTGATTTCCAGCGCTTCTTCTTCGGCATGCCGCAGTTTTTCTTCGTATGTGTTGCGATCCTGCTCGCTTTTTGTCACGTTTTCCGCGGCAATACGCTGCTGATCCTCCACACGGCGGCTTCGCTCCTGCATGAACTTCCGAAGCGGTTTGAATAAGATCAGCCGCAGCAGTATGTACAGCACAACGATATTGATGCAATGGATCAATATATCCACGGGATACAGTTCCACGGATGGTTCACCTTCCCTTCCAATGTTGTGTTACGATCACCTAAGCATATCGGATCAGGCAAGGGTGAACATCATGATGAGTGCGCTTACAAAGCCGTAGATAGCGGTTGATTCCGTTAATGCAAGGCCAAGCAGCAAAATCGAGGTGATTTTACCGGAAGCCTCCGGCTGACGCGCTACCGCGTCCACCGCCTTACCGGTTGCTAAGCCCATCGCTAAGCCGGACACTACGCAGGAAAGCAGGCAGCATGCCGCGCCGATTGCCACATATCCCAGTTCCATTTTTTGATCCTCCTAAATATGATAGTAAAGTTAAGCTTCGTTTTCTGTGAGTTCAGCCGCCTCACGAATAAACGTGAGCGACAGCGTTACAAATATGAACACCTGTATCAGCGGGTGGAACACGTTGAAATACAGTCCTACCACGCTGGGAATTGCAATGCCGAAGTTCCCCAGAGAGGAATACAGCAGCTCCATAACGATCATGCCGCCAAGCATATTGCCGAACAGGCGGCAGGCTAGCGACACAGGAACGGCAAAATCGCTGACCACCCGCATCGGGAATACAACGGGCGTTGGCTCCGCAAGGCTTTTGATTCTGCCCTTTACGCCCTTTTGCCGGATGCCGTAGTAGTTGATCAAAATAAACGTGATCAGCGCCAGCGAAAACGTCATGGTGATATCCGCCGTGGGAGCGCGAAGGCCGAACAGCTCAATCATGGCGGAAGCGACCATCAGCGCCGCCACCGTAAAGAAATAAGCGCACAGGTTATCGCCCAAGCCGCCGCCGGAGGTGCTTTCGGTATAAGAGGATATGCCGTCCACCATGATCTCCAGCACGTTTTGTGCGCCCGTTGGTACGTCCTTTAGCCTGCGAAGCACGGTAAAGCGGAGTATCAGCGCAAGAATGATGAGAAACAGCATGGCAGCCCAAGTGATCAGCACTGTACTACTGATGGTATACCCAAGCACCGTGACCCGGGGCGCAAAGATCTCTACCGTGAACTTGCCCCTGTCAGGCGTGCCAAACAGCAGTGTAACCCCCTCAGCAAGGAACAACCAAATGCCCGCAACCATTAATATCGTTGCAAGCTTCTTAGGCCGTTTTTGCTTTTTTGTTGGAGCTTCTATGTTTAACAGCCGTTTGCTCTCAGCCCGCCTCCAAAAGAACGCGGATACGGCTGCCAGTACGCCTGCTCCCAACCCGATCCAATGTATCATGCCGTTACTTCACCTCTATTTTGGTTCGGAAGAATCGTTTTGCTTTGGCTGCGGCTGCCTTCGCTTTATCAGTACGAATGTAACCGACCCAGCAATCAGCACCGCCGCCATGGTGATTCCGCAACCTGCCAAGCTGTTTGGCGCAAGTAGCGCCGTAAGCCCAAGTCCTGCCAGCAGGCATAAGGGTTGCACGATCAGCATCCACACAGCGATGTTTCCTTCGCCTGTGATGGAGCGAACAAACCGTATCAAAAGATACAGCGCTAAAGCGCCAAACAGCAGCCCCAATCCGATGCCGATCATTCTATCACTTGCCTTTACTCTATTATTTACACCGTTTACAAGCAGTTAACCCAAAAAACGCTTCAACTCCGAATTATAAGCTTTATAAATAAAAAAGCAAGTTTAGAAATTGTTTATTTTCAATCATTTCTCACTTGCTTTTTTGAAAGTATTACAATATATGGGATTTTACTGCCTAATTTTTTCCGAGTTTTCTTGCAGCGTTTTTTCTATATTCATATTCCATAGTATCAGCGCATCCTCTCCGGTATCCCGATAATACCGTTTGCGCCTGCCTGCTTGCTCAAAGCCCAGCTTATAATATAACGCTTTTGCTGGCTCGTTATGCTCCCGTACCTCCAATGTCATGCTAACCGCCTTATACTTACTTGCGGCTTGCATGGATTTTAACATCAGCATTTCGCCGTAGCCGTTTTTGCGGTACTCCGCCTTGATGGCTACATTGGTAATGTGCGATTCTCCAAACAGCACCCACATACCGGCGTACCCAATGATTTCGCCGTTTAAATCCAACACATGGTAATGCGCCAAATGATTGTCCAGTTCGCTCAGTATGGCGTTTTTTGACCACGGGGAACGAAAGCACAGCTTTTCCAGCTCCGCAATGGCAGGTACGTCCGCCCGGGTCATGGGGCGGAATTCCGGAATGGGTTTGTTATTCTCCATGATGCGTTACTTCCCACATACGCTCCGCCTGTGACGGACGCAGATACAGCGGCGCGGTTTCCTCTGACGCTTCTATTATATTGAGTGATTGCATGCGCCATGCGCAGGCGCACACACTGGAGGCTGACGGGCATGCATACCGCGCGGGCGCAAGCCTTGCTCCCTTTACGTTGCTTTTGATGTAAGCCTCTAATAATTGTGCGCCGTCGCCAATAAAGCAGGTGTTTTCCGGCATTTCCTTAATGTATTCCTCCAACACCACTGCCTCGGCTTCCCGTAAGCAGCTTCCTGCTTGAAACAGACCGCCGTAGCCGTTTCCGTTTCTGGCGTCCAGCAGTACGCAAACGGGAACGTCAAGCAGGCCGTTCATGGGTTCATACAGCGCATGCATCACGTCCACGCCTACTACGGGGATATGCAGCGCAGCAGCCATGGCGTTTGCCGCACAAACGCCAATGCGTACGCCCGTAAAGGAGCCGGGGCCGATATCCACGGCAATAGCATCCAGCTGCCCAACCGTTATGTGTAAATCGTTTAGTAGGCGTTCTGCTATGGGCATCACCGTTTCCGAATGGGTCTTGGTGTTGCACAGCGCATATTCCGCGATCAACGCACCGTCCCGGGATACCGCAACCGACGCTGTTTTCCCGGAGGTTTCCAAACCCAGTATCAGCATACGCGTTCCGCCTCCTTAAGTAAGCTTTGCAATAACGTTCTCGTACGATTGACCGACTGCTTGTACCGTGATGGTGCGAGGCGCTTCCCCGCTGCCAACGATCGTGACCTCCAGCCGTTCTCTTGGGAGTGCTTCAGGCACGTTTTCCGGCCACTCCATCACGGTTACGGCGCTGTCCTCCAAATACTCCTGAAAGCCGATGTCAAACAGCTCATCCGAACCGGACAAACGGTAAACGTCAAAATGATACAGCTTGAGGCTGCCCTGATGCTCCTGCACGATGGTAAAGGTTGGGCTTGCAATGCCCGTTATGCCAAGCGCCGCGCCAATACCGCGGCAAAATGCTGTTTTGCCGGCACCCAGATCTCCTATCAGCGAAACAAACATACCCGCCGCCAGCTGCTTTCCTAAAAGCATGCCCGCGGCTTCGGTTTCCTGCTCCGTATTCGCCGTGATACTCCACTTACCGTTCAATCCAGTGCGCCCTTTTCCTTCCATTCGTGATAGAAATCCAACAGCCGGTCTTCCCGTATCGCCTGCCTTACCTGCTCCATCAAGGTCAGCGAGAAGTGCAGGTTGTGCATGGTGATGAGCTGTGCCGCAAGTATCTCCTTTGCCTTGACCAAGTGCCTTACATACGCCCGCGTAAAGTTTTGGCAGGCGTAGCAGTCGCATTCGCTGTCGATGGGCGTAAAATCATGCTCATAGGTTTTGTTGCGGAGCATGTGCTTGCCGTTGTGCGTTAACGCCAAGCCGTTTCTGGCAATGCGCGTTTGCAGCACGCAGTCAAACATATCTACCCCGCGAAGCACGCCTTCTACCAAGCAATCCGGGCTGCCAACGCCCATTAAATACCGAGGCTTGTTCGTCGGCATATATGGCATCAGCGTTTCCAGCATTTCGTACATCTTTTCCTTCGGCTCGCCAACGGAAAGGCCGCCAATGCCGTATCCGATAAAGTCCATATCCGAAAGGGTTTTTGCGCTTTCGATGCGTAGATCCGCAAAGGTTCCGCCCTGTACGATTCCAAACAATGCCTGATCCTGCCGGGTATGCGATGCTTGGCAGCGCTTTGCCCAGCGATGGGTGCGGTTCATGGCGTCTCGCGTATACTCGTAGCTTGCGGGATACGGCGCGCATTCGTCAAAGCACATGGCAATGTCTGCGCCCAACGCCTGCTCGATCTCCATGGCCTTTTCCGGTGTGAAAAAGTGTCGGCTGCCGTCGATATGCGAGCGAAACTCCACGCCGTCCTCTTGGATTTTGTTCATTTCCGCCAAGCTGAATACCTGAAAGCCGCCGCTGTCCGTTAAGATGGGCCTGTCCCAATGCATAAAGCTGTGCAATCCGCCTGCCTCGCGCACCAGCTCATGTCCGGGGCGCATATATAAATGGTAGGTGTTGGCAAGTATGATGTTTGCTCCAACATCCTTTAAATCACGCGGGGTCATGGCTTTTACGGTTGCCTGCGTGCCAACGGGCATGTAGCAGGGCGTTTCGATATCGCCGTGCGGCGTATGCAGCACGCCCAGCCTTGCGCCCGACTGCTTGCAGGTTTTGATCATTTCATATTGAAAAGGCTTCATACGTTGCTCCTTATAAAATCAGCATGGCGTCCCCGAACGAGAAAAAGCGGTACCGCTCCTGTACGGCATGCGCATACACGCGCAGTATCTCTTCTCTGGTAGCAAGGGCGGAAATAAGCATCAACAGCGTGGATTCCGGCAGATGGAAATTGGTGATAAGTGCATCCACGGCTTTGAACCGGTATCCCGGGGTAATGAAGATGCTTGTCCAGCCGGAGCCGCTGTGCACAACGCCGTTATCGTCCGTAACGCTTTCCAGCGTACGGCAGGAGGTCGTTCCGACGCATACGATGCGCCCTCCGTCCTTTCGCCGTTGATTGATCAGGTTCGCAGTTTCCTCGGAAACCTGATAATACTCCGCGTGCATGTGGTGCTCCTCCACGTTTTCTGCCGATACGGGGCGGAACGTGCCTAAGCCAACGTGCAGCAGTACGTCCGCAATGGCAACGCCCTTTTCCTGAATGGCGGCAAGCAGCTCAGGGGTAAAATGCAGCCCGGCGGTAGGCGCTGCGGCAGAGCCGCGTTCTTTGGAATACACCGTTTGGTAGCGCTCACGCTCTGCCTCCGGCAGCCGTGTTTTAATGTACGGCGGCAGCGGCATTTGCCCTGCTCTATCCAATACTTCCTCAAAAATACCGTTGTATAAAAACGTGACCAGTTTTCCGCCGTCACCCGCTTCTCCAACAACCTTGGCACGAAGCTCATCGTTTACGGTAAACACCCTGCCTACCTTGGCGCGTTTTCCGGGTTTTACAAGGCACTCCCATGTATCCCCCTCTATTCTTTTTAGCAGAAGGAATTCCATCATGCCGCCCGTTTCTTCGTTTGCGCCAAATAAACGGGCCGGAATTACGCGGGTGGTATTTCGAACCAGTACGTCCTGCGGGGATAAATAAGACAGTACATCTGTAAAAACGCCGTCTTGTATGCTGCAATTTGACCTGTTATACACGAGCAGCCTAGATCGATCCCTCACGGCAGCAGGCGTTTGAGCAATCAATTCCTCCGGCAGGTCATAATAAAAATCACTTGTTTTCAAGGCAGTACCTCGTTTACTTTCCATTCGCTACTGATTATAGGGGATGCACACGCATTTCGCAAGACAAAGGAGCAATCCCCAAGTGGGATATCAAAACAATGTGAGAGCCGTCCTCTTGATGAATTATTACTTGACCGTACGTACTTTATAGAATAAACTTTATATAGTCTATTATAAGTTAAAACATACGGCACATATTTCGGTCAGCGGTGGACGAGCCTCTTTCCTTAAATATAGCTGCCTTTTGCATTAAATGTGCAGCACTTGACTGCATCTTTTTTGCAGGGCTGTTATATAAGGGCGGAGGCTATTACATACCACAAAAGGAGTATACCATGAAAAAACAACTGTCCATTTTACTTGTTCTTGTACTGCTAGTATCCTTGTTTGGCTGCACTGCTAACGCGCCGGCACCCGAACCTGCTGCCGCGCCAGCCGTAGAAGAAACCGCCGCACCGGTGGAAGCAACGCCCGAGCCTGCAGCCGAACCCATCGTTGAAGAAACGCCTGCGCCCGGCGTTGGCCTTTCGATTCTTTATGAGCAGGACGACAGCATGATCAACAACTACTCTTTATTGGCTGTTGATCCTTCCGCGCCTTTTGCCGATGCGGACGGCAACCCTGTAAAGGATGTATACCTGAACGAGGTAGGTGCAAAAGCGCTCATCAACTGGCTGCTTAGCAAAGAGGGGTTGGATATGGCCGCTAATTACGGCTATGAGGAATACGGCGAGTACCTGTTTTACATCAAGGACGATGCGCCTGTATCAACAGAGGAGATTCCCATGGCAACGGAGGAAACCAAGAACATCCGTCTTTCCACCACCACCTCTGTTAACGACTCCGGCTTGTTAGGCCACCTGCTTCCCGCGTTTGAGAGCAAATACGGTTACGCAGTGGAGGTGTATTCTGCTGGTACCGGAAAATCCATTGCCAATGCCAAGGCCGGCAATGCAGATCTGATACTTGTACACTCTAAAAAGCAGGAAGAAGCCTTTATCGAGGAAGGCTTTAGCCCCGAGCGACTCACCTTTATGTACAACTATTTCGTGCTTTGCGGCCCGGCGGAAGACCCTGCCGGCGTAAAAGCCGCTCCTTCCGTAAAGGATGCTTTTAAAACCATTGCGGACGGAAAATTCCAGTTCGTATCTAGAGGCGATTCTTCCGGCACACACACCAAGGAGATTTCCCTCTGGCCGGAGGAGTTGGGAATCACCGCAGAGGCCGAATCCGTTGCCGCATACAGCGATTGGTATGTGTATTCCAACGCTGGTATGGGCACCTGCCTTACCATGGCGGAGGAGCTTGGTGCATACATCCTTTCCGATAAAGCAACCATGCTTACCTTCCGTGCAAATAACGGAATCATCGGGTAACGATGCGTTCCGCTTTTGCACAAGCCATTGATTTGATCTGCTCCGGCAATACGCAGTTGTTGCAAATTATCGGAGTAACGCTTCGCATGTGCCTTTGCAGCTCGGTGATCGCGCTTCTTCTTGGCGTTCCCTTTGGCGTGCTGTTAGGTAATTCCGTTCAAAAATCAAAAAAGGCTTGGATCGTGATAAACCGCACACTCATGGGTTTGCCGCCCGTGGTGTGCGGTTTGCTTTGCTATATGCTGTTTTCAGGCGTTGGCCCCCTTCGGCACCTGCGCTTGTTATACACGGTTACAGGCATGGTCATAGCACAGGTGATATTGTTAACGCCGCTGGTGATTGGAACAGTGGAGCCGTACATCTCAGGCATTTCCCCCGCCATTCGGGAAACCACGCGAGGGCTTGGTATTTCTTCTATCAAAACCGGGCTGCTTTTGATCAACGAAAGCCAGTATCAAATTGTTTCCTCCTACCTTTTGGTGTTGGGACGTGCCTTTGCGGAGGTGGGCGCGGTATCCATGGTGGGCGGCGCGATCGCATTCAAAACCAATGTAATGACCACCGCGATTATGAACGAGACCAACAAAGGTAATTTTACCCTTGCTTTGGCATTGGGCATGATCCTTTTATTGATCTCACTGTTGTTGAACATTGTAGCGGCAATACTGCAAAGGAGGAAACGGTAGCGTATGCATATCGGCGCATTTACAAAAAGCTACGGCTCCCGCCTTGTGTTGGATTTTCCGGGCTGCACATTTGAGCAGGGTAAAATATACGGGGTCATTGGAGCAAACGGTTGTGGAAAATCCACCCTAGCCAAGGTGTTAAGCGGTGTTGAGCCTGCCGATAGCGGCAGTAAGCTTACCATTGATCCGATTTCTGTGATCGGGTATTTGCCGCAAAAGCCATACGCCTTTCAAATGTCTGTATTAAAAAACACATTGCTTGGAGGAGGCAATTTTAAGGAAGCCGAATCCATCCTTACGGCATTGGGGCTTATGTCCTTGATGCAAAAATCCGCAAAAACGCTTTCCGGCGGCGAGTGCGCCAGAATGGCCTTGGCGCGAACGCTGCTAAGAAAGGTAGATCTTTTAATATTGGATGAACCCTGCGCTTCCATGGACATACATGCTTGTATGCTTGCGGAGGATGCCATTTTACAATACAAAGCCCAACACAACGCCGCGATTCTCTTGATTACCCACAGTATCAAGCAGGCGGCGCGTGTTTCCAACGATATTTTGTTTCTCGCAGATGGGCGCGTAATAGAAAACGGAGCGGCAGATAGCATTCTGCACGCCCCGCAATACGATCAAACCAAGCAGTTTCTGGAGTTCTATTCTCTATAACCTAGCAATTTTAATAATAGAATACGAACGCTACTTTTCAACGGTGATCAAATCACCGGATTTTACTGTCGCGCCTTTTAGTACCTTTACAAATATCCCTTCACGGGGCATTACGCAGTCTCCGGCGGCCTTTCGAATGGCGCAATCCCGATGGCATTCCTTTCCGATCTGCGTGACCTCCACAAGCGCATCGCCGATAGTCAGTTTTGTTCCAACCGGTAATTCGTATAGGCAGATACCGCGTGTTAAAATATTTTCCGCAAACGCGCCGTGTTCCAGCTTTATGGTTAGCTTGTCCTGCAGCTTTTTTACGCTTTCCTCTCCTAAAAGGCTCACCTGCCTGTGCCAGTTTCCCGCGTGTGCGTCCCCCTCTATCCCCCAGTCAGGCAGGAGCGTTACCGTGTCTACCTCATGCTTTTGCTCGCCTTTTTTTGTGCTGACGCAAACCGCCGTTACCTGTGGAGCCGCACATTCGCCGCTCCAACCCTTTAACATCTGGATACCGTGCCGGATACCGCCGATCACAGCAACAAGGCATTCCACGGCGGCTTTGGGGCTTCCTGGCAGGTTGACGATCAACGTTTCCTTACGAATGCCCGAAACGCCCCGGGAGAGCATGCCGCGATTGGTGATTTTCATGCTTTCCGCGCGCATTGCCTCCGCAATACCCGGCGCTTCCCGTTCCAATACAGCCTTTGTGGCTTCGGGAGTAACATCCCGCATGGCAAAGCCGGTGCCGCCGGTGGTCAGCACCAAGCACACCCCGCGCTCGTCTGCACAGGCAGTCAGTTCTTGTTTGATATCGTCCAGTTCATCCGGAACGATTGCAGTATGTACGACCGTCCAGCCGTTGTTTTGCAGCAATGTACAAAGTGCGGGGCCGCTGCCGTCCTCCCGAAGACCTGCCGCGCCTTTATCGCTGACGGTGATCACCGCCGCCGTATACTCGTTCATATTGGCTCCTCCCAAAGCTTTGCTTTATCGCCTTTTAGTATCATATAAGCACATTATCCGCCGATGCCGTTCATTCCACGGTGCGCATGGGAACGCATCTCTCGGGAAAGCGGCGCGTGGCAAGCGGGTTTATAATAGATCGCCTGCCGCAGCGTTTCCACCAATGCGTCGTGCGGCAAGCCCTTGAGGGGGATTTCCTGTGCGGAGTGCAGGCAGGGCTTTACCGTTCCGTCCGCCGTAATACGAATGCGGTTGCAGCTTTCGCAAAACGCATTGCTAACGGGAGATATCAGCCCTACACTCCCTATTGCGCCGGGAAGCTGGTATAATGCTGCAACACCGCCGCTTTCGTTTACCGGTAAAAGCGCCGGTACCCGTTTTAACACTGTATCGGCCGGCAAATACGCTTCCGTGCCAAAATCTACCGTATCGCCGATTGGCATCAGCTCAATAAACCGCAGTTCGATCGGATATTCACGAGTCAGCGCAACAAAACGCTCGATTTCATTATCATTGAAGCCGCCGATCAATACCGTGTTCACCTTTACCGGCTTGAAACCGCAGTCTAGTGCCGCATGCAGGCCTTTCTTCGCGTCATCAAGCGAGCCGCATCTGGTGATATACTTGAATTTCTCCGGATCAAGCGTATCCATGCTGATGTTCACACGGTTTAGCCCCGCGCTTTTCAAGTCTTTTGCCATAGGCGCAAGCAGCGCCGCGTTGGTGGTCATGGAAATGTCCACAAGGCCGTCTATTGTAGCCAACTGCTCGATCAGCCCGGTAATACCTTTACGCACCAGCGGTTCTCCGCCCGTAATGCGTATCTTTTTGATGCCCAGCTCCACACCGGCCTTTACGATGCGAATGATTTCCTCAAGGGAGATGATGTTGCTGTGCGCTCGCTTTTCAACGCCATCCTCCGGCATGCAGTACATACAGCGGTAATTGCATCTGTCCGTAACGGAAACCCGCATATATTCGATATTGCGCTGAAATTGATCTATCATATCACTCTACATCCTGTTCTGCTGTCCGTTTTATAGCCGCACCCTTACCCGCCCGGGGTTTTCCACGCCGTAGCCGCCCATTTGCAGCAGCTTGTTTTTGAACTGCTCGCTTTTCAGAAGCTCCAAAAGCAATGCTACCATTGGCGTATCCCACGCATAATCGGGTATCAAAAGGTCGTATTGCTCTTGGCAAACCGAGAGAAAGTCCAGCCCATACATGCTTGCGGCAGAATATATGCCCATACCGACGTCTGCCGAGCCGCTAGCGATCTGCGCCGCAACCGCTGTGTGGGTAAACTCCTCCCGCCCGTAACCGTATATGTTCTCCTGCCGAAGACCGTTCTTTTTCAGCAGGTAATCCAGCAAAACCCTTGTGCCGGAGCCCTTTTGACGGTTTACATACCGAAGTTTGCCGTTTGCAATATCGCTTATGGAGGTAACGTGCAGCGGATTACCATTCTGCAGCATCAACCCCTGCGCCCGCATTACGCACTCCACCAAGCGAACGCCGCCCTCCGGAAAATACTTCTTGATAAAGCCTACATTATACTCTCCGGTATCCTCGTCCAGCAGATGACAACCGGCAATATGCGCTTCCTTGCGGCGCACCGCCATGATTCCACCCATAGACCCTACATGAGAGGAGCTCATAAACATATCGTTACAGGTGATGTGCAGCAGATTGGCAAGCTCGTCCAGCAAAGGGTCGTGGCTTCCGATGGCTACCAAAGTGTTTTCCAACTCGTATTTAGGGCGAAGCAGCGTTACCGCTACGGTTTCTCCTGCCTCATAGCCTTCCGTTTCCTGCGGTACGGAAAGTATTCCATCCGCTTTCATGAAGCTGGATATCACCCCGCTTCCGCGATTGAGCGGTGTGGCTACCAACGTTTTTTCCACCAGTCCAAGCCTTACGCGTACAAATTCCTGATACTTCAACCCGGACACCAGCCGTTTGGAAAGCACCGCCTGCACCTGCTCCGGTTTAACATGTGCGGTTTGATAATACTCCGCAAGGATCGGGCGCAAGAACTGCTCTATTACAATGATGCCCGAAACGGGATATCCCGGTACGCCCAGTATCGGTTTTGCACCGCAATGCCCCAGCACAGCCGGCTTTCCCGGTTTAATGGCAATGCCATGGTATAACACATTTCCAACGGCGGCTATCACCTGCGCACTGTAATCCTCCCGCCCGGCGGAGGAGCCGGCATTTAGTATCACCATATCATAGTTTTCCACGGCGTTCGATACCGCATCAAAAATCAGTTGAAAGGTATCCTTCACAATGGGGCAAACAACCGGCTTAGCACCCCATTGCCGCAGCATGCCGGAGAATATGGACGAGTTGAACTCCATGATGTCGCCGGGGCGTGGATTCGCGCAGGGCGGCACGATCTCATCTCCAGTTGGAATAATTGCCACAGTGGGCATTTTTACAACCGTCACATTAGTAACGCCGCTTGCAAGCATGGCACCTACGGCGCTTGGCGTAATTAATACACCCTCCCCCAACACCATTTCACCCGCGCAAATGTCCTCGCCGATCTGCCGGATATGCTGCCATGGCGCTGCTGGTTGATATAATACCACGCCGCCGCCTTCGTTTTGTATTACGTTTTCAATCATCACAACGGCGTCGCAGCCCTCGGGGATAGGATCGCCGGTATCCACTACGGTATATGCGTTCTCCTGTAGCGTTACCGGGGTGGTATCGCTTGCGCCAAAGGTAACGCATGCCTTTAGCGCAATTCCGTCCATGGCGCTGGCATGGTAATGGGGCGCGCAAATCGTTGCGTAAACCGCCTCTGCCGTAACCCTGCCTGCTGCTTCCTGTACGGCGATCTGCTCCGTTTTACGCATGAAGCCGCACGCTTTCAGCGCTTTGATATAATCGCTTTTTGCCTGCTCCAGAGGGATGTTTGTTAAATACTGAAAACCCATGTTATTCCCCTATATCTACTGAAATAAAACCACTTCTATTTTACTGTCCCGAGGCATGCCTTCGCAATCCCGGGGGATACAAAAATAACCGTCTGTTCCGGCAAGGCTCGTAATTAAGCCGGATTTACTGCGAACGGGTTCGGCATAGATCACATCACCGCTTTTTTTAAGCCGTACGGCACAAAACTGTTCTCTTCCGTGATTGGAATCCACCGCTTGTTTTAATTGGGCGGTAACCTTTTGTACGGATAAAACGCTGCCCGTTAGCTGTTCTACCGCCGCCCTAACAAATAACTGGGTCACAAAGCATGCGGCAACCGGATTTCCCGGCAGACCAAATACGGGCTTTCCCTGTATGTTAGCAAGCAGGGTGGGCTTTCCCGGTTTCATGGAAATGCCGTGCAGCAGCACATGTCCCTGCCTTTCCATTACGCGGCAGGTAGCGTCCTTTAAGCCTACGGAGCTGCCGCCGGATATCAGAACGATATCGCATTTTGTAACCGCTTGCCGTAAGGCATTTTCCAAAGCGGCATCCTGATCTGGTATTTTGGGATACTGCAACGGAACGCATCCCATGTTTTTGATCATGGCGCAAAGCATAACGGTATTTACGTCACGAATCTGCCCTTCCTTAGGCGTGTTTTCAACGGGAACAAGCTCGTCGCCTGTGGATATCACGCCGATTTGCAGCTTTTTTACTACCTGTACCGTGCCGCATCCCATAGCGGCTAATGCACCGATATCCTGCGGGTTGAGGATACGCCCCGCTTGAAGTACCAGCTTGCCGGGAATCGTATCATCTCCCTTGAATATCAGGTTGCTCCCCGGAACTGCCGGTTTCAGGATGCCGACGGTATCCGCGTTATACGCTTCCGTGTATTCCAGCATCACCACCGCGTCCGCTCCTTCGGGAATAGCGCCGCCGGTGGGTACAGCGGCACATGTATTGCTGCTGACAGTAAAATCAGCGGCTTGTCCCATCAGCACCTCGCCGCATATTTGCAATATGGCCGGTATGGAATCCGAGCAGCCGAACGTATCTGCCGCCCGTACGGCATACCCGTCTACCGTGGATCGGTGAAAGGACGGCACATACTCCTTGGCAAATACGTCTTGCGCCAAGGTTCTGCCAACCGCATCATACAGCGGAACACTCTCCGCGTATTGACAGTATGAAAATGTGCTGTTGATGATAGCAATTACGTCTTGCGTTGAAGTGGTGTTCAGCAAATGCATATCCTGCCTTTATTCTTGATTATAACAGTATGATGATACTATGAACGTTACATATGCCTACTGAAAAAGTCCAGTATGATCTCGTTTGTATCGATTCCGGTATACTGCTGCTCCGGCCAAGCATGTCCGCCGTTTTCCACCTCGATATACCACACTTGGTTTTTCATTGCATCTCCAGTATAGCGGTAAGCCATAACACGCTCGGAAAGCGTTTCCTGGTCCATTTGATCAAGTCCGTTGGCGTTCTTCCAGTATTCTATCACATCATAGATAGGTGGGGCTGCATTGTAGGATACATCCAGCGATACCACATCGTCTTTGGTGCCATTGATCTGTAATATGCCGATGGAAGCCTTGTCTTTTCGCGCTTCCCACACGCTATCCGGCATAAACCCCGCAACGCTTGCCACCGCACGGAAGGTATCATCCGCCTCATTTGCTAAACGGTACATCATAAACGCACCGTTACTAAAACCGGCGGCAAATACGCCGGCTTTCCCGTAACCGTATGTTTTTATTAAGTAGTTTGCCAGCGCTTTTAGAAATCCCACATCGTCGTTTCCTTGCGCCTTTAGCCCGGAATTCCATGCCGCGGCGGCAGTACCGTCCGCCGGGTCTTTCGCTCCCTGCGGGTACACCATCACATATCCGTAACGCTCCGCCGCTTCGTTTATACCGGTTTGGGTTTGTATAGACGCTGCCGTTCCTCCATACCCGTGCAGCAGAAATACCAAAGGCGAATTGGGGGTTGCGCTTTTAGGTACATACAGAATGAATTTTCGTGTGATTCCCTGATATTCACAGGTGCGGTACCCGTTTTGATCTGCATTGGAAACGTTTTTTAAGCTGGGCATTTTTGCTTTAGCCGAAAAAAGCATCAGCATGCCTGCCGCCAGCATCAGTATGGCAACGCCAAGAGCTGCGGCGATCATGGCCGTTCTTCTTATGTTTGCGTTTTCATTTTGGCTGGAATGACCTATTACGCTGTTCATACTGCACCTTTTGAATAGTACTATGTGCCTTTATCAGTATAACAGAAAAACACAGCATACAAAATCTATTCTTATAATACTATCCGTTAACAGGTGTAAGTATCTGCTATCCGCCATTTACCTCTGTGATTTGCGCGTTTTAGAAGAAGCATATACTACTTAATGTGATATTTATTATACATATTTTTGAATCGGTTTGTTAATAAAATGCCACACCAATGCTAGGTGCAGATGGATCAATTCTATTATTCTGCCATGGGCGTTTTCGCTCAAATCCGCCGTTTTATCTAATATTTTGCAAAATCATTCGTTTATGGTTATATTCTTTTTTAGACATTCTAATATCATATTTCGTCATATCGTATTCAATACGTGATTAGCGGAAAATGACCATTTAATCACAAAGTAATGATATACAATGCAAAAATCATATGTTAAACTTGTTTTAAAGTAAGAATAAGGGGTATTTGTGCGGAAATGGAACGACAGACGCTGCATGTACAATTCATATCAGGGTTTGAGCTGGTTTATGGACAACAGTCCATGGGGCTGGCAAAAGAAATGTCTTCCAAAGCGCGGCAGTTGCTTGCGGCGCTGCTTTACTATAATCAAGTGGGGCTCTCCCGCGAAAACATCATTGCAAACTTATATCAAAACGAGGATTCAGACGCTGCCAACAGCTTTAAGGCTTTGGTGTTTCGGCTGCGCCGTAAGCTGCAGCAAAGCGGTCTTCCCGAAGGGGACTATATCGTTTCCAACGGCGGCCTGTATCGCTTTGGCGACGCGGTTACGGTAGAAGCGGATACAGATGTATTTCGCGCCGCCATCACTGCTGCAAAGAATGCGGAAGACGAAAAAGAGCGTGCTGCCGCATATTCGCGTGCGTGCGATGCGTATGGCGGCGAGTTTTTGCCCTCCTGCTCCGACCAGCCTTGGGTCGTACTGGTCAATGCAAAACTGATGGACGCATACACCAACGCGGCTCGCTGGCTGCTTAAGTATTACGATCGCCGCCGGGATTACGAAAGCATCTGTACGCTTTGCAAGCGCGTATCGCGTTACTATCCGTTTGATGAGGAATGGTACATCGCCCGTTTGAACGCACTGATCGACTTAGGTAAATACCGCCAGGCGATGGATGAATACGAGGCGATCGCCTCTATGCTCTTTGACGAAATGGGCGTATATCCCTCCGAGCAGCTGATGGATTGTGCAAGATCCGTCAGCAACAAGGTGGTGTTCCCCCTCTCCGCCGGTGGCGACGTAAGCCGATCTTTGCGCGATACCCAGTCCACCGGGGCATACTATTGCAGCTATCCCGGCTTTGCGGACAGCTACCATGTATTAAAGCGTATTATGGATCGCGACGGCGTACCCTCCTGCCTGCTGTTATGCACCATAACGGATAATAAAAACAGACCGCTGGAGGATCGGGAGCGCATCACGCCCGCCATACAGCTGCTACGTATCGCCCTAGGCACAACGCTTCGTAAGTGCGATATGTATACCCGTTACGGCAGCGCACAAATGCTTGTGATGTTATGGGGCGCAGAAAAGGACAGCGTAAGCATCGTGATCGAACGTATTACCGCGCTGTTACAGTCCGCCGAGCTTCCCAACGACATCCACGTTACCTACACGGTGCTGGAAGGCGACGATGCGCCGCAATTTATGCTGTCCACCACCGCTTCGGCACAGAAAAAGGGCTGGAGAAAAATGGACGATAAAGCGTCCGCAATTTAGTTTTTCGTAAATTTCTAATACATTTTTCTTCTATTTCTTCTTGCGTAACCTTCTGCGTAACCATTCATTTTGTATAATGCTATTGAACAAGTATAAAGAAGCAGTGATGTGCCGTTGGGGGGGATACCATACGGCAGTTCGTAAGTGAACAAAATACTGCTTGGTTTGGAGAAATAGTATGGAAGCATGTAGAAAATTAGATGATGCTCAGGAGACCTTTGTGGTTCGCGTGAACCGCAAGGAAGGCGGCTCTTGGCAGGGCAATATCGTTTGGATCGGAGAACGGTGCGAGCAGCAATTTCGCAACATGCAGGAGCTGATTGCGCTGATGGACGATACCTTCCAGCAGCCAAGAGACGAATAGCGCACGTATACCCTTTTCTACGCAAGCGACATCATGATAATGCGCCGCGGCTGTTGCCGCGGCGCATTTACTATGTGTTTTCATATAAGTGCTTAGAGCCTTCTGCTTAACGTTTCCGGGTTCACGGCATACAGCAGCGCCGTTTCCCTGCTGATGCGCTCCTCCGCAAACAAGCGGGCAATGTCGCCGTCCATGGTGCGCATGCCCTGTGCGCCGCTGGATGCCATTACGTTATCCAGCTGGTGGGTTTTGTTCTCGCGGATCATATTCTGTACGGCGCTGTTCACTACTAGTATTTCAAAGGCAGGATACAGCTCGTTTGCTACGGTTGGCAGTAGCTGCTGCGACACCGTTGCCCGAAGCAGCATGGAAAGCTGAATGCGAATTTGCTGCTGCTGGTTGGCGGGGAAAATATCAATGATGCGGTCTATGGTTTTTGCAGCGCCCATGGTGTGCAGCGTTGCCAGCACCAACTGCCCGGTTTCCGCAGCGGTCAGCGCGGTATGGATGGTTTCGTAATCCCGCATTTCACCAACCAATATCACCCCGGGCGCTTGCCTAAGCGCCGCGCGAAGAGCAGTTTGATAGTCTTTCGTGTCATGCTCCACTTCCCGCTGGCTCACGATGCTTCTTTTATGCTTATAGATGAATTCAATGGGGTCCTCTATGGTGATGATATGCGTTTGGCGCTCGCTGTTGATCTTATCGATCAGGCAGGCAAGTGTGGTGGACTTTCCGCTGCCCGCCGCGCCGGTCACTAAAACCAGCCCTTTTCTGAAGGAAGCTAGCTGCATGATCTCCGGCGGGATGTGGAACTGCTCCGGTTCCGGAATGTCAAAGCTCATGACGCGAAGCACCACCGCATATGAATTGCGCTGCTTATACGCGTTGCAGCGAAAACGCCCGAAGTTGACGATGGAAATAGAAAAATCATCGTCGCCGGTCTGCGTCAGCGTGTCCATATTGCGCTCTGCCATATCGTAGATCTGCCGCACCAGCAAAAACGTTTCGTCCGGCTTGAGCGCAGGGCCGTTTGTAGGTATGACCAGCCCTTCCGTTTTCAGCGTTAATGGAGCGCCGGGCACAACAAACACGTCTGAGCTTTTGCTTTGCACCGCCTGCTTTAATATGGCACGGATGTCCGGTAATTCATTGCTGTGTTCGCTCATGCTGTAATTCCTTTCAGTTCCAAAGCTGGAATGATTCTTCTTCTAACTCCGTGGTTTGCGTTTGTATCGGCTCTACACCGTAGCTTTCTATCACATAGGCGTTTTCGCCATCCATGCGAAGGGTTACGGCAAGCGCTGTGGAATCGTTTACGGGAATGGCAAAGGAAAGCGCGGCTCCTGCGGGCAAAGCCCCGCCCGATGCCAGCGCCGCGTTCATATTGGCGATGGTGCGCTGTGCCGCCGCGTCTGCTGCATAATATGCACGGGTGTAAGCAGCGGTTTTCTCGGTAAGCGTTTCGTCATTCTTTGCCGTTAATAGGGATAAGGACGCAAACACCGTCATGCTGAGCATGATAACGATCAGCAGTATGGAGGCTACGCCTACACCGGCGTTGGATGGCAGCCGATTGTTCATGATACCTCCTCCAAGCCGACAAAACGGCTTCCCTCTAAGGTAAACAGGGATTTTTCGTCCTTTGTCGTTTCGCATGCAACGTTGTACAGCGTGCCGTTTCCTTGCTGCTCTGAACTGATG
>CAYZAW010000019.1:438-11647 GCA_964476505.1 uncultured Oscillospiraceae bacterium | reverse complement strand
TATAGCTGCCATTTACGATCGTTGTGCTGCCCTTTTCAAGCGCCGCAGGATCGGCTAATAGCTCTTCCATGGCGGCGGTAGTAACGCTAAGCGCCTCGCTTTGCTCCCTGCTTTCGCGGCTGATGGAGGCGGCAGCGCCCAATAAGCGCACCACTACCGTTGCGGATAGTGCAAAAAACAGCAGCACAAATACCATTTCTACCAATACGGGGCTAATGCCTATACGCCGCTTCATGGCTGCACCTCCCGATCCGCACGCTGCCGAAAGCTGGCGGTGTACGCCTCTCCCCCGCTATCCTGCAGGCTGCATTGTACCAGCCCATCTTGTAGCGATACCTGAAATTCCTGAATACTTGCGATCGGCTCTCCAAGCGTGGGATCGAACGCCCGCGTGGCGCTGCCGAAGTATTCTAATAACTGCCCGTCCTTGCAGTAAATATAGGTGTTATACTGCTTGTCCGCGATGTTTTCGGATAAAATCAGCACTCTGCCGTCCGCAGAAGAGATATCCGCACCGCTTCGAAGCTTGGCGGACACATACGCGATGGCAGTGCGCCCGTTATAATTCTCGTCCGCACGGTTTCGCACGCTGCGATACACCTGTAAGCCCGCCAGCAGCAGCAGGCAGGCCAAAATGGCGTACACGCACAACAACGCAAAGGTAAACACCCCGCGAATACGCCCGGAATAGGAGAACGCGCGCTGCTTTATTTCCATACGCCCCTCCTTAATACCGCCACGGTGGGCATAATGTTATCGCCCATGATATCGTACGTTACATAAAACCTACCGGTATCCACCCGCACGCCGTAATTGTCGCAAAGGTAAGTAAGCGATGGCGGATAGCGCCCTTCCATGGCATAACAGGTAACAGCCGCGTGCAGGATGTTGCTTTTTAGCTGCGCCATCTGCTCTGCGGTAGCGCCGTTTTCCACCTGCCCAACCAATACCAGCGCAAGCACGATAGCCACGGCACACAAAAGGACGGAGAACAGCAATCCCCAGCGCCGTTTTGCGGTTTTGCGGATAAGCATACCCCTTCCTCCCCCTTACAGCATTGCAGAAAGCACGTTGAGCATGGGCAGCATGACAGACAGCAGTATGCCGCCGATCACGATGGACAGCAGCGCCACTAAAAGCGGCTCGATCAAGGAAACAAGGTAGTAAATGCCCTGATCCGCCTCCTCCTGATAAATACCAGCCAGCTTTTCCATGGCAGCGTCGGTTTTGCCTGCAACATCGCCCACCAAGAGCATCTTGTTATGGATGGGCTCAAAAAAGCCCAGCGCCGCAACGGCGTTCAAAAAGCTTGCGCCCTGTTGCATGGCTTCCCGGCAGGACTGCGTGGCGGCGCGAGACTGCGCGTCCGGTGCAACGTCCGCCGCGAGGCGCAGCGCTTCGTCCACATCGTAACCGCCCTTTAGCATAATGGCGATGGCGGAAGAAAAGCGTGCGGCGGCCAGCCTTTTCACAGCTCGTCCAAGCGGCGGGAATGCCTTGCAAAGAAACGCCATCACGCGCTCTCTTGCGTTGGTGCGAAGCAGAAGAAGGATCGCGATCAACAGCAGCATTGCTACTGCTATCACGATCAGTGTGATGCGCCCTGCCATTGCCCCTGCCCCCGCGTTGGATGCGGAAACGCCAAGCCCCTCGTACACCCTGTCGAACACGGGCAGCACGGTAATGATCAGCACCCCCACAACGGCAGCCAGCATCAATATCAGTATAGCGGGATACAGCACGGCGTTTTTGATGGATTTATTGACATCTGCCTCCCAAGTGTAATAGCGGGAAAGCATGTGCAAAACCTCTTCCAGCTTGCCGGTTCGCTCCCCAATGCGCACCATGCTTGTAAGGTACGGCGGGAACACCTCGGCTTCGCTCAATGCTGTGTGCAGCTTTGCGTCCTTCACACGCTCCGCAATGCCGCGAAACACCTTATAATAAGGCCCTGCGGTATCCTTGGCGTACAGCGTTTCCAACCCGTCCCCAAAGGAAATACCGGCGGAAAGCAGCATAGCCGCCTGCTCACAAAACAGCGCCAGCTCCATGGGAGGAATGTAGGTGGTTTTTCTTTTGTTGCCCATAGCGTTTTCCTGCCTTTATCCTTAGTAGTTTAGTGGTTTAGTAGTTTTTTGAAGCGGTATAGTCCTCGTCTTGATAGCCCTGCCCGTACATGGTGGCATCCAAGAGATACCATTCGTTTTCGATGCACACAAGGTTCCATGCGTGATACACGTTATCCGGCGAAAGCTGCCCCATTTGCAGCCGCGCGGGGATGTTTTGCACCCGCAGCATGGTTGCAAGAAGCGCCGCGTAATCAAAGCAGATGCCCTTTTTCTCTTTTAACGTTCTATCGGGAGACGGCAGGTAGCCACTTTGTACGGTTTTGGCTTTGTCATAGTCGTAATCTATCTCGTCCGCAACGAACTGAAACAGCTTAACAGCCTTATCCCGGGCGGTTTTTGCGTCCGCGCTTTTTGTAAAGGAAAGGCGCACGGCTTCGTCCGTTGCATCGTAATCCACAAATTGATTGGGGTACAGGTACGGAAGCGTATCCTGCTCCAGCGTTACCTCCAGCGTCCATTTGCAAAGCGGGCTGTACCGGGTGCCGGTTACATGCTCGTACACCTGCACGGTATAGCTGCCGTTTCCCATTTGCAGCGGGCAGGTAATAAAGCGGCCGTCTGTTGGCAAGGTATAATAATATGTGGCCTCCGCGGTGGAAATGCCTACCTTATGCTCGGTATCCCCCGCCTCACAGCGCACCATTACATAGCCTTGGTCTGTATGGGACGCGTCCATAAACGCGCCGTTTTTTTCTTTGGTAACAGTTCCGGAGGCTTGCGGCATGCGGATTTTTGAAGTGTCTACGGTTTTTGCCGGGGCTGCGGAGGGCGCGGCGGCGGGTACGTCCGAAGGGGGCACCGCAACTGTTGTTACGGCAGCCGCAACGGGCGATTGCGTTGGCAAAGAAGGTTCCGCCGTGCTTTGCGCACAACCTATCAGCAGGCTTGCCGCAACAGCAAGGAGGAAAACGCACATTCGTTTTTTTAGGCGGTTTATATCCAAGCGGGGCCTCCATGCATGCAGCTTTCGCCCGACTATATATGGTATTATACCACGGCGTAAAGCGGTTAAGCAACACAAGCGGTATTCGTATAAATGAGCCCGGTAATTACTTACCGGGCTCATTTTATGCGGGTATTACTGGTTTATGCCTTTGCGGCGGGGTTCTTTTCCTTTTCCTCTTTGCGAAGGCCAATTGCCATCACGATCACGTTCGCGGCAAGGATGGCAGCCATGAGGCCGGTCCACTTATCCACATACACCATGTTCACCATGGGCAGCTGGGTCAGAACGAACGTTACGATGCTGCCAACTGCAAGCACGATGCCGGAGATGTTGGTGATCAGCATGCGCTGCTTCTTGGCCTTTGCGGCTTCCTCGGTCATCTCCATTTCCTCATCCTTCTGCGCCTTGCGGGCTGCTGCAAAGGTGAGGATCGCGCCGGTTGCGCTTAGCACCATGCAGATGAGGTTTACCAGTGCCCAACTGCTGCCTGCAGCCAAGGGAATGGGCTCCGCCGGGATTTCCGCTATGGTTTTTGCGGGTGCGGCAGGCTCAGCGGGAGCAGCCAGCGGCACGGGCTCTGCGGGGATATCCTGCGTGGGGTTCTCCGCGGGCGCTTCGGGAGGAGTAAGGGGTACGGGCTCCGCGGGGATATCCGGGAGGGTAGGCTCGGCGGGTAATTCCGGCGGAGTTACGGGAGTTTCGGGCAGGGTAAGGGGTTCAGTGGTAGTGGGGCCGCCGGGGCCAGCAGGCGCGGGCTTCGTCAGAGTAAGCGTAGCCATTGTTTCTCTGCTGAGCTTCGTATTGCCTTCATTCTCCAAATTATCCTCACTCATTCCAGCATTGAACTTAAGCTGATACTCAAAGTTGATGTCAACCTTGCCGTCACCGTCTTCGTCCCATGCATCATCCCAACCAGTGTCCACAGGGTCAAACTCGGTTGCGCCGTCCAGGTACACATACAGCGTGCCATAAATGGTCGGGATCACATAGCGGGCTTCGTGTACATTTCCTTCTTCAACGCTCTTGTCCTCAAAGCCTATGTCCTTACCAGGCATCTTCACTTTCGGGTCTACACTGATGATATTGCTGATGGAGGTATCTGTAACCGTAGTGCCTTTTGCTTGCATCTTTAGCTGTTGTGTTTCTACAGTTCCATCAGTTTTCGTTTTACTCTTTTGCTCAGTACTGTCATTGTTACGGAGGTTCCAGTCAAGCTTACCGTTAGTTCCAAATACAGTACTGGCACCATCATCTGCCGTATCGTTCATCGTGGATGCGCCAATTGTGATCACCGGGCGGTCAGTCACAATGGCAATCTCTTGACCGTTTTCCGCAACAGGCTTGCAGTGCAGGATCGCGGAGTTGTTAGTGTATACCGTGCCGTAGGTGTAATTATCGGTAAGCTTGGAGTTCGGCAGCAGGAAGTAGGACTTGGTCAATGTGTCCGCAACATACTTACCGTCCTTTATCAAGCCTTCGATTTTGCCGATGTGCCACACCAGCACGGTTTCGCCGTTTTCGTCCTTCGCAATGCTGTAGAGATCTTTGGTGCCCGGTTCAATGTATACGTCAAAGCCTTCCGGTATTACGTCGATCACCTTTGCATTGTAAGCGATCAATGCCTTGTCGGCAGTTTTCCCTGCGATCTCCTGCGCGATCTTCTCATATGCTTCCTCTAATTTCTTTGCCTCAGTGGCCTCAAAGAAGGAAATCTTTGGGTTGCTCGCATCCGTGAGGTTCTGATAGTAGCCGCCTTTTTCCTCTAACTTGTCTACCTTATAGTTAAGAGTGCCAGCGGGCGTTTCCGTAGCGGTCTTTACCCAGTAAGTCGTTTCGGTTACAGGCTTTACTTGATAGTAGGTCTCCTTCACTGTTACCTTTTTCGTACTTTTCGTAGGTTCCTTGGTCTGGTAAATTGTTCCGGCTTCGCGGGTTAGTTCTTCTCCATTATTATTTGTCAAAATCCTTACTTTTATCGAGCCATTCTGTTCCTTGCTTTTTGCTATATATTCCGTTGCTGTGGCATTTTTCCAGCCATATTTACCCCAAATTTGATAGTAAGGCTCGGTCTTTTTAATTTTTTGAGCAACGGTGTTCTCATCTCCGGTTATAGCGTCTGCTACGGTACCCTGTGAGATGACCTGCTTAGTAATTTCGTCTGTATAACGCTTGTTGTTGTACTTATCTTTGTTATATTCTTCCAGACTTACTTGCTTCCACCCATTTTCATCTTTTACAAAGTACCTTGTTTCCTTCGTTGTCTCACCGTTTGTTACTGGCTGAACGTTAACATTATATTTGTTAACAATCTCATTATACTTTTGTGGTTCTTTGGTTATTAATTCGCCAGTGAATACATCGACGGGAACATCGATGTCTTTATCCCTAGTGTCGGCTTTGCCCGCATCATCACCGTATTTCTGAATATAGTCATTGAATTGCTTCTCGGTCATCTTAGGCTGTTCTGCAAGCTCTCCAAACGCATAACGCTCTTCAGCAGACATACCATCTTTGTTCTTATACTTTCTGCAGTATTCCTCGTATTTCTGTTTAGCATTATTGCCTTTTATCTGCGTAGGCTCATCATCAAAGTAAGTATTAACACCTCTATTAATTTCGTAATTAGGATCCATATAATCCTTGATGAGATTGGACGGGTCACCAATCACGATGTTGTACAGCTTTGCCTTTGTTTTCAGAATATCGATGGCGGCATCAGAGATTTCATTTGAAAGGAGCTCTTCCTCATCAGATGTAATCTGCTTATTAAAGCCCACGCCGATACTCTCTGCGTTCTTTCCGTCTTCGTTATCTCCAACATCTCGCATATAAGAGTTCGATTCGCCGTCCGTCATGAATACAACGCTTACCTTGGTAGGATCAAAGTTTTCTTCTTTACTAAGGGCTTTGATGGCCTTTAAGGTCTCCCTGTAACCGGCTTCGCTGTTAGTACCGTGGGTGATTTCAAAGCCTTTATCTGGTCCAGCGGTTGCATCATCCAGATTGTCAAATTCCGCCCTAGCCTTCGTCATGTAAACCTCCAACAACTGCTGGATCGATAAGTTGGAGCCTTCACCGAATGTGCCAACGTTCAGCGCAACTTGGTTGAGGTCTTTTGTTTGGTTTTCATAACCGTATCCACTGTATGTAATGAGCGTGATATCAACATCCTTTGTGGTCGTTTTTGTGGTTTCGTTATAACCTGTTACGGTTTTTATAAATTCCTCGGCAGCAGCCTGCAGCACCTCCCAGCGCGTCTTTCCGTCGGAGCCTCTTAAATCGTTATCCATGCTAACGGTGGTATCAAGAGTTAGGATGATATGGCTCTTGCTTCCAACCACTTCTAGTTGTTCATTTTCCATCTTAAAGATTTTAGCGCTGTCAAGCGTGGCGTTTGCCGTCAGCGTTACCTTATACGCCTGTTGAGTCACCTTTTTAGTCTCAAATTTTGGCTTACCATCCTCAATAACTTGCTCGCCTGTGTTTGGATCGATTACCGGAACAAGCACATCAGTGTCTTCAATTTCAAAGGTCTTTTCAGCAACTTCTTTGTCCAATGTGATCTTGGTGCCACCAAGCTCTACAAGGTAATCGACATCACCATTCTGCCCATTGGTCTCTTTTGCGTTTTTATCGCCGACAAACTTGTCCAGAAGCTCATTAGAGGCTTCTTCTACGGTTTGCCCTTCCGTTAAGTCTTGAACGCCAACTTCCTTGGCAGCTTCATCGGCTTTGCCGTCTTTGTCATAGAAAGCAGATTTATCATCGGAATACAAGCCACCGTCGTTCTTGTAGCCATCTACAAAAACGTCTCTGCTGCCATCATCTTTCTGTACATTATCATCGTTCTTTTTGTTCGATTCTTCTTTGAGATCATCATTATCGATCTTGGTGGTGGTAGGCTTGATGGGGTTGCCGCTTTCATCAGTCAAAACAGTTAGCAGCAGATCCTCACCGTTTTCAAAATCCAACGAATCTGTTTCGGTTTTGCCGTCTTCGTTCGTATACTGTACGCCGTTTTCTATTTTATCTTTTGTGCTATTATCGTCCTGCGTATTTGTTACGATATACTTAACTTCATTAGATGCTTCGGTAGTTGGGGTTCCCGTTTCTGCGTTAAAAGCGGCGCTCCCGTCTGCAATAGGCGTAGCAGCGATTACCACCGTAGCGGTAGATAACTCCGTCGTAATCACTTCCGCCAGCGCAACACTTGATACCGTAAGCGGGATCAAGAACATTACGAGGCTCAGGAACATTGCAACACTTCTCTTTAGCTTCCTTCTCATTTTCGTTTCCCCTCTCATACTTTTATTGGATTTGTATAGTAACGTATTCAGTGCTTCCCGGTTTGCGGTTTTTGCAATTTACGCCGCGCTACGGGTGCTATTCCAGCTTTCAGTTAGGATTATAGCGCATGCAGGGTTACGCAGAGGGTTACGCGGTATATAAAAGACTATAAAAATTATAATTTTGTGAATTTTTTTGCTGATTTATAGAAAACTACATGCCAAAATAGAAAAAAGGCGGTAATTTTGCATTACCGCCGGTATAGTTTTATTTGGTTACAGGCTGCGCCAGCTTACTCTAAGCTGCATGGAGCCTATCAGTATCACATCGTCCTGCTGCAGGGGCTTTGTTGCGGTGATGGGAACGCCGTTTAAATATGTGCCGTTGGTGGAGCCCATGTCCGTAACGTAAAGCTGGCCGCTTTGATAGTTCAGCCTGCAATGTGCGCCGGAAAGCAGCGTATCCTGCGGAAAGGGCATTTGCGCCTGCGCCGGGTTGCGGCCGATAATGAGGCTTTCCTCCAGCGGCACCGTGTATTGCTCGGTTTCGCTGATGCCAACGCGGGTCAATACCACCTCCACCGCCGCACGCCGTACGGGGATAGGCTCGGTTACGGCGTTCACGTCCGGGTCAACGGTACCCGGGGCCTCCGTTGTGGGCGCGGCAGCCTCCGCCATGGCGGCCTGTGCCGCCGCCGCACTTGCGGCTTTCTTCTTCTTAATAAGCAGCAGCGAAATAATAATAATGATGATTCCCGCTCCTGCGGCAATGTACGCCCAAAGGGGAATGCCGGGAGCTTCTTGAGGTACCGCTTCCCCGCCCTCCTGCGGCAAAGGTGCCGGTTCAACGGGTGCAGGCTCCGGCGTGGGTTCCTCTGCCGGAGGCTCTATGGCGGAGGTATCCACGGAAATTTCGTCCGCAATAGCGCCCTCGGTAAGCTTGAGCGAAACGGACAGCGTTTGCCGCGCGTCTGCCGGGGCGATATCCGCTGTATCGAATTGGATGGCGTAGCACCGGCTGTTTACGGCTTGCAGCTGCTGTATCACCTCGTCCGTGGTGGTCTCGTTCAAGCCCCAGTGGATATCCAGCCCGCCGGGTGAAAGCCTTGAAAAGCTGGAAAACACCTTTGCGGCCTCCACCTTTTTGGCGTTGCTGCCGCTATCTAGCATGGCTACCGTAAACACGGGGATATTGGCTTCCTCAACGGCCTTGTTCACTTCCTCCCGGGTAATGCCGGTTACAAGGTCGTCCATGCCGTCTGAAATCACGATCAGGCACTTTCTGGGCTTTGCGCTGCTGTTGGTCTTTAAAAACTGCAGCCCCTGCACCACGCCGCCAAACAGGTTGGTATCCTCCTTGCTGGTTTGGATGGCCTCCAGCTGGCTGGCGATCGTTTCTTGATTATTCGTGAGCGGCTGGCAGTTGATCGTAACCGCAAGCGGCGTAATGGAAACCGTGTCGTTCTTATTTAAACTGTTCACAACGCCTTGGATGATGGAACGCATTTCCTCCAATGTTTTTGCATTGATAGAGCCGGAAACGTCCGCCAGTATCAGGTAGCTTGCGCCAAGCGCTGTGTCGGCGTAGGAGGTCACCTTTTCGGCAGTGATCGCCTGTTCCCCAAGCTTTGCCGTGATATCCCCCGGCAAAAAGCCCTTTTCTGCACTGCTGTTGCAAACGGCATACAGCGTATTGTCCTTGATGATGCTATTTTCCAAGTGAAAGCTTAACGCGTCCGCCGCGCCAAGCGCCGGAACGGCTAAGAGTATCAGCGCCACCGTAAGCCCTATGGCAAGCAGGCGTTTTCCCAGAAGCTTCATATCGTATCCTCCTTGAAGATCAGTCCTACCGCGGAAAAATTATCGTTACCCGCCTGTACGCGGGAGGCCAGCCGAATGAGCATTGCATCTATCCACGCCTGCGGCGAGTCCGCCTTTAATAGGTCAATGATCATTTCCGTTTCCCAAACGTATTCCCAAAATCCGTCCGAGCAAAGCAAAAACGCGTCGCCGTTTTGCAGAGGCAATTCTACAGCATGTATTTCGATGTGCGGCTCCTCCGGGCAGCCAAGCGCGTACAGCACATGGCTTCTGTCTGCATGAAAGCGAATTTGGTCGGCTGTGATCTCCCCAGCCAGCACCGCCATTTGTGATACGCTGTGGTCGGTGGACTGATACGCGATGCCGCCGTTATGAAAATAGTAAATACGCGTATCGCCCGTGTGCGCCAGCAGCAGAGATTGCGAGTCGTAAGCAAATAGCGACAGGGTGCTTTTCATATTGCCGTAGGCGGGCTGCTTTTCTAAAATGGCAAGGTTCACCGCGCTAAAAGTCCGGCGCACGCTTTCCTGTGTTACAGGCAGAAGCGCCTCCGTATTGAAAGACAGCGTGTCTACCGCCGTTTTTGATGCTACCGCGCCCGCCGCATGCCCGCCAAGCCCGTCCGCCACCGCAGCAACGGTAACGCTGCCTAAGCTAAGGCACAATACCGCGTCTTCATTTTCGGGCCGCCCGCCCGGGTAGGAACAGCTTGCAGTTATTAACCCCATGATCCTCTCCTACCGGCAGATAATTTGAAATACCTCTTGGCCCAGAATGAACCGCTCTCCCGGGGCAAGCGCGCGTGCCTCCCCAGCATGCAGGCAGGTTCCGTCCGGCAGCAAAGTGCCGTATGTGGAGCCAACGTCCGTTACGATCACCTTCCCCGCCGCCGCGTCTGCTTTAAGCGTGCAATGCCTGCCGCTAACGCCCTTTGTGCCCGCCGGGAATATGATATTGCATTGTGCCGGGTTTCGCCCAAACAGCACCGGCTCCAAGCCGATCTCCACGGTGCTTCCCGCATACGCGCCCTGTATGCCCTCCGCATACCAGTGCGCACCCATAGAAAACGCTTGCGAAAACGCCGCTTGCCCAAACGGTTTTTCCGGGTTCAACACCGCGCCGTCCGCCACGACGGAGGACGAAAGCTTGCAGTGCAAGGACTGCCTTGCGTTTCCCGTATAGGCAATGGCTGCCTCCACAATAAAAAGAGGAGAAAGCAGGCATTTTAACACGTTTCGAACCACCGCGCTTCCCATATTCAGCGGGCTGCCGTTTTGATCTGTTACGTGCAGCTTGCATACTCTTTTGCCAAGGCTTGCCTGTGCGCTGCCGCTTTCCATGGCAGCATTCAGCAATACAAAGCCTCCCGCACCCACGCATGCGGCGGTCAAAGCGTCCAGCTGTAATGCAATGAGTAAGCCTATCCCAGCGCCCAGAACGGCATAGTCGATACAGCTTGCAAGCACCCGCCTTCCTATGGGTGCAAGCTGTAAAGAGAGGACGGTTTCCGTGCCGCTCACAGGTACACGAAACTGCGAAATCTCCCCCGTTGCTTGCCGTATTGGGGTTCCCATGGCTGCTGCCATTGCCTGCTGAAACTGCCCCATGTTGGCGTAACGCTGCTGTGCGTTTACCGCCATGGCTTTTTGTAGTACGGCATCCTGCGCACGGGTGCACTGCGCGCCGTTTTTAGAGGCGGGCAGCAGCGTATCACGGTTTACGCGAGTGGTTGCCTCGCAGGGCACCTTGCCCGTGATGCAGTGATAAATGGTTGCGGCAAGCGCGTACACGTCCGTCCACGGCCCCTGATGGCCTTTTGTCATGTACTGCTCAATGGGTGCGTATCCGCGCTTTAGTATCACGTCAAAGCTGCTGCTTTTGTTGCTAAGGGCGGCGTGTGCCGCGCCAAAGTCCAGCAGCTTGACCGTGCCGTTGCTGCAAATGAAAATATTGTCCGGGCTTACATCGCGATGGATGATTCCCTTGGAATGGATCAGCATGAGCGCGTCAAACACCGGGAATAGAAG
>CAYZAW010000019.1:0-428 GCA_964476505.1 uncultured Oscillospiraceae bacterium | reverse complement strand
CGCAACCGCCGAGGACGCGGCGCGGGAGGTCGCGGTCGCGGACGCAGGCGAGATAGGCGTCCAGCTTGCCGCCATGGTCAGACAGATACCTTTTTAGATCCTGCCCTTCTAAGAACTCCATGGCGTAATAAGCCGTGCCGAATTCCTCAAAGAGCTTTTCTACCTCAATGATGTTGCGGCTGCCGCGAAGCGTGTAGATGATCTGCGCCTCGGTCAAAAACTGCTCCCGCCCGTAAAGAAAATCCTCCTGCGCGGTTTTATACCGAACCTGCGTTTCTCCAGGCACTCTGGAGGAAAGCACGTCCGGCAGGTATTCCTTGATGGCTACCCGCCGCCCTGTGGTAAGGTCCAAGGCGGCGTAGGTAATGCCAAAGCCGCCGTGCCCTAAGCCCAGACCAACAAAGTAGCGCCCATGCAAAATCGTCCGC
>CAYZAW010000018.1:0-36832 GCA_964476505.1 uncultured Oscillospiraceae bacterium | reverse complement strand
AGGTGCTAACCTTTTTGGGGACCTTTTGCTAACATTTTTACTTGACGAACACAAATGCTTACATCTGGAAAGATACTAAAGAAAAGAGATGCATTAGTAGGTAAACATTCTGTAATCGGAGTACGTAGGATTCTCCATAGATAAAAGATTACAACGATATCCCGTTGCTAATTAGTAAAAGAAGCGCCCGAGAACGGACGCTCCTTTGCAGCTGTATCTGTTTTGTGTGTTACTATCCCTGCTTCTTACTTTTGGCAAGCTTCAGGGCGTTTTTCAGACCTCTTTGCTTGATAGTTTTCATGGCAAGGCCGCGCTGTGTCATATCAAAATACTTGCGTCCAAAGCGAGCTAATGCGTCCTCGTCGATCGCAAAGCCAAGCCCGGGCTTATCCGACAGCGTGATGTAACCGTCCGAATCTACCTTGATTTCCTCTTGCATGATGCCGTCACGATACTTTGGCAGCCATGCCGGTGGCTCGTATGGGAATTCTATGGGCTTTTGCTTGGGGCATGCCGCCGCCACTTGAAGGTTGATCGCAAAGCCTACGCCGTTTGTCCATGTATGCGGACTGAAATACAGATCCTGCCGCACGGCTTCACGCATGACCTTTAGCGCCGTATCGATGCCGCAGAACGTGGAATCAGGCTGATAAATATCCAGCGAACCCTTTTCCAGCATGGTTCTGTGGGCGTGCCAGCCGGGCGTTAGCTCACCGCCGGCAATGGGCGTTGAGGTTCTTTTACGAAGCTCTGCCATCTCGTCAAAGGCATACATGTCCAGAGGCTCCTCCAACCACGCAATATTGTATTCCTCGCAAGCCTTGGCGTAGGCTGTAGCGCGATCCAAGTCCCATATCTTTGGCTTATGAATGATGGTCACAGGCCAGCCCTGGTTGGCGTCCACGCCGATATCCATGCTGTCTCCCACGGCATTTCTAACCGCCTCAATCTGCTCGATATCCTTTTTAATGTCGTCATCGTGGATGCGAAGCTTCACTGTTTTAAAGCCCATCTCCCTGATCTTTAGCACTTCCTCTGCGCGCTTTTGCGGTTCGTGCACCTCACCAGTTGAGCAGTAAGCGGGAATTCGTGCCTGTGTGCCGCCAAGCATTTTATACACCGGTTGCCCTGCCTTTTTTCCGAGGATATCCCAAAACGCCGCTTCGATCCAGTTGTTGTTCCATCCAAGATAGCCCGCTTCACGAAGCAGGCGTACCACCTCGTCCATTTTCTCCACATCTTGCCCAATCAGGTATTGCCCCAAAAGCGTCCCCAAGCCTTCGCGCTCCTCCTCCATGGCCATGCCCGCGCTGTACCCCACCAGCCCGTCGTCCGTGGTAATTTTAATAAGTGTACTGCGGTTATACCGCTGTGGGAAACCCGGTATCCATGCCGGGTAGAAGTCCGCGGGAAGAGGAATGGTGATGTGATACAGTTCAATTCGATCTACCTTCATGCTTCTCAACTCCTTCTTTTATTTGAATTGGTATAACCAAAGTATAGAATTGGTTATACCACACGTCAAGTCTTTTCTTGCAAACAGATTAATATGTGGGTATGATAGAGAACGAATATTAACACGAAAGTGAGACAGTTTATGCGCACAGGGCTTTCCGCAAAGATATTGGACGAATTGAAAAACGCCATCATCTACGAAACATACCCTATTGGCAGCAAGCTGCCAACCGAGCGGGAGCTAGCCCTTCATTACGGCGCAAACCGTTTTGCCGTGCGTGAGGCCATCGCTATGCTGTCTCAAAACGGTTTTGTGGAAACGCTGCCCCAAAGCGGCACCTATGTGAAGGATTTTTATACCGACGGATCATTGGATACGTTGGTACAGGTGCTGCGGGTTCGCCGCACCATTGACAGGCAAACGTTAGAATCGCTTCTGCAATTCCGCACGACCATTGAAACCAGCGCCGCCGCAGAAGCGGCTGCTAGAATCACCACCGATGATGTCGGCTATTTGGCCGACAATTTGAAACAAAAAGAAGCCAGCCTAAATGACATTAACGTGCTGACAGAGTGCGACTATGCCTTTCATTATAAGATCATACAAGTATCCGGCAATACCATCAGCAAGCTGGTGTTTCAATCCTTTCAGCCCATTTATGCGTTCTTTACGTCGTTCTTCTACTCGCTGCCGGACGCGGCTGCAACGTCGCTTTCCCTAAACAAGCAGCTATTGAACGCACTGCGTGAGGGTGACCGGCAAGCTTCCGCCGCTGCAATGGAGGCGGTGCTTGTATTTGGGCGTAAGGAGCTGTTTTCCTCTATCAACGAGCGTGAAAAGCTTATTGTTTTTCCTAAGGAGTAAGCATGCAAAAATTGACCTTTCGATTTGCAACCGAAGAAGATACGCCAACCATTCTGTGTTTTATTAAAGAACTGGCAGCTTATGAAAACCTGCTAAACGAAGTGGTCGCAACCGAACCGCTTTTACGGGAATGGATATTTGAAAAGAAAAAGGCAGAAGTGTTATTTGCCATGAAGCAGGATGAAGTGATCGGCTTTGCGCTGTTCTTCCATAACTTCTCAACGTTTCTTGGGCGTGCAGGTATCTACCTGGAGGATCTATACGTGAAGCCAGCATGCCGCGGTAAAGGATACGGAAAAGCCATATTGCAGGAGCTTGCCCGTATTGCGCTTGAAAGAGGCTGCGGACGCTTGGAGTGGTGGTGCTTGGACTGGAACAAGCCCAGCATCAACTTTTATTTGTCCTTGGGCGCGGAGCCTATGCAGGATTGGACGGTTTACCGCGTATCGGGAGAAACACTGAATAAGCTGGCAGGCGTATAAGCTGTTTTTTATATCACGTGCGCCGCTTGTTAAAAATCTTCTTTTTTCATATAAATAATGTATGTATAAAAAAGCTCCGAGCTACAGCCAAACGATCCGGTTCTTGATCCTTTCCTGCTCCTCCACGGATTGTGTGATGCACAACTCTTTTCTGTTAGTATCGTAATCAAATTATACTCGCATCGTTTTACCCTAAGGCGCGTGAAAGCACCTGATACAGCACCGACGGGTTGTAGGGCTTGCCGATATGCCCGTTCATCCCGGCGGCCTTTACCTGCCGCACGTCCTCGTCAAAGGTGTTGGCAGTCATGGCATAGATGGGTACTGTTTTTGCATCCTCCCTATCCATGGAGCGGATTTCGGCAGTCGCCTGATACCCATTCATAACAGGCATTTGAATATCCATAAATATCAAGTCAAAGTATCCTGCCGGATGCTCGGCAAATATCGCAACAGCATTCTTGCCGTCATCTGCATCCAAAACCTCTGCATGCGTTTCCGCTATGATTCGATGGGCGATCTCTCGGTTCATGGCGTTATCTTCAACGAGCAGTATCCTCTTCCCGGTTAAATCAACAATGGTATCGTTAGCGCCGGAATGGTCTGCATGCAGCCTTCCGGGGTCCTTAATCAACTGTGCAGCCGTATCGTAATCCGCATACTGCATATGCATGGTAACGGTAAACGTTGTGCCGTTTCCAAGCTCGCTTTCGCAGCGGATGTTGCCGCCCATCAGCTCCACCAGCTTCTTTGCAATGGCCATGCCAAGCCCGGTTCCCTCTGTTCTTGCGGAGCCCGGTTCATCCACTCTGGTAAAGGTGTCAAACACATGATCGATAAACTCCGGCGGAATGCCAATGCCCGTATCGGTAAAGGCAAAGGAATAAACGCCTTCCTTATCGTTATCACTTTCGGTTTGACGAACCGATACCGTGATTTTCCCGCCCTCGGGCGTAAACTTTACCGCGTTGGAAATGATGTTTACAAACACTTGTACGATATGGATATTATCTCCCAATACCGCGGTTTGCTTCAACTCGCCAATATCCACCTCCAGCGTTTGGTTCTTGGCTTCAATGCTGGAGGTCATTAACGATGCAACGCTGTCTATCAGCGCCGGAATCAATACAGGTTCCTTCGCAATGGGAATTCTGCCGGACTCTATTCTGCTCATATCAAGCACATTATTGATGATATCCAGCAGATAATCAGAAGAAATCTGCACCTTTCTCAGGCAATCGTCTACATACGCCTGATCGCCTATGTGCTTTCTGGCAATGGCTGTCATGCCGATGATCGCGTTCATAGGCGTACGGATATCGTGGCTCATGCTGGAAAGGAACGCGGATTTTGCTTTGCTGGCAGCCTCCGCTTCATAGAAGGCCATTTCGTACTTCTGCTTCTGCGCGCTGTCATCCTTGAGGGTGGCAATCGTATCCGAAAGCAGCGTGCGCTCATCCACGGTGCCGCGTTCATCGCTGTTGCCGTGCTCCGACATTTGCGCCGCAAGATTGCTGATCGGCTTATACTGGGCAATGATGCTGACCAGCATTGCAACCACTGCGCCTACCAACAGCAGCAGTACAAATATGATAAACACAAGCTGCTTATTGGCTAGGCCGGTTAACGTATCACTATGGCGCATTGCGGATACATATGTCCAGCGATTGGTGTCAGACACCACCTTTTGCAGCACATATTTTTGCCCGGAGGGAGATGTGTATTCCTCTTCCGGAGAGCCGTTCTTCACAAAATCTGTTAGATCAAGCTTATCATCCGGATTTCCGGTGCTGTAAATCTCGTTACCATCTGCATCAAATACGGCAGCCTCTCCGTTCGCGTTGTTGAGCAACGTTTCCAGCAGCGGCCGCACCTCCTTGACGGGGATGAGCATCAACACGTGCGCCTGCGGCTTGGCGGCAAGCTGCGGAAGCGGATAGTTATATGCAAAATAGCCCTTTTCATCGCTCCCGGAAAAAGCAATTCTGATATCGGGGTTATTGTGAATTAACTCTATTGCCTGAGGAACGTCGTCTTTATCCAAACCCGTGGTATAGATCAAAAACTCACTAAGAGAGCGCACACCCTTTGACGTATAGATGGTATCCGGCTCGGTTGTTCTGCAATACGCTAGATGTTCAATAAAACTACTCCCAACAAGATACCGTTTTAGAACAGCGGATATCTCCCGCCCCGTTTTTAAATCGGTTTCCACAGGTTCCAGATAAAACAAAGGATCGGTGCTAATGTTATAGGCAATGCTTGTGATTGCATTCATCCTATCGGAAATCGTTTCTTCCACGATCGCAAGCTGCTTTTGCCTGTCGTTCAAAATGGATCTTCTAATTTCCGCCGTAAAAGAAATAAACGCAACAACGGCAATGATGATGCTAACGGTAATAAATATAGCCAATACCCGGGTGAACACAGAACGTACAAAACCTGATTTTAATGCTTTGAATAATGACTCTGCTTTTTTCTTCATATTCTCACACCTGTTCATGCATCAAGCAACTTTCGTTAGCTGTTATCATTCAGCACTGTAATGAGCGCGTGATATCTGTCAACAGCCGCTTGATAAACATGCAGCATTTGATCCGCTCCCATACGGTTAAGCTCGGTTTTATAAGCATCCCACTCGTCAAGAGACCTTGTGCCGGTAATAAAATCGATACGCATGCTGTTGCAATACTTGCTCATATCGCTCTTGATCCCGTCGAGCGTGTCGTTCTCCTCCTGCGTAAAGGTAAAGCTGGGCCAGTATTCCTCCGGGCCGTATGCCATCAATGCCTTTGCCGCCTCTGCCGGAACCTCCGCCATTTCGCCGCCCATGAAGTACGGCGCGATCTCCACCGTTGGATTGCTTCCGCCGGGATATGGGGAATACGCTCTTATCGCATCGTCAAAGGATAAATTGGCGGCGTTCATCTCATCGTAGATTTTAGGCAAATAGTCATAGCTGCCGTCTGCATGCTTGGTATAGGTTTCTCCCTCCACGCCCATATGATAGAACAGCGTTCCTTCGTCAGTCCAAAAGTAATCCAGCCATTGTAGCACCAGTGCCGGATCGCTGCAGGTTGCAGGAATCACGGCGGCACCCGTGGAATGGAAGTTTGCACGTATGGCGCTCCACAGCTTATCTCCCGCAGGGCCTGTCAGCGCTTCGTCAACGGCGACCCATTGATCCAGCTTGTCAGCAGGTATCCACGCAAGATTCGTCATGGCAAACATGCCAACCCTGTCGTTATCTATATGGGCAAGCCATTCATCGGTGGTGATCGTAAACATCTGGTCATCGATCAGCCCGTTGGCGTAAAGATCGCGCAGGTAGGTAAGATATGCCCTGTATTCCTCGCAGCCCTCGATCAGCCTTGTGCCGCCGGTTACCGGGTCGCAGTCCACCGTTGTATTGTGGAATCCACGGTTTGCAAGGCCAAACGCGCCATAAAGGGCGAGCTGCGTGCTTGACCAATCTACACTGCAAAGCGGTATTTCATCGTCAGGATCGCCGTTGCCGTTTGCGTCTTGCTCCTTAAAAGCGGTCAGCAGTGTACGCAGATCCTCTGTGGTGGTTGGCAGTTCCATATTTACCCGTTCCAACCATAGCTTGTTTACAAAAAGCTTGACCCCTACGCGAAGCTCCGGGCCTGCGTTGACCTGCGGCAGCGCATAAATTGTGCCGTCCGGGTTCATCGTAGAAGCCAGCGTATCCGGGTGCGAATGCAGATATGCCCAACAATTTGGCGCGTATTTTTGCAGCATGCCGTCCTTTGCAAGATCCAGTATCAATCCGCTTTTGCCGTACCGCAGCAGTTGTGTAGCCGATACCTTGCAACGCAGAATAAGATCAAGCTGTTGGCGGTTTGTTAAAGCGATATGGTAAGCTTCCGTACGGGTTTCCTTTGTTACGTTCGTCCAGTTTACGTCAACGCCGGTCATTTCTTTATACTTTTGCCAAACGTAAACTGTTTCCGGCTCTCTCTCGCCCGACCCGGTGACCATGATTTGTAGTGTTTTAGGCGTTGATACCAATGGGAAGGAGACCGGAATATTACCCACAAGCGCAGCCGTATCCTGTGCAGTATTGATGTTTGCCGGTTGCTCGGGTGTATTTACACAGCCGGCAAGCATTGCGCATACTAAAACAACAGCCAGAATTGCGAATATCTGTTTTTTCATTGCGCCTCCTGTGGTACAACAAGAGAGAACAAGTACTCTCCAAGGGTATAAGCCACGAACGGTTACTTTATGCCAAATTTCGCAGTTCGTTTAAAGCTTCCATCTACCGAAATTCCATTGTGATTGTTCTGCGTTACGCAGGTAAATTCTAAAACGCACCTAATATAACTTTATATTATTATAGCATGCGTATAAACGTCATACAACCAAGAGTTCGACAGCAAACAACAGTAAGAGCGGGCATATTCCCTTATGATATATACCCACCTACAAACCTTTCACACACATGGGCACGCATTGCATTATAGCTGCATAATTGATTGTGCGATCTGTTCGATCGATAAGCCGTCCGTATCGATCTTTTCGGTATTCAAAACATTGTACAGCGGAAGCCTTGATACGCTGCGCTCTATCCCGTCCTGCATGCGGATACCCTGTAATACATCCCCTTCCCAGCGGCTTCTTAGTGTATTTTCGCTGCACAGTAGCGAGATCGCCTTTACCTCGCAGGCGGCGGTATCGATATTCTGCAAAATTATATCTATGATGCTTTGCTCATGCATCACCCAGCAAAATACGATGTTTTGATACACGGAGCAGTGAAGAAACTGGTTGAGTAAAAAGCAGATGTTTTGCAGCACCATCGTTTTCGTTTCCTCATTTACCTGAAACGGATGGGCATCCCAACACCAGTCGCCGTCAAGAAACACACTGTTTGGCAGATTCCGCTTCAACCTTTGGCATACAGTTGTTTTTCCAACGCCCATGGTTCCGCCAATCAAATACAGCATTTTCACAGCGGTATCCCCTGCTTTCCTTCCCGTCTTTTTGCTTTCGCAATGCTATATATTCCGCGTATTTTACTGTGCAACTACGATCAACCGCCTGCTGTTTTCAAGATCAAACGCGGCTCGTTGATAGTCTCCAAACAGCCAAATACGAGTAAAGCCCGCAGCCGTTAATAGGCGTTTATAATCATCGTCTAACAGGATGCGGTACACGATGTCATACTGGTTGCTTTCCATTCGCGCTCCGGAATGGAACAAGTCTAAAACATGGATGGTTTGAAAATCATTATCATGCTCCTTAACGAACACGCGGGAGAAATCCTCTCGGTTGACCACGACCTCGATAGGCGGCAAGGCCAGCGTATAGGGCGTAGTGCCTTGCGTCAACACCAACAGTCCATTGGGATTGAGGCGCTTTTTCATGGAGGTGAGGGCTAAGATAAGGTCTTCGTCTGTATGTAGATGCGGCAGCGCGGTGGTCAGGCACACAATGGCATCATATGTTTTTGTATGTTTTTGCTCCAAATAACGAAAATCGCATTGGCACAAGGGTACGGTTTTTTCGCGCTGGCACAGGTTCTTTTGTGCTACCTCGAGCATGGCTTCGGAATAATCCGAGCCCTCTACAGAAAAGCCCAACTCCGACAACATATACAAATGCTGTCCGGTACCGCAGGCGCAATCTAAAACAGTTTTTACGCCATGCTCGCCAAACAAACGTTCAAAAAAGGTTTTCTCGTCACCTAAATACTCGTCAATGCTGCCAAACTCATCATAATCATAGGCGAATTTTTCGTATAGATCCTTCATAAAACCTCCTGTAAAGCCGGATTATCGGCTGCTTATTAACCCATTCGTTACAGATACTTGGACGCTTCCTTTATGCTAAGAGCAGACAGCCCGTTTTGATGGGACGCGAGGAATTCCCGTACCCAATCCGGATTGACCTTGCTGTAATCCCGCAGGCTCCAGCCAATGGCCTTGTTGATAAAAAACTCGTTGCTGTTCAAATTGTTCTCGATGATCTGCGTAAAAAGCGCAACGTCCGTAAGCTCCTTATACTCCTGTTGAAAATCAATGGCTGTACGCCTTAACCACAGGTTGTTCGACTGCGACCAGTCCAGCATGGTCTTTTTTAATTCCGGGTATTGTAATACCAGTGTACCGCATACGGCGTCTAGGCTGTCCACCGTTTCCCACCAGGATTTTTCGGTAATGAGCCGCTCTATTACCGCAAGGTCCTCTTTTACAAGCAGCTTTTTTTGCATCAAAACATATTCCACGGCAACGTACTGCGCTTCGCGATAGGGCTTCTCCCAGCAGGCAAATACAAATTCCCGGTCAAACGGAAGCTTCTTCCCTGCCTTTAAGTAAGGCTTCATTATTTCCTTTAACTGCGGTTTGGGGATTCCTAAAAACGCAAATCTGTTCTGCATATATTGCGCCATTTTCTGCCCCTGTTCTTCATTGCGCAGCGCTTCCATTTCTTCAAACAAACCGTTATACCACATACCCATTCTCCATATAAATTGTATTAAACGGTGTAGCAAGCCAAGAACGATCTGCTGTTACTAATACAGCCTTCTTCCGTCCGAGATATCGATGTTCAGTTCTTTTGCGATGCCGGATTGCTTATACGGATTGATTTTCTCCACAGCGCCGTCACGCTTGAAAAACGAGCCGGTATTCTTGAACCAAAACGTTGTATTGGCTTTTACGCATTGTTCCCGAATGCTTAGCACCCAGTTATAATCGCACACACGCGCCGCGCGCCCTGTTTCGCCGCCAACGGTAACATGGGCAACGCCGCGCAGATACGGCGTTAAGTCAATCGCTTCCAAAAGCGGCGCACAGGCAATAAACCGCCGTTTCATAGGATAGGATAAGAACAGCGGAAGGCGGTAATCGGCAAGCTTTTGGTTCTCAACCGTACAGCCAATATTCACGTTATCATACCCTTCGCCCCAATCAGACGGGAGAGATACCGCGAAACGGTCTATTCGTTTTGTTAAAATTAAAAAATCGATGTCTGTGCGTTCCTTGATCATAGCCCAAACATCCTTGCGCCATTCATCTGCTTCTGGCAGGAAAAAGTCGGTCGCAAAGCAAGTGGCAAGGATTTTGTCCCCTTTGATGTTGTATTCACCTTTTGCGTTTTTTCTGATTGGCCAATCGAACTTATCCGTTTTTTGCACGTTGTTTTGACCGTAGCGTTTTGCATACGGCCCGTAAAAATAACAGTTTTCGCAGCCGGCACTGATTTTATAGCAGCCTGTCCATGGTTCCCAGTTCATACGTGAGCCCCTTTACTGATTTTGTTAAGACAGAAATATTTACAAATAACACACCTTGTATATTCTATCATTGCATGCCCTCATAAACAAGGCGGCGCATGGCAGTTTTGCAGCGAAACAGCAACGCCGAGGTCGTTTCCCCGGCGCTGCTGTTTAAAAATTTGCATAGAGCAATTGTTTTTGTGCGTTATGCGATTTATTCGATCACTTCGATGGCAAGCGGGTATTTACTCATGTACTCGCAGCCGCCTTTTTGAATGAGGATGGGGTTCTCATACCGAAAACCGATGTCCTCCTCCGGGCAGGCATACTGCATGGCGCAAATAAGCACCTCGTTTTCCTGATAAACGTGATCGGGATTTGTCCAATACGGGAAGGGGCCGTCGTTTTTACCGATACGCCACTCATCCCCCAGCATGCCTATTCCATGTTCAAAGCCGGGCACCATGAAATCCGCAAACCCGCGATCCTCGGCAAAGCGCATCATTTCGTCCGCCAAGCCGGATGGTGTTACGCCCGCGCGATAGGTTTTAAGCGTAAGGTCTACGATATCCACAAAGTTCTTGGCGTGCCATTTCTGGCGCTCGGTAGCGGGGCCTATCAGGTAGTTATGGCTGTGATCTCCGCACGCCAGCTTGAACAGGGCGTGGATATCCACCATAAGAGGTTCTCCGGCTTCGATCTTTTTTAAAGATGCTGGCGTGCACGCGCCGCCTGCCAAGCCTGTGCGGTATCCTGCCGCGATCTCATTGCCGCCGGTAAAGGACCATTCCCATACAGAGCCTGCTTTTCGCATGGCATATGCGGCAAGCCCTGCGATATCGCTTTCGGTCATACCTTGCCAGCCGCCGTTTTGAATGGCATTATACACCGCAACATGCCCTGCATCTACGATCTCGGAGGCCTTGCGGAACCGGTTGATGGTGCCTGCGTCCTTGATCATAGCAAGCTCGTCTACGATGTGATGCGCATTGACGAGTGTGCAATTTGGCAGTGCTTCTTCAAAGCGCTGATATTCATAATGCGTTAAAAAGCCCTCCGGCGTATAGTTGGACATGCCGGATTCCACGCCAACGCGTCCGCCGTTTGGAAGAAGGTCGCTGATCATATCGGCAATCAGGGCAATTTGATCCTGACCGCCCATGGGCGCAAAGCCCATAACATGGTCTTCATCCAGCCAGCTATCGTCCATGGCGCGCGCCGCGTCGATCACGAAGGTAAACGCCGTTGGCAGCCCTTCCGCCGGAATGACGATAAAGCTACGCCAAGGGAAGAAGGCATCCGTTGTCCAACTCATGGTGCGAAGACGGGAACCTAAGTAAACATCGATGTTCTCCTTTGCCATCCCCGCCTGAATAGCCTTGATACGCCCCGGAAAATCAATATAATACGGATCGGTTTTTTCGAGCAGCATTGCATTTACCTCCTTAGAATTCCGTAGGAATCGTTGCAATCACCTTATTGAGCCTGTCGCAAAGAGAAGCCAGCTTTAAGGCTTTTACCATATTTCCCTTGAGCTTGAGCAAGCCGCCCATCAGCGCTTTTTGAGAGCCAAGCTCTGCACGGCTGATTTTTGCAAACACCTCGTAATCTCCGCTGATCACAAATTCCGCCGTAGGCCCTTCCCCATTCCCTGTTTGTACGGAATCCACCGCACCGTCTTTAAAGCCCACAAAAAAGAACATTTCGCCGCCGCCCGGACAATTCAAATATTTGTTATTCATGGAGGAAGTGAGGTTATGCATTTTGTCTGGCGTTAATTCCTCTTTCAGCCTGCGCTCCACCTCGTCGCGCCACTGGGCGGATAAATACTGTACTGCCATATTCCTGCTCCTTTCTTTTTTTGGGTTCTATTACGGCGCGCTCCCGCCGTTACTTTTCGTTTACGCCGTTTACGATCAAATCGATGGTGTTTTCCATATACTGCTCCAAATACTCCTTTTCGCCTTTAACATACGCATGGATAATGAAGCTTTTATACATGGAAAAAATGATATCCGCTACGGCATATGTATCCATTTTGCGGAATACTCCGGTCGTTACCCCCTCTTCCAACACGCGCTGAAGCATCATTACGGATTCACCGTTGATCTCCTCATAAGGGTCAGCAGTTGGAAACATGGGAAATATGGAAGGATCGTTTTTTAGAAGCGCGCAAAACGCAGTGTCCGTACTTAGGTAAAGCAGTGCAGTACGCATCAGCGCGATCAGCTTCTCGCGAGGAGAGGCGATTTTACAAACGGCCTCCTTCACGCGGTTTTGCCAACGCAAAAGCACATATCGTACCGCTTCTTCATATAAATCACGTTTGCTTTGCGTGTATGCGTAAATGCTGCTTGCTAAAATACCCAGCTCGGAGGCGATATCCTCCAGCGTGGTTTTTTTATAGCCGTATTTTGAAAAGCAGTCTACCGCAGCATCCATAATCAGTTCGTTATCGATTCGTTTTTTCATAATCTAATAAACCATTCTATGATTTGTTAATTCTATTATATCAAAGGAAATACGTCTGTCAATCTGTAAACGATAGATACCGGAACCAAGCTACACTAGCTTCCGGTATCTATCATCTGTTGTTCTATCATATCAAACCCAATTGCGAAAGAAATGCTTTGATAGAGCTGTTTACCTTCTCCGGCTGGTCGGTATTGGAATTGTGCCCCGCATTGGGTATCCATTCCAGCGGTAGGTTTTCTTCCTGTGTCCAGCTCTTGTTATAGCGCTTTGTAGAGCCTGCTGCATCGTGCTCCCCGCAGATCAACAATGCGGGACAGTCGATTTCATACGGCAGATCAGCGTCCACGGCGTTTGCCAGCATCCGGTAACCGTGGCAAACCAGTGCGCAATAGTCCTCCTTATTGTATCCTGTCATCATCTCGCGCATCAGGTTTTGCCCATAATCCGTTTCGGCGCAGCCCTTTGCCCCGCTTTTGATAAGCGCCTTCCACGGGTAAGGTTTATAAATCATCTCCGTGCGCTTCATAAGCCATATTTCCGCTGCCGTCATATACTTTTTCTTGATCGGCGCGGAATCGATGGATATAAATGCGCTGATACTGCCGGGGTACTTTTCCATATAGCACTGCGACACATATCCGCCCATAGACTGCCCGATGAAAACCGGCTTTTTAACCTGCTCAGTAAGAAGTATTTCATGGAGCCACGAGGCTTTGTCCATCAATGTGAAATCAAGAGTAAACGGCCTTGACATATAATGCCCGGGCGCATCCCAAATTAGAACATTGCAGATGGGAGCAAAAGCCTCCAGCTGCCGTTCAAACAGCCTGTGATCCGCCGTAAGCCCCGGAAGAAATACAAGCGTGGTTCTGCCGGGCTCGAACGCATTGACCCAGTAATGTATAGCGCCCTGTTTTACGCGCAATGTTTTTTCGGTCATCATACTATCGATTGCAAACGGTTGTTCCTGCATTTGTTCTCCTCCCTTATAAATCAATCTCTTTGGCTCTTTTGCAGCGGCATGCGTTCACGCATGCTTTCATCTTTATAAACGCTTATTCATTTTGCAGCCTTCGCACTTCTTTTAGCATGGTATACGGGTTGATTGTTAACATCTCGGGAGACAGCACGCTTAAGTGCAGATGATTGGCGGAGCTAGAACCGGTGTTGCCCACATAGCCTATTACATCACCCGCATGCACGGTATCGCCCAGCTTTAAAAAATCCGTGGGCTGCACCATGTGATAGTAATGGTACGCAAAGCCCATGGGGTCCAGTATCACGATGTAGTTGCCCGCCCCCTCGTTTGTGCCGTTGAATTGCACTACGCCATCGGTGCAGGAGCGTATGGGCGTACCTTCGTCCGCGCGAATATCGGTACCCGTGTGATAACGCTTTCCGCCGTCTCTGCTTTTATACCAGCCGTCTTTAATATGCTTGCCTGGCAGCGGATCAACAATTTGCTCTAGGTAGCCGTCCGGGAACATATATGGGATGTACTCATACTCCATACCGTCTTCACCAAATACCGTGAGCGAATATGCATATCCCAACACGGCAGAAAAAGCGCGGTTATCTAAAGGGCCGCTGCTTTCAAGAATTGTGTATATTGGGGGAAGGTCAAGTGATGCAAACGCACCATTCTCACTTACAGTAAACGTGACCTGCAACCCTTTTTGCAAAACACCCTGCACATCTTCTTCGCCATAGCTTCTATACAGGCAAAACAACAGCCGCCAATCCACCCAGTTTACATAGCAGCCGGGGCCTTCCACAGCAAAGCCGATGCTTTTACTGGCGGCGATATATGCGTTTCTTGCCGCATTGCGGTAGAGCCTATCAATTCTGCTGTACTGATCCGCCTGCGCCATGTATTCGCCTATGCCGGTGTTCTCCTCAAGCAAAGGAAGGGAGTGCAGCTTGATATAAAAGTTGTCCCGAAAGGACTGCTCCGCCTGTTTTGCTAATTGTTGATAATCCGGTGCGGGCGTTGCAGTGGGTGCTATGGTTGGCTCTGCGGTGATCTTAGGTTCTGTTAGCGGTGCAGGCGTGAATTTTACGGGAAAGGACGCGGAGCACCCCGCAACAATCAGCACGGCAAGCGTTATACTAAAAATGGTTAAGAAACGATTTGATTTCATGAATCGGTCAATTCACTTTCGTTATGTATTAAACGTATGATTCTGGTCATTTAAGGCATTACGTGTAGCTATACCGATCATACCCCAATGGCAATGCGAATATTTGGGGTTCTGCGCCGCACGTTACAGTTCCAAACCAAAGCCGAAGCTGTATATATTGCCGGTTTCATCCTGATATGGTTCCATATCGTCCGATACATCCTCGCAATGCCGCTCCACGGTTTCCATGTTTTTAGGCAGCACAAAGGGTAATTGCCCTTGGGCGGGCGCCGCACCAAACAGTACGTCAAACAGCGCCTGCTGCTGTACGCCAAACTGCACCGCTATGGCATCTGCAGCCTGCTCAAATTCGGCAGGAACGGCGGGATTGTGCATTTCGATACACGCGATCACAGGCTTATTCCCCATGGCTTTTCGCATAGCTAAAAGAGAATCCAAGTCGCTCTCATTGGCGGCGGTAGCGGTTTTGTTTTGATAACTGCGATCTATGCTCTCTTCGCGGAAATCGCCTCCTGCGATGCTGTGTGCCCGGGCATGCTTGGCGCAGTACGGGCGGTATTGTAGGCTGATGGGAAGATATCCGTTTCCGCCCGCTTTTACGTCCTGCTCGTTGTATCCGTTATCGGACAGCGGGCTTTCCATCCAGACCAGCGCCGCATCGGCTTTATCAGGCGTATCCACAAGGGTAAAGTAACCCTCCGCGTTACAAGGCGCGATAGGTATCACCGTATGCGCCGGCTCCATTTGCCGGAAGAAGCCCTTGCGCGCTTCTATCTGGCGCTTTGGAACATAGAGTTTAATTCCTTTTGTAAGCGGCAGCACGTTGTTTTTGTTTTTTAGTATCACGATAGAACGCCGCTGCGCCTCTAATCCGGCTTCTACAAATTCTTGGCAGCCAACGATTGCAGCGCTTTGTTCCGCATCCAAATAGGGGTTTTCAAACAAGCCCATTCTAAACATGCCGGTCAATAGCCGTACGGCGGAGCGTTCCATACGCGCACGCATGGCAGGCTCTCCCACGCGCTCACAGCCCAGCCGATACGCCGCCAACACCGGTTCGATGCTGTCGTTGCCGCCAAACTGATCTACGCCGTTTTGTATGCAAAGCAAATGACGCTCCGCCTCTGAAAGGCTTTCTACGCCATAACAACGGGAGCCAAAGGCATCCATTTCTCTTGCCGGGTCTGCGGTAATGCCCCAGTCCGTGCAAACGATACCGTCATAACCGTACTGCTCGCGCAAGAGATCATGTATCATATAGGTACTGTACGAATTTCCAACGTTTTTACCGTACCTTGCGTCAGCGCCCCAAGAGACCGTGTAGTACGGCATAACGGCGGCAGCTTTTTGGGTTGGCCCGTTTAGGTTAAAAGCGCCCTGCGTAAAGGGCTTCATATGCTCACAAAACTTCTCGCCCGGGTATACGGCATAAGCGCCAAAAGCGTAATGCGCGTCGCGCCCGCCTTCGCCCGTTCCACCGCCCGGCCAATGCTTGACCATCGTGGATACACTGTTGCTCCCCCAGCCGGGATCAACGGAATCCTCGGTTCCCGCCGTTGTTTGCATGCCGTCGCAATATGCCTTGGTGTATTGTGTTGTAAGCGATAGATCGCCGCCGAAGGTGTCCTCAAAACGCATCCAGCGCGGGTCGGTGGCAAGGTCTATCTGCGGCCCCAACGCGGTGGTGATTCCCAGTGCACGATATTCCGTAGAGGCGATTTTTGCAAACTGCTCCACCAATTCCGGTGAAAAGGCAGCCGCCATGCCAACGCCCTCCGGCCATTTGGAAACGTCCCCACCGCTGTGCTTGAATTCTGCAGAGGATGAGGATGCGCCATGGCGCGGATCGGTGGAAATGTTAACGGGTATCCCCCAAGGAAGCCCTTCCGCCGCCTGCTGTAAGCCGTTGCTCCACTTGGCCGAGGTGGCTGCGTCTATTACTCTCATTTGTAAAAAGTGCCGGATATGTCGGTTTTGCAGCATCTCCTGCTGTTCGTCCGTCAGCGTCCAAGGCACTTTGCCGCTTTCTTGAAAGGTTTTGCCGTTGTAATGCCCGGGAAAGGGCAGATGTTGATCGGAAAACGGCACAAGCTGATGTGGAGAATACAGCATGAGTCCTGCAATTTCTTCAACGGATAGGCGCTTTGCCAAGTCCCTTGCGCGCTCCTTGGCGGCAAGCCGCCAGTCTTCATACGGCAATACTTCGCCGCACCTTGCCAAATCCTTAAAGTACAGGCCGTTATCCTCCAACAGCGCACAATCCACAAAGCCAAGCGTGGGGCCATGCGCCTGCGCCATCCAGGTAATGCCATCCTTTTTTTGTGTTTTTACAGTCATTGTAACTCCTTATTCCGGCAGCGTTTTGTATAAGCGTATCTTTACCAAATGAACGGTATCATCCGATACTTCACCTTTTTTACATATTCCGCATAACCATCCAGTCCGGCTTTTAATACCTCTTCCTCGTTATGTATGCGTTTTGCAAGGATAAACGGCAGCGGGATCATGAAAAGGAGCGCGATCCATGAGCCAAGAACAATGGGCATCATTGTAAAAAGCAGCCAAGTTGCCATATACATCGGATGGCGCACGATACCGTAAAGGCCAGTGGAAACCACCTTTTGATTTTCCTGCACTTCAACCGTTCGGGAAAGATATGCGTTTTCGCGCATCACTTCTGCATAAAGCAAATACGCGCAGATGAACAATACTGATGCAATTATTACAACAGCAGTTGGAACATGCGTCCAACCATACCGAAAATCCAGCCCCGCCGTGATAAAGCAGCCAATGAATTCGAGCGTTGAAACCAGAAGTACAACCTTTTGCGCATCCTCTTTTTCGTTGCTGTTGAGGCGTTTTTCGAGCAATGTTTTATCTTTAATAAACAGCAACACCCCAACGATCAACATGGGAATAAACAGCAGTGCGCAAAACAGCAGCCCGTTTGGATACAGGTAGGTGCCTGCCGGAAGAAACAGCAGCAGTGCGATGGCCGCCATACCGCCTAAAAGCTTTATCAGCGCTTTGAAAAACAATTTCATGTTTCATTCCCCTGCTCTTGTTTTGTTTTAATAAGTATAGCATTTTATGCAAGCATTGCATATCATTCGGTTTCTCCATTTATGTGAAAGCCCCGAAAGCAGCAGCTTTCGGGGCTTCGCGATTCGCTGTTTGCGGTATTACAGCTTCATTGCAACATCCCACGCGTTCCAAACAACGGTGCGCAGGTTGCCGATTTTACCCGCATCGCCAACAAGATGCACGTTGCCGCCTTCCGGTACCAATGGTGTGGACTTGTAGCCTACCGACATGATAACGCTGTCGCCCTCCAGCTTGAAGGACTTGCCGTCCTTATCCACCACCATCACGCCGTCTTCCAGAACCTCGCCAAGCTTCGTTTCGAGGTAAACGGGTACCTTGTTTGCCTCAAAGAAGTCGCGCAGATAGCTGGTGTTGGCAAGGCATACGCCCTTGACCGCGATCAAATCGTTCTTCATTTCAACGATCACAGGCTTTTTGCCTGCAAGGTATAAATCGTACGCGATCTCGCAGCCGGTAAGTCCGCCGCCCACGATTATGACCTTTTCGCCGACGGTCTTTTTGCCCAGCAGGTAATCCACGGCTTCGATGCCGTATTCTTTCACGCCCTTCACGGGAATCGTGCGTGCGGTGGAACCGGTAGCTACGATCACCTCGTCCGCGCCTAAGGATGCAACATCTTTGACCTCCGTGCCAAGCTTTACGGTGATGTTACTAAGCTTTTCGATCTCGCGCTTGTACCATTCGATGAGCGCACGATCCTTCTCCTTAAACGACGGTGCCGCCGCGGCAATAAAGATACCGCCAAGCTTGTCGCTCTTTTCGTAAATGGTTACATCGTGCCCGCGAAGCGCCGCAACACGCGCAACCTCCATGCCGCCGATGCCGCCGCCGATGACCGCGATGTTCTTCTTCTTCGCAGCGGGCTCGATCTTATACTTTTTGCTCTGCATGGTCATGGGGTTCAACGCGCAGCGTGCCATGCCCTTGGTGTCGCTCATATCCTGATCGTTTGCAACACCCTTGTAATGGCACATATTGAAGCAGCCGTTATGGCAGCAGATGCAGGGCTGGATGTCTTCCATGCGGCCTTCCATCAGCTTGGTGATCCATTCCGGATCGGTCAGGAACTGACGCGCAACACCCATGGCATCGATGCGCCCGTCCTTGATGGCTTCTGCGGCAACGTCCGGCTCCATACGGCCTGCGCAAACCACCGGGATATCCACAAACTTGCGGATATGCGCAACATCCTCCAGATTGCAGTTCTGGGGCATGTATTGCGGCGGATGCGCCCAATACCAAGCGTCATATGTGCCGTTGTCGGAGTTTAGCATATCGTAGCCGGCATCTTGCAGATACTTTGCAGCACGTTCGCTCTCCGCCATGTCGCGGCCAACCTCAACGAATTCTTCGCCGGGCACCGCGCCCTTGCCAAAGCCCTTGGTTTTGGAAACGACAGAATAACGGAGCGATACGGGGAAGTCCTTGCCGCATGCGCCCTTGATGGCCTTTACGATATCCACCGGGAAACGGTAACGGTTTTCAAACGAACCGCCGTACTGGTCGGTACGCTTGTTGGTATAGCCGTAAGTAAACTGGTCGATGAGGTAACCCTCATGTACCGCGTGCACCTCCACGCCGTCTACACCAGCGTCCATGCAGAGCTTTGCGGTCTTGGCAAACGCCTCCACCATGTGCTCGATTTCCTTCACGGTAAGTGCGCGGCAGGTAACGGTATCGTCCCAGCGGTTAGGAAGCTCGCTGGGGCTTGCGCATAACAACTGCGCGTTGACTACCGGGCTTGCCAATGCGCCGATCACCTTGTTGTTCATCAGCATCACAAGGGGCTTGGTGATAGCAAAGGAGCGTCCGAAGCCTGCGGTCAACTGCACGAACAGCTTGGCACCGGTTTTATGGAACTCGGTCATGTATTCCTTGAGCTCCTTGAACATGCCCTTGTTTTGATACAGCCAGCGGCAGCCGATGGTATCCATCAGCGGCGCAATACCCGGCAATATCAAGCCCACGTTGTTCTTGGCGCGCTCCATAAAGAACGCGGCGGCTTCCTTGTCAAAGTGGTTCGGCTCCATCCATCCAAAGAGAGACGTGCCGCCCATTGAGGTCATTACGATGCGGTTCTTGATTTCTACATTTCCGATCTTCCACGGGGTAAACAGAGCTTCGTATTGCTTGTCCATTAGGGAAATCACTCCTTTCAATAATACGCGGTTATTCCTTGGCTTCGTATTCGTAATGGGGCTTATCCATATCGTATTTTGCCTTTAGCGGGTCTTTTCGCTCCAGCTTATTGTAGCGCTTGCAAAGCGCGGGCTCCACAACGCGGAACAGCAGCTTGCCGTCCAAATCGAAATAGAACACGATGAACAGCAGCACATACAGCCCGGCAACGACTGCGGCAATAATCCCTAGCACCTTTAATGCGATCAACATACTGTTTCTCCTCCCTTACCAGCTATCGGAATCGTCAAAGTCCAGCAGCGACGGATCCAACGGCTGCTCATGCATAACGGTGAACATGTATTCGTTGATGATCTGCCGAATTTCCGCCCGGGAAACCGTGCGCTTATCGGGCAGCGCGTGCGGCATCCATATGGCGTGGATGTTGCGGGCGCGGAACTCATCCTCGAACAAGCCGTGAACGCCCTGCATACCCTTGCACTGCAGCTGATCGTACATCATGACCATGTCGCAGTTGAAGCGATCCATGTTTTCCCACAGCTCGAAGATGTGCTTCATACCGCCAACCGCCATGCGGCGCATAGGTGCCCATTCGTTGTAGGTGGCGATATCCGTGAGGGTGTTTTCGTATCCGTCGGTGCGGATGACCATGTCAAACATCAGCGAGTCCATATTGATCACGCAGTTGATGCCCCAGCAGTTATACGCCCATGTGCACCAGTTGGAATAATACAGCGGCGCACAGGACCATGCGATCATGCGGTGGCGGGTCTTCGGGAAGCACTCCGTTTTCCTGTCAACGCACTTGTCCATAATTTTGCGTACTTTATCGTCCACGAAATGCCAGATGGGAAGGTCTCCAAACTGGCTTTGGTAAATGCGGTAAAGCGCTTGCGAAACGCCGTTGATTGGATAATACGGCGTATTGGCTGCCACATCCCATTTTTCCCACTCAAAGCGCTGCAGCTTGTTCTGGCTTTCTAAGCAGCGGCAAAGCTCCTCATAATCAAAGGGCTCGCCCGTCTGCTCCGAAATGAAACGCCAAGCCTGCTCTATTTCTTTTTGGCAATGCTTTTGCACCAGCGGGTCGTCAAACTGCATGGGCTGGGGCATGGCAAACAGGGGTTTATCGATCAGCCAATCCTGCAAAATGGAGGTGGCAACGCTGCCGTCGCAGGCCTCGTTGCTGGTAACGACCGCCGTATAATAATCCGGCACATCGTCCTGCACGAACAACCCCGCCTCCGCCTGACACATGGGGCAAGGATCGCCGGGAAGGCCGATGGACTGTACCGCATCAATGTAATTCAACACCGTATGGTTGTTTACATGGCAGGTAACAAAATACGGTATCATTTGCAGCGGGATATTGGTAACGTTTTTGAAGGGATAGAAAATACCGCCCCAAACCGTTTCATCATGCGCCATGGTTTTATCGTGACGCGCTTTGGAGGCTTTTGATTTGTTGATGTTCTGATCGTTTGAGAACATGGTCATGAACTGATAAATGGTGGCGTTGACCATGCCGCGATAGTGCCACGGGCATGCGCGAAGCGCTTCGCCGCGAAGCCCTTCCATGCCGCGGTCGAACCAGTGTAAAACCGGCAGATACGTTTGCCCCATCCAGCGGTAACGCATCAAGCCCTTCATAAACACGCCAAGGCCGCCGTAACGCATGATGTCTTTTACCATCATCGCGTAGTTGTAAAGCCAAACGCGGTTGAAGTAATAAAAGGTGTCTTTTACGCCGCGCCATTCGCGGTGCTTGTACAAACCGGTTTTGGGCTGATACAGGTCTCCCAAACGGCGTTCGCCATGCGGCTTGCCGTACCAGAAATCATGTAACGCCTTTTTCATGCTAAAGCTTGCGGGCTTCGTTGCATCGGTCGATTTCATTTTGCCGCACCCTCCTGTATCTTTTTGATTTCAATGCTCTCCACAAACGCTTGGAAGCGGGTGCGAAGCTGACCGGAGGCGGAATTGAGATACTCCTTCTCTATGGAGCATACGGGGAAGCCAAAGTCACGTTGCAGCACAACGGTATCGATCACGCGTTCATAGCTCCAATACTCGCAAAACTTGTTGGATACTACAATGATGCCGTCTGCATTGTATTCCTTTGCCATATCGGCAATGTGCGCCTTGCGCTGACGCATTTCGTCCTGCCCCATAAAGCGCGGGCAGCAGCTCGTCATTAAATAATGGCGGGCGATAGCGCGTAGCGGCGTTTCTCCATCCTGTATTTCGATGGGAACACGGGATTCCGCAGCGCCGTAGCAGTATCTGTCTGCTACGACCAACGCGCCGCAGGACTCGATGAGCTTTGTGAAATCCGGATCGTCGTTCTCGCTGCCGGCAAGCATCACCTTGCAGCGGAACGCCTTTTTTGCATCGGGCTTACGGGCTTTTAGCTCCTCTGCCGTTTCGCGGAGCTTATCAAGTATCAAATACTTGGGGCAGGTCATGGTGGCAAGCACCAGCACGTGGAATTCGTAGCCGGTGATTGTGGGCTCGTCCAGCTTGCGGTAAGAACCGATCTCCTGTATCAACCGGCAAACCTCGTTGTGCTGCTCGATTGCTGTCAACAGCGCTTCATCAGAAACATCCACATTGTAACGGTCGTGCAAGAAGTTCAGCACATGCGCCTGTAACTGTTCCTCGTAATGATCGATGCTGTTTTGCGTCTTTTTGAATGGAACATCCGTAAAGGAGCACTGGAAATTGTCGTTATCGATGATGCGCATGTCGCTGACGGTATCAAGATGCTTTTGCTGAATGTGCTCCTGAAAGCGGCAGGTAACGGTGCAGGTTTCGGTGGCAAGCTGCGCGTCAAGGAAGTTGTAACCGCCCTCCAGCGCACGCTCCAAAAGGCTTCTTCCGTAGTGACAGGTGCGCCCGGACATATAGTAGGTTGCAATGTCCGGCGAAACGCAGCGCGGCGCGCGCAGGCGCACCGAGAAGCATCCGGGCAAGTCCAGCAGCACTTCGGGCATAAAGAAACAGGTATAGCCAAGCGCTAAATTCCCGTCTGCTTTCCCCTGCTGTACCAGCGCGTTATTCGCTTCCGTCAAGAGGTCTTCAAAGTAGATAAGATGCTTTAGATCTCTCATAAATTGTACCAGCTTTTTAGTTTTTTTTGATTGTTTGGTGTGGACATTTAAGTCGTTCAAACATCTGAAAGAAATATGTGTGTAACGAAATCGTTCGATTGCGATTTTAACATGGATGTGTCGTTATTGCAACCATTGTGTTGTATTTTTGACATGAGCGTGTTATTATCATAAACACGGAACGTCAAAGAGCATTTCCGTTCCGATCTTATTACGCGGTATCATTTCGAACCGCAGTATCGGGGGAGCTTTCATTTGGCCGAAACGAAAGTTATCGCATTGGCCGGTAAAGGCGGAGTGGGTAAAACGACCTTGTCCGCTGCTTTTGTGCGCATTTTGATGGAGGAGCATCCGGACGCAAAAATCTTGGCTATCGATGCCGACCCTGCCGTTGGATTGGCAACCGCGCTTGGCGTGGAGGTCGCTTCTACGGTTAACGATATTCGAAACAGCGTGATCGATATTGCCGAAAGCGGCGCGCCCCATAAGGCCGTTGAGCTTTTGGGCGAGGCGCGATATCGCATTCTTGATACGCTGGTTGAGGAAGCGGGCTTTTCCTTTCTTGCCATTGGCCGCCCCGAAACCGCGGGCTGTTACTGCCAGGTAAACGCCTATCTTAAAGAAGTTATTCGGATGATTTCCCGCAGCTTTGATTATATCGTAATCGACGGCGAGGCAGGCATAGAGCAGGTCAATCGGCGCGTGATGGAAAAGGTGACCCACCTTGTTCTTGTAACGGATGCCAGCCGCAAGGGTACGCAGGTGGCAGAAACGATCTGCCGCGTGGCAAAGCCGTTGGTGCAGTTTGAGCGCTGTGGTGCTATCATAAACCGTCTGCCGGAAGAGATTCCTGCAGACAGCATACAAATTCCTGGCGTTCCCATCCTTTGTTGCATAGGCAACGACGGCGTGCATGCCGTTAACGAAGTGCGCGGCAACAGCATTTTTACACTTCCTGCCGCCTCCCCTGTTCTTAGCGGCGCACGGCTGGCGCTAAATATTCTGGATGTTCTTTAAAGTACCGAATTTCATTTGTTTGTTATAAAGAAAAACCGGACGCAATCAATCCGATAGTAATGGAAGAAAGGCGTGAGAGTATTTGAAAGATCTAAAGCACCTCTTGTTCTTTGAAACCCTGCTGGACGATGCCGACAACGAACTGGTCAAAAAAGCAAAAGCCGAGGGCGGACTCGCCGTGGGTTACACCTGTTACCACATTCCCGAGCCGCTTTTAAACGTTGGCAACTGCTTTTCCGTTCGGCTTCGTGCGCCAAGAACGGGTTCGTTGGACATTGCAACCTACTACATGTCCAACTACACCTGCGAATTTGCGCGGGCGCTGCTGGAACGGGCCATAGAGGGCGGCTATCAGTTTTTAGATGCCGTTGCCGGTGTTGATGCTTGCTCCATGATGAACCGTGCCATGGAGCATTTTGAGATTCTAAACGTAAACACCAACCCCAAGTTTTTTGTGACCCACTGCGACATACCTTATAAAATTGAAAGCTACACCTTGGATTCATACGTGAAGCAGATGCGCCTGCGCCTGCTTGACCGATTGACCGAGAACTACGGCGTAGACACCTCCGACGCCGCCATTCGTAAGGCTGTGGAGGAGCATAACGAGGTTTGCCGCATCATCAGCGAGATCGGTGAGCTTAGAAAGCAGGAAAAGCCCGTTGTAACGGGTTACGAGTTCCATGTGCTGAACCTTGTGAGCTACACCTGCCCGAAGCAGCTGATTCTCCCCTATCTTCGCGAAACGCTTGAGGAGATCAAAGCGCGGGTACCGGATGCAAAATCCCCCTTCCGCGCCCGCGTTGCCGTTGTCGGCAGCGAGGTAGACGACCTGAACCTAACAAAGCTGATCGAGCAGTGCGGCGCGCAGATCGTTTCCGACCGCTTCTGCTTCGGTTCCACACCCGGGCGCGAATTGATCGAGCTTACCGATGATACGGATGCGCTCACGCAAATTTGCCTGCACATTATGCAGCATTCCGAGTGCGCGCGCTATATCGCAGACGACAAAGTGCAGCAGCGGCGCGATACGGCTGACCGGCTTGCCAAGGAATATAAGGCGGACGGCATCATCTACGAGCAAATGAAGTATTGCGACTACTGGGGCTTTGAGCGCGCGCTTGTTACCCATATCATGACGGAGGAATACGGCTGGCCTGTGCTTTCGATAGACAGGCTGTACGACAGCAGCCATTCCGGGCAGCTTCGCACCCGGGTTCAGGCATTTGTGGAATCTCTGGAGATCAAGAAAATCCAGAAGAACGGAGGGAAAAAGTAATGGCAAACAAATTCCCGAATCCAAAATTCTTCCGTGCCAAGGATCATCCGGACAAGGCGCTGCAGAAGGAAAACCGAAAGGAATTCATCTCCATTGCCAAAGAGCTCTATCGTGAGCGGGATAAAGCGGCCATCAAGGCGCGAAAGAAGTTCCATGCCGCAGACAATGCAAGGCGCTCTCGCGAGGGCTGGAAAACCTTCTTTAAAATCGGTCACCGCGGGCGCTGGGACGTATTCATCAACGGCGAGAAAAACCTCGGTAAGCTGTACCGCAAAGGCGATATGGTTCCCGTACGCCGCGAGTGGCGTGGGGTAAAAAGCACCGGCATCGACTTCTTTGGCTGGCTGAAGATGTGGGGGATGCTGCTCGTTACCTTCTCCAAGGATCTGTTCCCGGCGCTAAACACCACCCTTTGGTATCGCTGGATGATTTCCTATATGTGCTGCGTGGGCTTCTTGGATAAGAACACGATGGGCCAGCGCGGAAAAGCCTTGAAGATGAGTCATTTGATGACCATGGACATTTTCCGTTATGTTGCGGAGAACTTGGTATTCCTTGCCAAGTGCGACAAGAAAAACGGCAACAGCACGGAGCTAAACAAAAAGGTCGTGCTGTTTGACGAAATGACTATGGGGCAAATCATTGCGGGCTTCCCGGATCTGTTGGGTATCCCCTACCAGCTGATGCCCGTGTTCCTGGTTTCCGAGATCGACCAGCTCACCTGCGTGCCGTATATCGACGCAGTGGAGTCCTTCGGGCTTCCGGCCGACACCTGCCCCGTTCCCTCCTCCGAATGCGGCGCGCTGGTGATCGACGCACTGCCGCACATGGGCTCGTGCTTCATTTCAAGCTCCATGCCCTGCGACGGTTCCACCATGGCTTCCAGCTATATGTCCCGCCGCTTCCCGGATCTGCCCGTGTTCCACCTGTGCTTCCCCGTGCGCTATGAGGACGAGGAGACCGTGCAGATGGGTGCGGAGGATATCCGCAACTGCATCAAATTCATTGAGGATCAGACCGGTGCAAAGTGGAGCTGGGATGCATACTTTGCCGCCATGAAGCGTTTCAATCAGGAAACGAAATTCGAGCTGGAAAAATGGGATATCAACAAAACCGATTATCCGCAGATCATTGGCCCCAGCTACGAGTTGTTCCGCAAGTGGAACTACGAAATGGACGGCGGTATTGACCCGCGCGTAATGAAAACCTGCAAAAAGGTAGATAAGCTGCTGCAAAAGGCTTACGAACGCCGCGAGGAGGCTTGGGTGGGCAAAATGCGCCACCGTGCGATCGTTTGGTCCTGCCCGGCGCATTATTACGCCAACTTCTCCAACTGGCTGGCAAATTGCTGGGGTATCAACGTACTGGTGGAAATGGAAAGCCTCAATTACACCAAGCCGTTGGAAACCGAGGACAAAGAAGAAGCGCTGCGCGATCTTGCCCGGCTGTATGAGCGCATGGTCATGCGCCGCCATACCAACGGCGGATATCAAAACGTTGTGGACGAGCTGTGGCGGCAGTGCGAGGCGTGGAACGTGGACGTAATCATCATGTACCAGAACGTAGCCTGCAAAAACATGGCAACGGTACAGGGCATTTTGGATGAGCAAGGCCGTGCGCGCGGCTACCACGTGATCTGGATCGAGCATGACTTGATGGATCCGCGTACGGTTTCCCGCAAAACCATGCGCGACAAGGTCAATCAGTACATGCAAACGGTGATGCGTGCCGAACCGGTAGACGCAAGCCTGATGGACTTTGACGACGAAATTTGTATGTAAGTGAAATAAAATACAATGATTATAAGGAGCAGAATATGAAGTATTTCGGCGGTTGTGATGTTGGTTCTACTTATACCAAGGCGGTCATTTTGGATGAGGACGGTAAAATGCTTGCCGATACTACGATCCGCAGCAAGATCAATTCCGAAGCCTCGGCAAAGCAAGCGATGGAAGAAGTGTTGACAAAGGTTGGCCTCTCCTCCAGCGACGAGCTGGCGTACCTGATCGGTACCGGCTACGGGCGCAACAAGGTTCCCTTTGCAGACGAGAACATTTCTGAAATTTCCTGCCATGCCATGGGCGTGCATGTAACCAACCCCAGCGTGCGGGCAATCATCGACATCGGCGGGCAGGACGTTAAGGGCATTTCCATTGACGACGACGGTACGGTGAAGAACTTTGCCATGAACGACAAATGCGCCGCAGGCACAGGCCGCTTCTTTGAGGCAATGGCACGAAGCTTTGAGCTGACCCTTCCGGAGTTCTCTAAGCTTTCGCTTACGGCGAAAAACGTGATCCCCATCACTGCGCAATGTACGGTGTTTGCGGAGTCCGAGGTCATCTCGCTTGTTGGCGAGGGCAAGGCAATGGATGAAATTGCGGCGGGCATCGAGATGGCTGTTGCAAAGCGCTGCTTCGTAATGGCGAAGAAGGCCGGCGCTACCGATTCCATCACGCTCACCGGCGGCTGTGCGAAGAACGACGGCTTAAAGGAAGCCATTGAACATGTGTTGAAGCTCAAGGTTGTGGAGCTGGATATCGACCCGCAGCTGATGGGCGCACTGGGCGCGGCGGAATACGCCCGCCAGAAGGGCTTGGCAAAGGAGTAAAGTATGGCTTGGTACTGGATCGTATTGATCGTGTTGGCAGCTCTGATGGCTCTACTGTTCATCGTTTATTTCTGGAACCTCGATCAGAAGCTGTTGGGCTGGTGCTATGTGCAGGTCAACAAGATATTTGACCGTAAAAAGACGGATATCAAGTTCTAAGCATGAAGCTGTTTGATGCATTGATTCGTAGCGTTGGGGAGCACGTAGGCACTGCTGCTCCCCAACGTTACCCATATACGCCGGAAAAGGCATGGCCAGAAAGCAAGAGCTTTGAAATGGTCATGCTGCGAGATTCTGCCTGCGAGCTTGGCAGCACGCAAGGTGTCAGCTATACCTGCGTAACATCGGACGCGGGCTTGGTTCCGGCGGATGAAATCTTAGTATACGGCAGCGACCTTGATAAAACGGTTCCGAATATGCCCTATGCCCGCATTGCGTTTTTACGCGTTGGGAATATCGCCGGAGAAAACGGAGAGGATACTGACGCGGCGTTTCGTGCCATTCAGCATATGGACTTTGTGAAGTACCATGTGTTTCCCAAGGGGTTTATGCTTCGCACCTCCTCCGACGCAGGCCGTGAGCAGGTACGCCTGAGCAAGGCGGCTGTGAACGAGGGTATCAGCTTTGAGACTGTTGGCAACGCGTTTATTAACCGCTACAAGCAAGACCCGCACGTGCTTGCCGTTAAGCTGCTGTTTATTACGGCACCGGATGCGGATTACGCCGCTTTGCAAAAAGCCGCCGCGTCTTCCAAGGACATATTGCTCACGCTGTCAAAAATCATGGAAGGTCTTCCTACGGACTGCGCCTCCTGTTCCTTAAAGCCCGTTTGCGACGAGGTAGAAGGTATGAAGGAGCTGCATTTCGGCAAGGCGCAGAAGACTGAGTAGTTTTAAAGTACCATGACGGCTACTCCTACATGCAGCCGAACAGTACAAAGGTATCAACAAAGCCCCGTAGCGTTTCTGCTATGGGGCTTTTCATCGGGTTCACAGGCCTTATTGCTGCTATGCCTTACGCACAGATATTCATATCCTTCTTCATTTCCTGCTCCGGCTCAGAAAAGAGCCCCGGTACCTCTGCTGTCATTGCGTTCACATAGCACTCATAGTCCATGCCATTTGCATTGAATAGGATGTGATACAGCGCACCTGTGGCATCGTGTTCCAGCGTGCATTCGGTAAACACTGCATCCTCCCTGCGCGTACGCGTCTCGTTTAAAAGTACGGTCTTTGCATGATCCATTCCAATATAAGTATGGTTTGCAGTCATTTTACTGTTCCCCTTTCTTTTCTTTATGGGAACAGCATAGCATGCACTTCTTAAAAATTTATTAGAAAGACGAATTATTTTTAAATATTATGATCCGGCAGTTCTTTATTAAAATTGAACGTAAACGCTGTGCCAACGCCCTCGGTGCTTTCGCATGTGATGGTTCCCCCGTGCACTTTTGCTATCTGCCGCACAAGGTACAATCCAAGCCCGCTGCCATCGCCCTGGGTACGTGCGCCGTCCGCACGCCAGAAGCGCTGCCATATCTTTTCCATATCGGCTTTGGGGATTCCCGCGCCGTTGTCCTTAACGCAAAGCTGTATCATACCGCTATCTGCTTGGCGTAAGGATACCGCAACCGTACCGCCGCCATACTTTACAGCGTTATCTAGCAGGTTTCTAACAAGCGAGGTGAAAAGCGAAGCGTCCACTTGGGCAACGATGTCTTTCGCAACATCCGTTATAATACGCGTATCGTTGCACGATATTGCCGCATCCTCACAGCAAACGCGAACGAGCGTTGAAATATCCTGCGGCTGGAAGCATAGTGTTTCCGTGCCCCGTGTTAGCCTGGCGCTTCTTAACAGCTGTTCGATAATTGCGGACATGCTGTTTGCCTGCCGCTTGATAACCGCGACGGATTCGGCATACTCCCCCGCCGTTTTCGCCGTGCGCTCCGCCAACTCGCACTCCGCAAGAATCACGGCTGTTGGCGTTCTGAGTTCATGCGAGGTGTCGGAAGCAAACTGCTTTTCTGCCTGGAAGGAACGCTCCAGCCGTTCAAACATACGGTCAAATGTGGCGGCAAGCCGATGGATCTCGTCACGTCCGGGTGCTAGGCCAATACGAGCCGATAGATCGTCGCCGCTGCTAATGGCGTTGGCAGCATCGGTGATCTGCCGTACCGGTCGCATGGCGCGTCCGGCAATGAACCAACCGCCTAACAACGTTAATCCGAGCAATACCGGCAAAAGAATGATCAATAGCTTTGCCAGCACGTTTATGGCATCGTTGCCGTTCTCCGCGCTTGTGACCCCGCGAACCCATACGCCGCCTTCCGGATTATCGGCAAGCTGGTCAAGCACAAGATACTGCTCGCCGTTTACGGTTACGCAGCGCAAAATTGCATTTTCAAAGGTGTTGTCTCCATCAAATGCAATCACCTTTGCGCCAGCAAGCAGGTTGCCCTGCATATCGTACACTTCGGTAAACACGCCGCCGCGATAAATATCGAATTCATCCACATCAATAAGGCCGTTGTCATAGTCCAACTCACGCACATTGTGAGAGACCGCGTCAACCAACTGCCGCTCGGCATTTCCGCCGGAGGCATCCTTTGCCATGAGCGAAACAAATACAACCGCGATCGCCAGTATCGCCGTCATCATCAGCGTAAACCACAGCATGATTCGTACGCGTACTGTCAGCAGGTTCATTTTTCTGCCTCGCTGATCGTCCATCCGCGCCCCCAAACGGTTTGAATAAGCTTTTTATCAAAACCGTCGTCTATCTTTTTTCTTAGGTAGCTGATGTAAACGTCTACCACGTTCGTGCCGCCCTCATAATCGTAATTCCAGATGTGGTTTTCTATCGTTTCACGCGAAAGAACCGCGCCTTTATTGCAAATGAGATACTCCAGCAGTGCAAACTCCTTCGCAGAAAGGCGAATGTCGCGCCCCGCCCGCGTAACGGTATGCGCCGCCGTATCTATAGACAGATCTGCAAGCGTATACACATTGGTGCGGTTATCCGTGTACTTTCTGGTGATCGCGCGTACGCAGGCAAGCAGCTCGTCGTAATGAAACGGCTTCACCAGATAGTAATCCCCGCCCATGTCCAGCCCCTTTACCTTGTCTTCAACGCTGTCGCGTGCGGTTAAAAACAGCACGGGCGTAGCATTCCCCTCCGCACGCAGCCGCTTCACCAGCGAAAACCCGTCGAGCTTGGGCATCATAACATCCACAATAATGCAGTCGTACTGTTGGCCGACAAGAAACGTTAGCGCTTCCTCACCGTCAAAACAGCCGTCTACAGCGTAACCCTCGCTTGCCAAGGTTTTTACGATCACGCGGTTAAGATCGCGTGAATCCTCCACGACCAGTATGCGCAATTCACGTTACCCCCTTTGCCGGGTCTGGTTGAAAGCACAATAATATAGAGAAGCAGTAATACTAGCAGGCGATTTGCCGTACGCGTACAATGTTTTCCAGAAGGTCAACTTCCTCGATGACCCCTTCAAGCCTGATCTCCCGCCCCATGATATCAACGGCAACGATGCAGCCGTTTTCCACATGGATGCGGCAGATATTTGTACCAACGGGCTCCGGCAAAGCGTCTGCATAGATAGTGGAAAGGCACATGGTTTACTCCTTTGTAAGCAGTTGGAGCGCTTTTTTGATTTTTTCGTTGCTGGCGGTCAACTCCGCCACTGCCTCGTGCAGCAGCGCTGCCGCCTGCGCATTGACCGTTTCACAGCCGTGGGCAAGCGTATGCAGCTCTTCCGCATGGTGCGCATTGTGATCGAGCATATACGCTAAAAGCGCCTTGTTTTCTTCCGGATCGGATACATGTGTATGGGAATGTTCTGCGCCGTTATGCATGGGCTCTCCTCCTGATGCTTTTCTTAAATTATAGCATATCTCACAGCGAAATGATGCAGAAGAATAGCAAAAGTAGGGAGCATCACTGCTCCCTATGCATAACGGTTCTATTCTCCACAAACCATGAATTCTTTAAATACAGATCGTTTATCTCTTTGCGTTCTCAATGGCGGCGCGGAGCAACCCGGTAAACAGCGGGTGCGCACGGTTGGGACGGCTCTTGAATTCCGGATGATACTGCACGCCGATGTAAAAGGGATGCTGTGGAAGCTCAATGGTTTCCACGATTCTGCCGTCCGGCGATAGGCCGCCGATAACTAACCCATGCTCCGTCATGACCTGCCGGTAATCATTGTTGAATTCATACCTGTGCCGGTGCCGCTCGCTAATGAGGGATGTTTTGTAACAGCGCTCTAAAAGCGAGCCTGCTGCCGCTTGGCAGGGGTATGCCCCTAAGCGCATGGTACCGCCTTTATCCATATCCTCCCGCTGATCCGGCATAAAGTCGATCACCTTGTTTATGCAATCCGGTGAGAACTCCCCGGAGTCCGCATCTGTTACGCCGCATACATGCCGTGCAAATTCAATGACTGCGATCTGCATACCAAGGCAAATGCCCAAATACGGCAGTTGATGTGTACGGGCATAGGCGGCGGCTGTGATCATCCCCTCAATTCCGCGGCTGCCGAACCCGCCGGGTACGATCATACCGTCACAGCCGGAAAACACCTCCGCGGCATTCTCCTGTGTAACAGTTTCGCTATCCACCCAGTGTATCTTCACATGTGCCCCCACCTCATACCCGGCATGCCGCAACGCCTCTGCCACGGACAAATACGCATCGTGCAGTTGTACATACTTACCCACAAGCGCAATCGTTACGTTCTCTTTTCTGGCGTGGATACGCGCTACCATGTCGCTCCACTCCAAAAGGTTGGGAGCAGGTGCATCAATTTGCAGCTCCCGGCACACCACGCCGGAAAAGTTCTGCTTTTCCAGCATCAACGGCGCTTCGTACAGTACGGGAATCGTTAGGTTCTCTATCACGCAATCCGGCTTTACGTTGCAAAACAATGCGATCTTTTTGAATATGGCGGGCTCCAGTGGCTCGTCGCACCGCAGTACGATCATATTCGGCGTAATGCCCATGCCCTGCAGCTCCTTCACGGAATGCTGGGTGGGCTTGGATTTATGCTCCTCGGAGCCGTGCAGGTACGGCACCAGCGTTACGTGGATAAAGAACGCATTGGCGTGCCCAACCTCCAGCGCTACCTGCCGGATGGCCTCTAAAAACGGCTGACTTTCGATGTCTCCCGTGGTGCCGCCCACCTCTGTAATGACCACGTCCGCCCCAGTCTTTTCCGAAAGCCCGTAAATGAACGTCTTGATTTCGTTTGTAATGTGGGGTATCACCTGTACGGTCTCCCCCAAGTATTCGCCCTGTCGCTCCTTGTTGAGTACGTTCCAGTATACCTTGCCGGATGTCAGGTTGGAAAACCTATTTAGGTCTTCGTCGATGAACCGCTCATAATGCCCTAAGTCCAAGTCGGTTTCCGAGCCGTCCTCGGTTACATACACCTCGCCGTGCTGGTATGGGCTCATGGTGCCGGGGTCTACATTGATATAAGGGTCCAACTTTTGCGCCGCCACCTTGAGGCCGCGCGCCTTTAACAGCCGCCCCAGCGATGCTGCTGTAATGCCTTTTCCCAACCCGGACACCACACCGCCTGTTACGAAAATGAACTTAGCCATAGCGATCCCTCCTGTTTAAAATAAAAAAGCGCCCATCCGGGGACACGAACCCAGATGAACGCCTTTGTTCAACCGCGTTATGATACAATACAGCGCCTGTTTTGTCAATCGAAATCTCTATATACTACCCGTCTTTTTACCGCATTACTGATAGGTTTTGATGATGCCCTCGGCAACCTCCCGTTTGGATGTGCGCAAGTCCATAGCCTGCTTTTCGATGTAGCGGTGCGCGTCCGCCTCCGTCATGCGCAGGCACTCTATTAAAAGCCATTTTGCGCGGTTCACCAAACGTAGCTCCTCTATCTTTTCCTCCACGGTCTTCTGCTTTTCCTCCATTCGCCGTAAACGTTCCCGTGTGGCGCAAAGGCCTCTTACCGTTTGCGATACCAGCGAAAGAGACGTGGGTTTTGACAGCGTTACAACGCCGTATTCCACCACCTTGGAATCGATATCATGATATACCTCGGCTTTTACCAGAAGCAGCACCCCCGCGCTGCTGCCGCAGCAAACGTCTATGGCAAGGCGCATGCCAAAATCATCCGGCAGCGGCGCGTTGATGATCACGATATCGTAGCTTTGCCCCAGAAGCGCCCGCTGCGCCGCACCTACGCTGTTTACCAGCGTGACCGGGTAGTAATCCGTTACAGGGAGCAGCGTAACGGTGGCGGCATTGAATTTTTCTGCCGCTGACACCACAAGAACGCTGTATGTGCGTTCCTGAAACACCATTTTGCTTCACTCCCTTCCCGATACTATAAGCGTGCTTATCGCTCGCAATAAGCACGAATCACGCTGTTTGGCAGCTGCGCCTTAATAAACGCGCTTTTTGCCGCCGCCTGCATGGCCTCCTCCAGCGTTTGCGGAAGCCGCCGGTATCGCCGCAGTACATCGGCAGGAGCGGTATACAAATTGAAATCCGCACTGTCCGGCACAGTAAGCTTTTGCTCGATGCCGTTCATTCCTGCCTGTAACAGCAGCGAAAATGCCAGATACGGGTTACAGGCAACATCTGCGGAACGCAGCTCCACCCGCCTGTATTCGCCCTCTGCCGCTGGGATTCTGATCAATTGGGAGCGGTTTTCGGAGGACCACGTAATGTATCCCGGCGCTTTATTGGCGCCAAGCCTGTCAAAGGAGTTTTTTAAGGGATTCAAAAACACCGTCATGTCGTACACCTGCTCCAATATGCCGGAGATCAGGTATGGCAGGCAATCTGCTTTCCCGTCCTTCTTGACCGATATGTTGATATGCATGCCGCTGCCGGGCTGGTCGTTCAGCGGTTTTGGCGAAAAGTCCGCATACAGCCCGTTATGCACGGCGATCGCCTGCACGACCGAGCGGAAGGTGACCGCGTTATCCGCCGCTGTCAGCGGGGCGGAAAAACGAAAATCAATCTCATTTTGCCCATGTCCCTCTTCATGATGAGAGCTTTCCGGCTGAATGCCCATCTGCTCTAATGTGAGGCAGATCTCCCGCCGCACGTTCTCTCCCCTGTCCTCCGGCGCAATATCCATATAGCCCGCCTCATCATAGGGTTCCTGTGTTCTTTTACCGTTTTCGTCTGTTTTGAAAAGATAGAATTCCATTTCCGCGCCAAAGGAAAATGCATACCCAGCGCTTGCTGCCTGCGCCACCGCTCTTTTCAATATGCCCCGGGTATCCGCCGCAAACGCACTGCCGTCCGGATGGGTAATATCGCAAAACATCCGCACCACACGTCCGTTTTCCGGCCGCCAGGGCAGCCTTGCAAGCGTGGACGGGTCCGGGCGCAAAAATAAATCGGAGCGCACCTCCCCGCCAAAGCCGGCGATGGCGGAAGCATCGAAGGCAATGCCGCTGTCAAAGGCGCGCTTTAGCTCCTGCGGCACGATGGCGATATTCTTTTGCCTGCCGAACACATCTACAAAGGCAAGGCGGATAAACCTTACGTCCTCCTCCTGTACATACTGCATAACCTCATCAGTAGAATACTTCATAGATTACCTTCCTTTCGGGCTGCCTCCCTGCGTTTCCGTGCACTTGAATTGAAAAAATGAAAAATGAGAACGTTCATCATAAAAAGGCACATTCTTGGTCGCCTTGAACATTCCCGTTCATGCGAGTTACCTTACTACAACCTTTTCGCCCTGTCAATCGTTCAAAATCGTATCAAAAAATTTTTCTTGACTTTTCAAAACGCCGCGCCTATACTACATCCCATTACAAGACACCGACGTCTTGGAAGAGGTTTTCTTCCGCGTCGGCGTCTTTATTTTTATTGAAAGGATGCGCATTATGACTACCGTTCCAGAACTATTTGCAAGCATGGTATTCGACGACAGAGCGATGAAAGCGCGGTTACCCGCGGAAATCTACAGGTCGTTGCAGCAAACCGTTGAAGAAGGGAAGCGCTTGAACCCCACCGTTGCCGACGGCGTGGCCTTGGCCATGCGTGACTGGGCGGTCAGCTTAGGCGCAACCCATTTTACCCATTGGTTTCAGCCCATGACGGGCATTACAGCAGAAAAGCACGACAGCTTTATTTCGCCCTCGCCGGACGGCGGAGTCATCATGGAGTTTTCGGGCAAGGAGCTAATCAAGGGCGAGCCTGATGCAAGTTCCTTCCCCTCCGGCGGCCTTCGCGCCACGTTTGAGGCGCGGGGCTATACGGCTTGGGACCCAACATCGTACGCGTTTATCAAGGGAAAGACGCTTTGCATCCCCACGGCGTTCTGCTCCTACGGCGGTGAGGCGCTGGATAAAAAAACGCCGCTGTTGCGCTCCATGGAGGCGTTAAACCGGCAGGCGCTTCGCGTGCTTAAGGTGTTAGGCAACGACTCTGTAAAGGCTGTTCGCTCGTTTGTTGGCCCGGAGCAGGAATACTTTTTGATAGACAAGGCCATGTACGCCAAGCGAAAGGACTTGATCTATACCGGGCGCACTCTGTTTGGCGCAAAGCCCCCCAAGGGACAGGAGCTGGACGATCATTATTTCGGTTCCATCAAGCCCCGTGTGGCGGCGTTTATGGAGGACTTGAACGAGGAGCTTTGGAAGCTTGGAATCCTCGCAAAAACCGAGCACAACGAGGTCGCGCCCGCACAGCATGAGCTGGCGCCGATCTACACCAGCACCAACATCGCCACGGATCACAACCAGCTGACCATGGAGATCATGCAAAAGGTTGCCGACAAGCACGGCCTTGTTTGCCTGCTCCACGAAAAGCCCTTTGCGGGCGTCAACGGCTCCGGCAAGCACAACAACTGGTCCATCGCCACGGACAACGGCATCAACCTGCTTTCTCCCGGCG
>CAYZAW010000017.1:0-36878 GCA_964476505.1 uncultured Oscillospiraceae bacterium | reverse complement strand
TGTAAAGGGCAAAAGCGGCCAGTGGTATTCCGGCACGGCAAACGCCATCTATCAAAACCAGATGTTCGTGGATCAGTACTCCCCCAAGCATGTGCTGATACTTTCCGGCGACCATATCTATAAAATGGATTATTCCGAAATGCTCCGCTTCCATGAGGAGCATCAGGCGGCGGCAACCATCGCCGTGATCGAGGTGCCCATGGAGGAAGCCTCGCGCTTTGGCATCATGAACACCGGCCCCGAAAACCGCATTACCTCCTTTCAGGAAAAGCCGAAGAAACCGCTTTCCAACAAAGCGTCCATGGGCGTGTACATTTTCGACTGGCCTACGCTGAAGCGCTACATGCAAACGGACGCCAACGACCCCGCCTCGGGCAACGACTTTGGGCACGACATCATCCCCGCCATGCTGCAAGCCGGGGAAAAGCTGTTTGCCTATCAGTTCTCCGGGTATTGGAAAGACGTTGGAACAATACGCTCCTTGTGGGAAGCCAATATGGATCTATTGGAAGACCCGCCCAAGCTGGATCTGTACGACCCCGCATGGCGTATTTACAGCCGTAACCCGGTGCTGCCGCCCCATTACATTTCTCAGGACGCGGTGGTCACCAACTCGCTTATCACCGAGGGCGCACAGGTAGCGGGGCGCGTGCATCACAGCGTGCTGTTTGCGGGCGCTATCGTGGAGCAGGGCGCAACGGTAACAGACAGCATCATCATGCCGGGCGCGGTGGTCAAGGCCGGCGCGGTCATTCAAAAAGCCATTGTAGACGAGCGTGCGGTCATTGGCGAGCGTACCGTGGTGGGCGACGATAAAAAACCCGACGCCGCCGTAGACAATTCCTTAACCGGCGATATCACGCTGGTCGGCTGCGATATGGAGATACCGCCCGACGCTTCGCTGCCCCGAGGCTTGGTGGCAACAAAAGAAACACTTGGCTACCTCTATAAAAAGGGAGGCGCGGACAAATGATCAGCAACGCATTTGGCATCATTTACACCGGGGACAGCAACATGCACCTGCGGGATCTGACCAACTCCCGCTCCGTAGCGGCGGTGCCCTTCGGAGGCCGTTACCGCTGTATCGACTTTGTGCTGTCCAACATGGTCAATTCCGGCATCGATAACGTGGGCGTGATCGCTCAGCGTAACTATCACAGCCTGATGGATCACTTGGGAAGCGGCAAGGAATGGGATCTGCACCGCAAGCGGGACGGCTTGTTCATTCTGCCCCCCTTCGTTACCAAGGAGAACACCGGGCTGTACCGGGGCACCATCGACGCATTAAAGAGCGTTTCCGGCTATATCCGCCGCAGTACGCAAAAATACGTGGTGCTTTCCGGCTCTCATACCATTTTCAACTGCCCCTTCAACGAAGCCATTGCGCAGCACATCCAGTCCGGCGCAGACGTAACGCTGATGTATAACGAGGACCCGTCCTTTGAGCCGGAGGATCAGTTCAAAGACCTGCGGCTGCATGTGGATGCGGCAGGGCGCGTGATCAACATGGAATTCGACCCGTACCGCCCCACAAGCAACCTGCAAAGCATGAACGCGCTCATTATGGAAAAAACGCTCTTAGAGTATTTGGTGGAGGAGGCCGCCTCGCATGGCATGTATCACTTCCACCGGGATATCCTTTTGCGCAACATGAATACATTGAAGATATACGGCTACCGTTACAACGGCTTTGTAGCACGCATGACCAGCCTCAACTCGTATTTCAAGAGCAACATGGCGCTTTTGCGGGATGATGTGCGGCGGGACGTGTTCAACCCCGACCACCCCATTTACACCAAGGTCAAGGACGAAGTGCCCGCCTGCTACGGCAAGAACGCCGTTGCAAGAAACTCCATCGTGGCAGACGGCTGTGTGATCGAGGGCGAGATCGATAACTGCGTGCTGTTCCGTGGCGTACACGTTGGCGCAGGCGCGTATCTTAAAAACTGCATCGTGATGCAGGCCTCCGAAATACAGGAAAAAGCCCATTTGGAGGACGTTATCATGGATAAATCCGTAGTGGTAAAGCGGGGGCGCAACCTCATCGGCCACGAAAGCTTCCCCATCGTACTTAGAAAGGGCTCTATGGTATGATCAACATCCTGCTTGCCGCTTCCGAAGCGGTGCCTTACATCAAAACAGGCGGCCTGGCGGACGTTGCGGGCACGCTGCCCGCTGCGCTCAACGCCGCAGGCGCGGATGCGCGGGTAATACTGCCAAAGTACAGCGCCATCCCCCAAGCTTTAACGGCGGGCATGACGTATATCACCAGCTTCACCATCGACATGGGCTGGCGGCGGCAGTACTGCGGGCTGTTTTCGGCGGTGCACGGCGGGGTAACGTATTATTTTATCGATAACGAGTTTTACTTTGCCCGCCCGTTTGTGTACGGCGACGGGCAGGAGGAGGGCGAGCGCTTCGGCTTCTTCTGCCGGGCAGTGCTCTCCGCCATTCCCCATCTTGGCTTTACACCGGATGTTTTGCATTGCAACGACTGGCAAACGGGCATGATTCCGGTGCTGTTAAAAACGCAGTACCGGCACCTGCCGGAGTACGCAAAAATCAAAACCGTTTACACCATCCATAATTTAAAGTTCCAAGGCATCTATACCCGAGAGCTGGTGCAGGGGCTGTTCAACCTGTCCGACCGGTATTTTACCACCGAATATCTAGAATTTTACGGCTGTGCCAGTTACATGAAGGGCGGCTTGGTGTTTTCCGACATGGTCACCACCGTAAGCCCCTCCTACGCCCGCGAGATACAGACCCCGTATTACGGCGAAAAGCTGGACGGGGTGATTCGCATGCGCGGCGACGCGGTGATGGGCATATTGAACGGCATTGACCGCAACAGCTACGATCCCGCAGACGATATGCAGCTGCCCGCGCACTTTACGACGGATGACCCAAGCGGCAAAGCCCTTTGCAAGCGCGCCTTGCAGGAGGAGCTGGGCTTGGAGCGGCGGGAGGAAGCAGCGCTGATAGGCATGATCTCGCGCCTGACCGAGCAAAAGGGCTTCGATTTGGTGGAGGCCGTGCTGGACGATATCCTGCGCCAAGACGTACAGCTGGCGATATTGGGCTCCGGCGACGTGCATTACGAAAGCCTGTTCTCCTGGGCGCAGTGGCGCTATCCCGGCAGGGTATGCTTCTGGAAGGGCTTGAACGAGCCCCTTGCGCACCGCATATACGCCGCCTGCGACATGTTTTTGATGCCAAGCAAGTTTGAGCCCTGCGGCCTGTCGCAGATGATCGCGCTTCGCTACGGCACCGTTCCCATCGTGCGGGAAACCGGCGGTCTGGCAGACAGCATCGCGCCCTACAACCAGTTTACCGATACGGGCAACGGCTTTTCCTTTGCCAATTATAACGCGCACGAAATGTTATACACCGTGGAACGGGCGGTCTCCTTACGCCGGAACGATCCGGCGGCTTGGGAGCGCATGATTGCCCGCGCCATGGAAACGGATTTTGACTGGTCGCGCTCTGCAACTGCCTATTTGACCTTATATCAGCAAATGACCGCGCCTCCCGCGCCCCCTGCGGCGCAGCCTACGGAGCGCCCCGACCCCGTGCCCCGCGCCAAGCCCCTGCCGGGAGAACCCGCGCCGATGCAAAAGCCAGCGCCCGTTGCGCCCACGGCAAAGTCCGCCGAAGCGCCTGCGGCATCGTCCGCTATGGAGGCGGCAAGCCCGCTGATCCCCGAAGCGCCAAAGCCGGCAGCGCCCGTTGCGCCCGCGGCAAAGCCTACCGAAGCGCCCGTTCAAAAAGCGGAAGCGGCTCCGGCGGCTGTCACGCCCCCTGCACCGATAAAAGCCGATACACAAACCGCCCGGCAAGCACCGAGGAAGCGCTGATATGCCTTATTTTGACACGCACACGCATTTGTTGGACGAGCGCTTCAATGACGACCGGGAGGCCGTTATTGCTGGCCTTCAGCAAAAGGGCGTTATATTATGCTTGGAAAACTGCTGCGATACGGACGAGCTTTCCCGCGGCATAGAGCTTGCCGGGCAGTATGATATGCTTTATCTTGCGGTGGGCATGCACCCGCACAACGCCGCTTCCACCACCCGCGCACATTTAGAGACCGTAGCCCGCGCCATGGCGCTGCCCAAGCTAAAGGCGTGGGGGGAGATCGGGCTGGACTATCATTACGATTTTGCCACCCCCGCGGAGCAAAAAACATGGTTCGCCGCCCAGTTGGAGCTTGCGATTTCCCTAAAGGTGCCCGTTGTGCTGCACATCCGGGAAGCCTTTGGTGATGCCATGGACATCCTCCGCGCTCATAAAAACGGCTTGCAGGGAGAGATGCATTGCTTTTCCGGCTCCTACGAGATCGCCAAGGAATGCGTGGATTTGGGCTTATACATCGCATTTGGCGGGGCACTCACCTTCAAAAACGCACCCAAGCTTGCGGAATCTGCCGCGAAGCTGCCGCTGGATCGCCTCCTCATTGAAACCGATTGCCCCTACATGACCCCCGAGCCTTACCGCGGCACACGAAACGATCCCGGCAACGTAACGCTGGTGGCAAAAAAGCTTGCCGCGCTTCGCGGCTGTGCCGTTGAAGACATCGCCGCTGCCACCTTGGAAAACGGCAAGCGGTTGTTTGGTATTGCTTAGTGTTTACAAAGCGTTCATTTCACAAACCGCTTTTCGTGGTATGATGTTGCATATTCCATTTGGAGGTATCACAATATGAAACGATTTACAGCCCTGCTGCTTGTTTTGTTGCTGGCTCTTTGCGTGGCAGCCTGCACTCCCGCCGCCCCCGCCGCTACCCCCGTGCCGGAGCCCGTTGTTGCCCCTGCCGCGCCCGCCGAGCCGGAGACCCCGGTTTTGCCCGATCCCGACCAAGCCGCTTCGGAGCTTGACGCCGCGCCGTTAGACTGGCCCGAGGGCGACGCCGGACTGCGCATTCCCGTGTTCAACGGCGGAACCATCGATTCCGTGCTGGATAACGGGGATAACTGCACCGTGACCGTTTCCGGCGCAACCGCCGCCGATTACGACGCATACGTGGCGGACTTAAAGGAAGCCGGCTTCACCACCGACGCAAACGAGGTCAAGCAGGACTCCATGCACATGTATTCCGCCTCCTCGGAGGATAATTATTACGCCTCCGTTGCCCTCTCCGACGGCGAGATCGTGGTGTCGGCGGAGTTCTTGGGGTAACGGGTTTGCCTCCGGCGGCTTAGGTGCTTTTGTAAAAGCACCTAAGAACCGAAAACTTTAAAATATAGCGTTACAGGAGCGCCTTGTCCGTTCCTGTAACGTTTTGTTTTATAGCCGTTTCCCGCACAGTGTAGGGGTCGTTGACCACATCGGCCCGTAACCCCCGGTGCACCGCATTACAGCTTCATTCCGAACCGTTTGTTCTGCGGGTCGCCCACTGGGCGACCCCTACAACCCGTTGCTTCAAAAACCGTTTCCCGTCCATCGTAGGGGCCGATGACCACATCGGCCCGTCATGATGCCCTGCCTGCAAAACCGTAAACCCGCAAAACCGTCTTTAAACCCTAAAAAAGCTTGCAATCTTTTATTATCAGTACTATAATGTTTCGGTTGTGGGCCTAACGGCTTATATTATGAGGTAGAGTGGAAAAACTAAGGTTTTAAGAATAGAGGTTTTTATGGAAAACGCCAACAATATCCGGAACATTGCCATCATCGCGCACGTAGACCACGGCAAGACCACACTGGTGGATCAGCTGCTGCGGCAAAGCGGTGTGTTCCGCGCCAACGAGCAGGTGCAGGAGCGCGTGATGGACAGCAACGACTTGGAGCGGGAGCGCGGTATCACCATCCTCAGCAAAAACACGGCTGTGGAGTATAAGGGCACGCGCATCAACATCGTAGACACACCGGGCCACGCGGACTTCGGCGGCGAGGTGGAGCGCATTTTGCAGCTGGTGGACGGCGTACTGCTGTTGGTAGACGCGTTTGAGGGCTGCATGCCCCAGACCCGGTTCGTACTCAGAAAGGCGCTGGAACTGAACAAGGTTCCCGTTGTGGTCGTTAACAAGGTAGACCGCCCCGGCGCACGCCCCATGGAAGTGGTGGATGAAACGCTGGAGCTGTTTATGGATCTGGGCGCATCTGCGGAGCAGCTGGATTTCCCCGTGGTGTTCGCCTCCGCAAGAGACGGCTATTCCGGCATGGACCCGGAAAACCTGCAAAATGATATGCAGCCGCTGTTTGAAACCATCCTCTCCGCCATCCCCGCGCCAGTGGGCGACCCGGAGGGTGCGCTACAAATATTGTTTTCCACCATCGATTACGATGATTACGTTGGACGCATCGGCATCGGCAGAATCCTTCGCGGCACGGCAAAGCGCGGCATGTCCGTTGTTTTGTGCGGCGGCCCCGAGGGAGAGACCGCTGTGTCAAAGGAGCATAAGCTGACCCGCCTGTATCACTTCTCCGGCTTAAAGCGCGAGGAAGTGGAGGAAGCCGCCTGCGGCGATATCGTTGCAGTAGCCGGCATGGAAGGCCTCACCGTTGGGCAGACCGCCTGCGACATGAACTGCATCGAGCCGCTGCCCTTTGTGCATATCGACGAGCCCACCATGAGCATGCTGTTCCTCGTAAACGACAGTCCCTTTGCCGGGCGCGAGGGCAAGTATGTAACCTCCCGTAACCTCAGAGACAGGCTGTTCCGCGAGGTGCAAACCAATGTTTCTATGCGCGTGGAGGAAACCGACAGCACCGATACCTTTAAGGTGTCCGGACGCGGCGAGCTGCATCTTTCCATCCTCATCGAAACCATGCGCAGGCAGGGCTACGAGTTTGCAGTATCCCGCCCCAAGGTCATTTTTAAGACCGACGCGCGGGGCAAGACCCTTGAGCCTATCGAGGAGCTGACCGTTGACGTGCCGCAGGAATACGTGGGCGCGGTCATGGAAAAGCTGGGAACAAGAAAAGCAGAGCTTATCAACATGCACGCAGAGGACGCAAGCACCCGCTTGATGTTCCTGATCCCCTCGCGCGGGCTGTTGGGCTACCGCAGCGAGCTGATGACCGACACCCGCGGCAACGGCGTGATGAGCCACATTTTCCACGGTTATGAGCCGTATAAGGGCGATATCGAGGAGCGCACGCAGGGCAGCTTGGTGGCGCACGAAACCGGCGATACCTCCGCGTACGGGCTGTTCAACACACAAGAGCGCGGCAAGCTGTTTGTTGGTTCCGGCATCCCTGTGTACGAGGGGCAGATCGTTGGCGAAAACGCCAAGGCGGAAGACATTGTGGTAAACGTATGCAAGAAAAAGCACGTGACCAACATGCGCGCCTCCGGCTCCGACGAAGCGCTGCGCCTCACCCCGCCCGTGATACTGAGCCTAGAGCAGTGCATGGAGTTCATCACCGAGGACGAGCTTGTTGAGGTAACACCGTTGAACATCCGCATGCGCAAGAAGATTTTGAACAAAGAAATGCGCATGAAAAAGTCCGCCAAGGAAGGCTAAATACTGTTACAACCGGCTTCGGCACTGCCGGAGCCGTTGCATTTTTATCATTGTAAAGGAAGATGTTTTATGCAGCTATTCGTTTTGATTACGAACGAAGTGGATTCCATCAATCCGCTGTTGTCCACGCTCATGCAAAAGGGCGTAACGGGCGCGACCGTTGTAGACTGCAAGGGGATGCTGACCAGCCTCTCTCAGTCCAGCGTGGACGCACCGCCGATATTCGGCTCTCTTCGCCGGTTCATTGACCCGGAGCGCGAGTCCGGCAAAATGCTGTTTGTTGTGTTACGGGACGAGCAGCTTTCCATCGTGCGCGGTGCGGTGCATAAGCAGTTGGGAGATCTTGACCGTCCCAACCGCGGCGTGATGTTTACCATACCCGTGATGAGCGTTGAAGGAGTGAAAAACGACTGATATGCTGACCACATTATTTTCTGTCGCCGCCGCAATGCTGGCGGGACTTTTATTAACGCGTGTAGTAAAGCTGGTACACCTGCCCAACGTAACAGGCTATTTGATCGCAGGCCTACTTATCGGCCCCTATTGCTTGAACCTGATTCCCGTGGAGGGCGTGGAGGATCTTTCCATCATCACCACCGTGGCGCTGGGCTTTATTGCCTTCTCCATCGGCGGTGAGTTCAAGTTTTCCCACATTAAAAAGCTGGGGGTCAGCTGCATCGTCATCACCCTGTTCCAAGCCCTCATGGCAACCGCGTTGGTAGACGTTGCCTTATGGCTTGCCGGGTTCCCGTTGCCCGTGTGCCTCACCTTGGGCGCTGTTGCCACCGCGACCGCTCCCGCCGCCACGCTGATGGTGGTGCGGCAGTATCACGCCAAGGGGGAGCTGACCAATACGCTTTTGCCCGTGGTCGCTATGGACGACGCCGTGGGCTTGATGGTGTTTTCCATCTCCATCGCCATTTCCACCTCGCTTTCCTCTAACGTTGCGCCAACGGTGAACACCATTCTGTTCCAGCCGCTGTTGGAGATCGTGCTGTCGCTTTTGGCGGGCGTACTGCTGGGTGGGCTTCTGGCGCTTTCCATGCGCTTTTTCCATTCCCGCGCCAACCGTTTATCCTTAACGGTATGCGCGGTGTTCTTCGGCGTGTTCTTGGCTGAGCAATTCAGTCTTTCCGCCTTGTTGTTGAACATGGCAACGGGCGCGGCGCTAATGAACCTGCGGGCGGATGCGTCTAAGATGATGGACGGTGCGGATTCCTGGACGCCACCGCTGTTCATGCTGTTCTTCGTGCTATCCGGCGCAGACCTCAACATTACCGTGCTACCGACCGTTGGCTTACTGGGCGTGATCTATCTGATCGCACGTTCCCTTGGCAAGTATTTCGGCGCATACATAGGCTCCGTGGTCACAAAGGCTTCCCCCAATATCCGCAAATATTTGGGTATTACGCTCCTGCCGCAGGCTGGCGTTGCCATTGGTATGGCTACCCTCGCGGTGCAAACACTGCCGGAGTACGGCGCGTCTATCCAAGCCGTTGTGCTTTGCGCCACGCTGGTGTACGAGCTGGTAGGGCCGGTTCTTACCAAGCTGGCTTTGACCAAGGCCGGGGATATCATTCCGGAGAGGAAGAAAGCAGATACGCCTCCGGCGGCTTAAAACCTTTTTGTAAAAAGGTTTTAAGAATTCCAAAAACCTCTAAATAAAATATTACACCGGAAAAGCAGCTGTCTTCTCCGGTGTTTTTTCATGCATTTATCTATTTTAAAGTTTTCGGTTCTTAGGTGCTTTTTCAAAAGCACCTAAGCCGCCGGAGGCCGTGACCCCTATTGCCGCACGCGGATGGTGATATCCACGCCGTTTTCCAGCTCGGCTTGGTCGAACTCCACGGTAAAGCCGCTGTCCCGCAATTGATTAGCGGCGGAATTCACGGTGTTCACGAACAAGCGATAATCGCGGATATAGCGAAGAATCTTAGGCCGGGGCTTGGCACCCTCCTGCTTTTCGTCGTACAAGCGGTTGAGGGTTTTATCCACCAGCTTTTCCGTTTCCTTGACGGACAGGCTTTTTTCCTTGACCTTATCGATGATCTTCATCTGGGTCTCTTCGTCCCGGATGCGCAAAAGCGCTCTTGCGTGACGCTCGGTCATACGGGCTTCCGTCATGGCAGCCTTAATATTGGGCGACAGGCGCAGTACCCGAAGCTTGTTTGCAACGGCGCTCTGGCTCTTGCCCACACGGGCGGCAAGCTCCTCCTGCTTAAGGCCGTAGTTCTGGATGAGCGCGGCGTAGCACTCTGCCTCCTCCAAATAATGCAGGTTTTCCCGCTGGAGGTTTTCGATGAGCGCCATCATAGCGCTGTCTTCCTCGTACACATCGGTAGAAAGGATGCAGGGCACCGCTTCCATGCCGATCAGCTTACACGCGCGAAGCCTGCGCTCGCCCGCCACCAGCTCATACCCGCCTTCGATGCGGCGCACCACCAGCGGCTGGATGATACCCACCTGCCGGATGGAATCCGCCAGTTCCTCAATGGTATCGTCGCTAAAGGCCTTGCGGGGCTGGTTGGGGTTGGGGCGGATATCACCGATCGGTACTTGAATGAGGCTGCGCTTTTCCGGTTGTTTTTCTTTTTGCGGCTCCTGTGCGGGCTGCTTTTGTTCGGATTTGAACAGGTCGAATACTGCCATGTGGTTCCTCCTGTTGTTGATACTGCCTTTATTGTATTTTACACCCTTAAATTGGTGTTGTGTGACGAATTACCGATATATTCCAAACGTTCCTGTTATTCGACAAACGTTCCTGTTTTTTGCAGAGAATACATGGGGCGCTGCCCCATACCCCGCTGGGGACATATCCCCAGACCCCATTTAACGCCGGGGAAAATCCCGGCGAGAGGGGGATATGTTGCCTGTGGGCGGGGTTAATTTTTATTCCCTCCCCCGCCGAATATTTTCGGCGGTAAGCGGGGTGCAGGGGATGCATCCCCTGCCGGGGTTTGGGGCGGAGCCCCATAACTTTATAGTGGCTTGCGCTGGGGATCGCCTGCTTTGCGGGGGTACTTGGCATCGGTTTTGTCCGTCTTTTTTGCCAGCACCAGCGCGCGTTCGCCGTAATCTGCGGGAATGGGGATAACAGAAAGCTCTGCATGCAAGAGCTTGGCGGCGGTCTTGGCGGCGGCCGCCTCGCCTGCGGCATCCTGCCCCTTGTAGGCAATGGATACACCGCCCAGCTTCAATAGCGGTACGGTCAGCTCTAAAAGCACGGGGAGATTTGCAACAGCGCGGGTGGTCACGATATCATACCGTGCGCGGTGCGCGTTGTTTCGCGCAAAATCCTCCGCACGGTCGTGCACAAGGGTCGCGGATAGACCCAGTTCCTTTAATACTTCTTCAAGAAATTTTAGGCGCTTGTTCAGGCTGTCGTTAAGCGTCAGCCTGATGTCAGGCCGCGCGATCAACAGCGGCAGGCCGGGAAAGCCCGCGCCGGTACCCACATCCGCCAAGCGCGCGTTCTCGGGGATATACGGCATTGCAGAAAGCGAGTCCACAAAATGCTTACTTGCCACCTCGGTTTTCTCGGTGATGGCAGTGAGGTTCAAGCGGGTGTTCCAATCGATCAGCATTTCGTAATAGCGCACGAATTGGGATACCTGCGTATCGGTAAGGTACGGCAGCTTTTGCTGCAACAGCTCACGCATGGTTCCCCTCCCGGGCTTTTAGCCACACCAAGAGTACTGCCACGTCCGCCGGGGAAACGCCGGGAATACGGCTGGCAATGCCGATGTTTTCCGGCTTACGGCGGTTGAGCTTTTGCCGCGCCTCGATGCGAAGCCCGTCAATGCCCATATAATCCACATCCGTAGGCAGCGCGGCGCTCTCTAAGGACGCTTGCCGCTCCACCTGCTTGATCTGCTTTTCGATATAGCCCGCATAATGCGCGTGGATCTCCACCTGCTCCAATACGTCTGCGGGTAACGGCTGTAATAGCCCGCCGTATAACTGCAACAGCTCCGTATAGCGAATCCCCTGCCGCCGCAATAAGTTCATCAGCGTAACGCCCGTATGCGGTGCAGGCTCGCCCTTGCCGATCAGATACGCCGTCAGCGCTTCGTCCGGCGGCACGGTGCGGTCCAGCGCCGCAAGCGCATGCGCCACGCCCTCCTGCTTGCGACAAAGCTGATCATACCGTTCGTTGGAGATCAAGCCTACGCGCCTTGCACGCTCCGTAAGGCGTAGATCGGCATTGTCCTGCCGCAGTAATAATCGGTATTCCGCGCGGGAGGTCATCATGCGGTATGGCTCGTCCACGCCCTTGGTGGTGATATCGTCCGCCAGCACGCCGATGTACGCGTCTGCGCGTCCCAAGTGGAACGGTTCCTCGCCCTTGAGGTACAGCCCGGCGTTCATGGCGGCATACAAGCCCTGCGCCGCCGCTTCCTCGTACCCGCTGCTGCCGTTCAACTGCCCGGCGCAGTACAAGCCGGGAATATCCCGCACGCCCAAGCCCAAGTCCAGCGCGGTAGGGTCGATGCAATCGTACTCGATGGCATACCCCGGGCGCAGCACCACGCAGTTTTTCAAGCCCGGAAGCGTTCGAAGCATAGCAACCTGCACATCCTCTGGAAGCGAGGTGCTCATGCCCTGCACATATTTTTCGTCCGTACTGCGGCCCTCCGGCTCAATGAATATCTGATGCCTGTCCTTCTCGGCAAAGCGCATCACCTTATCCTCGATAGACGGGCAGTACCTTGCGCCCGTACCGTGGATCTTGCCGCTGTACATGGGGCTTCTGTCTAAATTTTGCCGAATGATGGTATGGGTTTGCTCGTTGGTGTAGGTCAAATAGCACAAGTCCTGCGGAAAATCCCGCTGCGGCGTTAAAAACGAAAACGCGGGCATGGGAACATCCCCCGGCTGCGGCTCCATTTCCGCATAGTTCAGCGAGCGCCCAAGCACCCTTGCGGGGGTGCCTGTTTTAAAGCGCCGCACAGAAAAGCCAAGCTCCGTTAGCGCGGCAGACAACCCGTCGCTTCTGCCAAGCCCCACAGGGCCGCATTCCTTTGCCCATTCGCCGATCAATATACGGCTGTTCAAATACACGCCCGTTGCCAGCACCACCGCGCGGCAGGCGTACTGTGCACCAGCGGCAGTTACGATGCCCGAGACCTTACCGCCCTCGGTCAATATCCGTACGCACTCGCCCTGCGCAAGCGTTAGCTTCTCCTGCCCCTCCAGCGTGCGCTTCATGCGCTCGTGGTAGCGGCGTTTATCCATCTGTGCGCGAAGCGAATGTACCGCCGGGCCTTTTCCGGTGTTGAGCATGCGCATTTGTATCAGCGTTTCGTCCGCCGCAAGCCCCATTTCCCCGCCCAGCGCGTCGATCTCGCGTACCAAATGCCCCTTGGACGTACCGCCGATGGCAGGGTTGCAGGGCATCAGGCCGATGCTGTCTAAATTAAGCGTTAAAAGCAGTGTATCCAGCTGCATCCGCGCCAAAGCAAGCCCCGCCTCGCATCCCGCGTGGCCGGCACCTATCACGATGGCATCATATGTTCCTGCGTTGTAATTCATGGAAGGTATTATACCACACTGTGTCAATGGCGTAAAAGGGGGATGCAGTTTGTCTCCGACGGGTTTTAAGTACGATTTGCCTCCGGCGGCTAAGGGGTTCTTTGTAAAGAACCCCTTAGAACCCAGAAACTTTTAAATGGGCCATCGAAACTATTCGAAATGTATTCTCACAATCAAAAATTGCAGTCGATCCCGAACAGTTTTGTCACATTGCCCCGTTTTGCTTGTAAAACACGCCCCTATGGCATAAAATGGTGCAGAACCTAGCAAGAACGTAACAATTACGTTCCCAGTAACCGTAGGAGGACGCAAAACAATGTCTATTCTGCAAGCCGCCATATTAGGCTTTGTACAAGGCTTAACGGAGTTTTTGCCCGTTTCCAGCTCGGGGCATTTGGTATTGCTGCATAACATCTTCGGCCTTGAGGAAGGCACGCTGTTTTTCTCCATCATGCTGCACGTTGGCACCCTCATTGCCGTTTGCATCGTGTACCGCAAGCAGCTTTGGCAAATGCTTTGCCACCCTTTCCAGCACAAGGTATACATGCTGCTGTTGGCGCTGATTCCCACCGTGTTGATCGCGCTGTTGTTCAATGATTTCTTTGAAGCGGCGTACAGCGGCACATACCTTGGCGCGGGCTTTCTTCTTACCGCCATCATCCTTACCGTATCCGAGCGGATCAAGCTGAAAACCACAAAAACCACCGAAACCATGAAGTGGTACGATGCGCTCTTGATCGGCACCATACAGGGCGTTGCCATTATGCCCGGTGTTTCTCGCAGCGGCTCCACCATTTCAGGCGCGCTGTTTTCCGGCTTAGATCGGAACTCCGCTGCGGACTTCTCCTTCCTGCTCTCCATCCCCGCCATTTTAGGCTCGCTGGTGTTGGAAGTGCCGGATGTATTGGAAGCCGGGCTTTCTTCCATCAATTGGGCAACGGTGTTGGTGGGCATGGTGATCGCAGCGGTATCCGGGTACTTTGCCGTGCGTTGGATGCTAACACTCATCAAATCCAAAAAGCTCTGGCCCTTTGCCCTCTATACGGCAATTCTCGGTTTATTGGTGCTGCTGGATCAACTGGTGTTCCATGTGTTCTTTGCATAAGGGTACGCGGGTACGGCCTCCGGCGGGTTAGGGTATTTTTGTAAAAATACCCTAACAACCCAAAAACTTTAAAATATATGTATGGTCAAATACATTTTGCGGGGCGCACTGATAAGTGCTCCCCGTTTTCAATACGTTATATAGGTTTTTTCTTGGATGCACAGGATATTTATGGTAAACTCTTGCATAGGAGGGTTCGCCTGTGGATACTGTGCCGTTTTTGCCGCCGGATGCATCAAAAATCAGTTCCTTTCCGCTGGACTGCCGCAATCAGGCGGACGGGCTTACTTTGTTATCCACCGTTTCAAACGCCTGCATTGCCGCCGCGTTTTTTGACCCGCAATACCGGGGCGTTTTAGATAAGCTTTCCTACGGCAACGAGGGCATCGGGCGCGGCATGGGCCGTTGCGGGCTGCCGCAGATGTCCCACGAAACCATATTATCGTTCCTTGCGGAGCTTGACCGGGTGCTTGTTCCCTCCGGGCATTTGTTTCTCTGGGTGGATAAATTCCATCTTTGCGAGGACGTGTCCTCCTGGTTTGCGGGAACTGATCTTTCCATTGTGGATATGATCACATGGAACAAGCAAAAAATGGGCATGGGCTACCGCACGCGCCGCATGGCGGAATATCTTTTGGTGCTGCAAAAACAACCGCGCCGCGCCAAGGGCTGCTGGATGAACCATTCCATTCCCGACGTGTGGACGGAAAAGGTGAAAAAGAGCCACGCGCATTCCAAGCCCATCGAGCTGCAAAAGGAGCTGATACGCGCCACCACCCATGAGGGAGATACCGTTTTAGACCCGGCTGCGGGCGGCTACTCCGTGCTTTTTGCCTGCGCGGCAACGAACCGCCGGTTTTTGGGCTGCGATATCATAGACGAAGGCTGAGTTTATTCACCTGCCAGGGAGCGCTTAAACGCGCTCTTTTTTCGTTTTCCTGCGCCGCGCCACGTCACCATATATAATTCGTTTTCTTTCTTAATTATATATGCAAAACGATGCTTTTCTGGTATACTGTATGAGGGTATTTTTGTGCTCAATTTCAGCGGGACGGAGGCGTTTTGGCGGCATGGAGATCACCCGCGTTACCCTGCATCAGTTCCGCTGTTATGAGACGCTTCTCTTTACGCCCGCCCCGAGCTTGAACCTGTTGGTGGGCGACAACGCGGCGGGTAAAACCACCGTGCTGGAAGCGCTGTTTTTATGTGCCCTTGGCAGAAGCCACCGCACGCGCTATTCCCGGGAGCTGATACGCCGCGGCGAGGACGCGGCAAGCGTGTCCCTCGCGTTTCAAAAGCGCAGCGGCAGCCACGAGATCGTATCCAAGCTGTTTTTATCCGAGCGGCGGGACGTACGGGTAGACGGCAAGGCGCTCACCCTGTCCGGAGAACTCTTGGGCTGCCTGAACGTGGTGCTGTTTTCCCCGGAGGATCTTAGGCTGGTGCAGCAGGGGCCAACGGAGCGCAGGCGCTTTTTGGATATGGAGCTTTCCCAGCTGGACAGCGGCTATTATTACGCCCTCCAGCGGTACAATCAGGCGTTAAAGCAGCGAAACGCCATGCTGAAGGACGAGCATCCCGACCTTGCCGTGCTTGCCGTGTACGATACGCAGCTGGCGGTACAGGGTGCAGACATCATGCTGGCGCGGGAGGCCTTTTTAGAAAAACTGTCGGTAAGAGCAAGCACGCTGCACGGGCGCATTTCCGGCGAGCGTGACGAGCTTACCGTAGCATACCAGCCAAGCGTTGCCGCCTCGGGCGGGCGCGAGGCGCATATCGGCCAGTTATTAGAGGCGCTGAACCAATCCCTCCCCCGGGATCAGTTTCGAGGCGCAACGGGCGTTGGCCCGCACCGTGACGATATTGCCCTTTCCCTGTTTGGGGAAGACTTACGGGTGTACGGCTCGCAGGGGCAGCAGCGTACCGCCGCGCTTGCCTTAAAGCTTGCGGGGCTGGAGCTGATGAAGGAGCGTCTTTTGGAAGCCCCCGTGCTGCTGCTGGACGATGTGCTCTCCGAGCTGGACGAAAACCGGCAGCGGTTTTTAGCCTCCTCCATGGCGGGCTGCCAAACCTTTTTGACCACTGCCAGCTTATCCGGCCTATCCGCCTTTTCCCCGGATGCAGACGCCACCCTTTGGCGGGTAGAGAACGGAACGATTACACAGCAGGGAGAATAACGTTTTGATCGTACACATTGGCTACGACGTTTGCGTGGAGGCGGAGGACGTTCTCATGATCCTCTCCCCGCGCACCATAGCGGGCCCGGCGGCGGGGCTTATGCAAAACGCAAAAAAGCAGGGCGCGTATTTGGGCGTTCCTCCGCACAGCAAGGCCGCCTGCCGCGCCTACCTGCTGCTGCAACCTCCGTCAGACGCATGCGGCGCACCGCCAAATATTCTGCGGCTTGCGGCCTCCTGCCTCTCCCCCGCGGCATTACAAAGAAGATTACAAGTTCCCAGCTTGTTACCAGGAAAGGACATGGAATAACCTATGGAAAACAACCAGCATTACGACGCCAATAACATTCAGGTACTGGAAGGGCTTGAGGCGGTTCGCCGCCGTCCGGGCATGTACATCGGCTCCACGGATACCAGAGGCTTACACCATCTGGTGACCGAGGTGGTGGATAACTCCATCGACGAAGCGTTAGCCGGGTACTGTTCGCACATCGAGATCACCATCCATCCGGACAATTCCGTTACCGTATCGGATAACGGGCGCGGTATTCCCGTAGGCTACCACGAAAAAACCGGCAAGGATGCTTTGGAGGTGGCGCTTACCATCCTCCACGCGGGCGGCAAGTTTGGCGGCGGGGGCTACAAGGTGTCCGGCGGCCTGCACGGCGTTGGCGTGTCCTGCGTAAACGCGCTGTCCGAAAAGCTGCGTGCAGAAGTACGGCGCGACGGCAAGCTGTATGTGCAGGAGTATTCCCGCGGCATCCCCACGACCGACGTACACGTTGAGGGGGACTGCCCCGAGGGTGCTTCCGGCACCACCATCTGGTTCCTGCCGGACAGCACGATATTCGACGAGGTCAATTTTGAGTACGAAACGCTGACCACCCGCTTGCAGGAGCTGGCGTTCCTCAACCGCGGCATTGCCATCTCGGTAACGGACGAGCGCCCGGAAAACGGCCCCGTCTCTAAGAAGTTCCAGTACGAGGGCGGTATCGTATCCTTCGTGGAGCATTTAAACAAGCACAAAACACCGCTGCACCCCGCGCCCATCTACTTCTCTGCCAACCGCGAGGAGGACGGCGCGGAAACCGCCAGCGTGGAGATCGCCATGCAATACAACGACGGGTATGCGGAAAGCATCTTCACCTTTGCCAACAACATTTCCACCATTGAGGGCGGCGCGCACTTGGTGGGCTTTAAAGCGGCACTGACGCGCGTGGTCAACGACTACGCAAAAAAATACAACATGCTAAAGCCCGCAGACCCCGCGCTTTCCGGCGAGGACATCCGCGAAGGGTTGACCGCCATCATCTCGGTCAAGCTCACGGAGCCGCAGTTTGAGGGGCAAACCAAGACCAAGCTGGGCAACGCCGATATCAGGCCACTGGTAGACGGCGCGGTGGCAAGCGGCCTTTCCGCCTTTTTAGAGGAAAACCCGCCCATTGCCCGCGGCATCATCGAAAAATGCATCACCGCCTCGCGTGCGCGTGACGCAGCGCGCAAGGCCAGAGAGCTTACCCGGAGAAAAACCGCGCTGGACTCCACGTCGCTTCCCGGCAAGCTTGCGGACTGCTCCGAAAAAGACCCGTCGCTTTGCGAGCTGTTTATCGTAGAGGGCGACTCCGCAGGCGGCTCCGCAAAGCAGGGGCGTAACCCCAAGTATCAGGCGATACTGCCGCTTCGCGGAAAAATATTGAACGTGGAAAAAACACGCCTTGACCGCATCTTAGCCAACGAGGAAATCCGCGCCATGATCACCGCGTTTGGCGGCGGTATGGATTCCGATTTCGACACCTCCAAGCTGCGGTACCATAAAATCATCTGCATGACCGATGCCGATGTGGACGGCAGCCATATCCGCATCCTGCTGTTGACCTTCTTCTTTAGGCACATGCGCCCATTGATCGAGCAGGGCTATGTATACGTGGCACAGCCGCCGCTGTATAAGATCGCCAAGGGCAAAATGGAACGCTACGCCTATTCCGATGAGGAGCTCGAAGAAATATTGACCGAGGTAGGCCGGGAACCCAAGCCCACCATCCAGCGCTACAAAGGCCTTGGCGAAATGAACCCGGAGCAGTTGTGGGACACCACCATGGACCCGGAGCAGCGCCTCATGCTGCAAGTGCATTTAGAGGACGCTATGGCGGCGGATCAAATTTGCACGCTGCTCATGGGCGATCAAGTGGAGCCCCGCCGGGATTTCATCGTTGCCAACTCCAAGCTGGTCGCCAATCTGGATTATTGAGGTAGAGTATGAGTATGGAAGAAAACAACCTGCGCATTCAACCGCTGGATATGGAGCATGAGATGAAGACCTCCTTCATCGCTTATGCCATGTCCGTTATCATCGACCGCGCACTGCCCGACGTGCGTGACGGCTTAAAGCCCGTACACCGCCGCATCCTGTATTCCATGGATGAGCTGGGCTTACAGCCGGATAAGCCCTACCGTAAATCCGCGCGTATCGTAGGCGACGTGTTAGGTAAATACCATCCCCACGGCGACAGCTCCGTGTACGGCGCGATGGTGCGCTTGGCGCAGGACTTTAACACGCGTTACCCCTTGGTGGAGGGCCACGGCAACTTCGGCTCGGTGGATGGCGACTCCGCCGCCGCCATGCGTTACACGGAGGCGCGTTTTAGCAAGCTTTCCGTGGAAATGATGAGCGACATCAATAAAAACACCGTGGACTTTATGCCCAACTTTGACGAAACGCTGATGCAGCCCGTGGTGCTGCCCTCGCGCTTCCCCAATTTGATGGTGAACGGCTCCGGCGGTATCGCCGTGGGCATGGCAACAAACATTCCGCCGCACAACCTAAAGGAAACCATCGACGGCGTGTGCGCGCTTATCGACAATCCGGATATCACCGTAGACGAGCTGATGGCGTACATCCCCGGGCCGGACTTCCCAACCGGCGGCGTGATTTTAGGCCGCGCCGGTATCCAGCAGGCGTACCGCACAGGCAGAGGCCGTATCCTCGTTCGCGCCAAGAGCGACATCGAGGACATGGAGCACGGCAGGCAGCGCATCGTGATCACCGAGATCCCCTATCAGGTGAACAAGGCGGTGCTGGTAAAACGCATTGCGGACTTGGTACATGAGAAAAAGGTGGAGGGCATTTCCGACCTTCGCGACGAGACCGACCGCAACGGCATGCGCATCGTGATAGAGCTAAAGCGCGACGTGAACGCCAACGTTGTACTTAACCAGCTGTATAAGCACACCGCCCTGCAGGATACCTTTGGCGTTATCATGCTGGCGCTGGTAGATAACGAGCCCCGCGTTTTGACCTTGAAGGACATGCTCTATTACTATTTGGAGCATCAAAAGGAGGTCGTGACCCGCCGCACGCAGTACGACTTAGAGCGTGCAAAGGAACGCCTGCACATATTGGACGGTTTGATCATCGCGCTCGACAACATCGACGAGATCGTGGACATGATCAAAAAGTCTCCCAACGGCGCAGAGGCGAAAACGCGCCTGATGGAGCGCTTTGCGCTTTCCGAGAAGCAGGCGCAGGCCATATTGGATATGCGCTTGCAGCGCCTCACCGGCTTGGAGCGCGATAAGATATTGGCCGAGCATGATGAACTCATCAAAACCGTGGCATACTTAGAAAGCATACTGGCGGATCAGGGCGTTCTTTTAGGCATCATCAAAACCGAGCTTTGCACCATCCGCGACAAGTATGCCGACGCGCGCCGCACAGAGATCGGTCACATGGTGGACGATATCGATTTAGACGACATCATCCAGGAAGAGGAGATGTGCGTAACCTTGACCTACATGGGCTATGTAAAGCGTCTGCCCATGGATACCTACCGCTCGCAAAACCGCGGCGGTAAAGGCGTGATAGGCCAAGGCACAAGGGATGAGGACTTTGTGGTGAATTTATTTACCGCCTCCACCCACGCCAACATCATGTTCTTTACCAACAGCGGCAGAGCCTTTAAGCTCAAGTGCTACAACCTGCCCGAGGCAGGCCGCGCCGCCAAGGGTACGGCGATCGTAAACCTGCTGCAATTGGCGCCGGGCGAGCGTATTACCGCCGTGTTCCCGCTGCCAGCCGAGCTGGAGGGCGAATACTTGGTGATGGCAACGCGCTTTGGCGTTATTAAAAAGACCGCGCTATCCGATTTCAACAACATCCGTAAGTCCGGCCTCATCGCCGTGAACCTGAAGGATGGTGACGAGCTGATCGGCGTTGCGCCCTCGCTTGGCGATGACAGCTTTATCCTAGCTACCCATGAGGGCAAGTGCATCCGCTTCCATGAGGGCAACGTTCGTGCCATGGGACGCACGGCAACCGGCGTGCGCTCCATTCGGCTGGACGAGGGCGACTTCGTGATCGGCATGGCAAAGGTGATCCCCGGCTGCGACGTGTTGACCGTTACCGAAAACGGCATGGGCAAGCGCACGCCTGAGTCCTCTTACCGCGAGCAGGGTCGCGGCGGTAAGGGCATTATTGCCATGAACATCACAGAAAAGACCGGCAAGCTCAATAGCCTTGCCATCGTGGACGGCACGGAGGACTTGCTCTTGATTTGCTACAACGGCATGGTGATACGCATGCCTGTTTCCCAGATCTCCGTTACCAACAGCCGCAGTACGCAGGGCGTGATACTGATGCGCCCCGCCGAGGGAGACTCTGTTACCTCCATTGCCCTTGCGCCGCATTACGAGGAAACGGACGATCCGGAGGCCGAGGCCGTTCCCGCCGTGGACGCAGACGCGCCTGACGTGCAGAACGATCTTACCGTTGCACCCGAAAAGGAGACCGACGCGTGAACGACATCCCCATTCCAACTCCATTAGAAAAACTGGCCCGCATCTTTTTTGATGCGGGCCATGTGCTCTACGCCGTTGGCGGCCTGCCCCGAAACAGTTTATTGGGGCTTCCCCTGTCGGATATGGATATTTGCTCCGCCGCAACCCCGGAAGCCGTGCTTGCCATATGCCAAGAGCACGGCGTGCACTGTGTAGAAAAGGCGTTGAAGTTCGGCACGCTGGAGCTGCACTTAGAGGGCGCGGTCTTTGAACACACCACCTTTCGCGGCGCGGAGGAATATGCCCCCGGCGGCGTGCACCGGCCACTTTCCGTGACCCTTGGCGCAACCCTTACCGAGGATGCGTTTCGCCGGGATTTTACGGTAAACGCGCTGTACTACGATATCCTTTCGGGAAAGCTTACCGACCCCACCGGCGGTTTAAAGGATTTAAAGGCGGGCGTGCTTCGCGCCACCTCTCCCGACCCGATGTCGATCCTTCGCGACGACGGGTTACGGGTGCTGCGCCTTATCCGCTTTGCGGTGGAGCTGAACCTGACCGTTGACCCTATGACCCTTGCCGCCGCAAAAGCCTGTGCGCCGTTGCTTGCCGGTATCGCGTGGGAGCGCAAGCGCGAGGAGTTGATAAAGATTCTTTTGTCCGATGCGCGCTATCCCGCCCGGTACGGTATCAACGCTTTCCCCCATGTATTTTCCGGCGACCGTCTTCCTGCGATTGCCGATCTGCCGCCTGCCCTTCCCGTTAACGAGGCTTCACCGGTCCTTCGCGGTTTACGGTTGTTGGAATCCATCGGTTGCCTGCCCTATCTCTTGCCGGAGCTATTAGAGGGGCAAGGCATTCATCAGCGACCGCGCCATCACGCCTACACCGTGCTGGAGCATAATTTTCACTGCTGCGCCTGTGTGCTGCCCACCCCGCTATTACGCATGACCGCGCTTTTGCACGATGTTGGCAAGCCCGCCGCGCTCCGCGAAAAAGATTTGCCGGATAACGCCGGAGCTACCGATAACCCCGCCACCGCGCATCCCATGCTGGGGCATGACCGCATCGGCGCCGAAATGGCAGCGGATATCCTTTCCCGCCTCCGCTTCCCCGCCGCCTTCACGGACGATGCGGTGTTCCTCATTGCACATCACATGTTCGACCTTAACGAGATGGCAAAGGACGGTACGCTACGCATGCGCTTTTCGCATTGGGGGCAGCAGCGCGTTAAGCAGCTCATTGCCGTTCGCGAAGCGGATTTTGTTGGCAGCGGCGTTCTTCCCGGCCACATCGCCAACCGCTGGCGACAAACCCTTATCACCATGGAGCAGGAGCATGCCCCCTTTTCCACTGCCGAGCTTGCCCTAAACGGAACCGACATAATGCGCATCAAGGCCATTCCCCCAGGCCCCGAGGTGGGGCGCTTGTTGGACGCTTTGTTGCAGCACTGCGCACGCCGCCCCAAGGACAACACGCCCGAGCGGTTGGAAGCGTTGTTGAAGGGGTTGTAGGTTTGTGCCTCCGGCGGGTTAAACCTTTTTTGTAAAAAAGGTTTAACAATCCAAAAAACCTTAAAATAATAGAGCGTGAGAATGTTCTGCACACGTTCAAAGTAGTGTAATTGGGATATTTCATACCATAGGCCGATGTAATCATCCGCCCCTACAGGTTTATTGGCATTTTCTTTTTCCCCCGCCGGATATTTCCGGCGGTAAGCGGGGTCGTAGGGGATGCATCCCCTACCGGGGTATGGGGCAGCGCCCCATGTATGATATGAGTAAACACTCATTCGGTTTGTTCGGTGTCACTTGTTCGACACATTTTGCAAGCGCAGATGCAATCGCCGTACGGGGTTAGGCGCGTCATACCCGCCCGGTAACATTTGAAACACATTTCCCACAAATTCTTTTTTGGACAAGCCCCTGTTTTATTGGCTTTGTGGATAACCCTGTGGATAAAGTGGATAAACACCCGTTTTTGCACACCCGTGGGTATCCCCCGAAAGAGACCGGGCGAGATGCAAGACAAGCCCTTCATTCCTGCAAAATGAAAAAGAAACGCCTGAATTTTCCAGTTGTCAAGCGTTTCTTTGTTCGTATCGGTATGCGAACATGCCCGTTATGCCCCGGGAATCAGGGAAAGCAGGAAATTGGACTGATAGAAAAATCCGCCAAATACCGACTCGCTGATAAACGCCTCGGCTTGGCTGAGTACGATCACGCAAATGGGCGCCAGCATGAACACCACAAACAGCGCAAGGAATCCGCGAATTAGCCCCACTGCGCCTGCGATTACGCCATCCATACGCTGCAACTGGGGATAGCCGCCCCGGGCATAATCCACCCCATGTATCACGAAGGCAAGAAGCAGCCTAAGAATTGCAAATACTACCAGGAATGACAAAATATTGATGAACACATTTACAATGGTTTGATTGAAGTAATCCCCCAAAGTATCGATGCCTTGGGATGCAAACGTTTCCTTGGCGATATTTTCGCTGATACGCTCGCCCATGGGGTTTGGCAGGTTTGCGTGGGAGATCACGCCGCCCAATTGCTCGGAGGAGAGGCTGGAAATAGACGTTCTGGATAGTGCAACATCCTGCACAAATTCGGAGCCCTCCGTGTAGTACAGCATGGTATTGTATAGCTCGGTATTATCCGTTACCAGCCCGGAAACCAGCGGCATCAGCAAAAACGCCAGCAGGCAGGACAGCAGATATGCGCCCAGCGAAAGCGCCGTGCAAAAAAAGCCCCGGTATACGCCCGCCGCCACAAACAGCACAAGCACCGCGATCACCGCGATATCCAGTAGGTTTCCGTCCATGCGCCGCCTCCTTTTAACGTTATTTCAAGCGATAAAGCAGCATTTTCTCGCCGCTCTTGATCAACAGCATGGTATCCGTTAGCTTCTGTACGGATTCTGCCCGCACATCCAGCGGGTATTCCGTGCCCTTTTTACCGTTATAATCGTAATAACAAACGGAGGTCGGTGTCACCACCGCCAGCTTACCGTTCATTAAAAACGCGCCAAGCGCCCCCGCCGGTACCTGCAGCATATACGCCTTTGCTGCCGCAACGTCCGCGTCCGCGCACTGGAGTATTTTTACCATCCCCAAGCTTTCCGAGGAGCGGGGCGTGAGTAAAAACACGGGGGTCTTGCCCGGCGCAAAATCCAACAGTTCAAACCCGTAAACCGTTTCGCGCCAGCTTTCCTTATTGCCCGCGTGGGCGTAGCGGATGATCTGGCTGGTGCCAACAAGGTAAATCGCGCTGTCCGTAAAGCGCAGGTCGCCGATCATTTGATTTTGTATCTGCATCACGCCCGTGGTAGAGCCCTTGGTCATGTCGTAAATGCGGATGGTGGTGATCGGCACGCCGCCGGAGTTATCCAGCGTTTCCACATATAAAAACTCGCTGCCGCCAACCGTGTAAAAGCCGAAGTCCTCCACCAACTGCCCGGCAAAGATCTGCGTATCGGTTTGCGTGCCCGTGCCGTCAAACAACAGCAGGCTTTCCTCTCCCATGCCGTCGCGCTGCAGCGCCGCCACGTATCCGTTGCCCGCAGCCAGCCGTACCGCCGTGCCCGTAAACGTGCAGGGCTCCGCCGCGCCGATGATCTTCATGGCAATGTCGTTATACAGCACATGCGTTTTTGCGCCGCGCCCAACGAGGCTTGCCTGTTCTGCGGAAACGGTAGCGGTATAGTCCATACTGTCGTCAGTGATATCGTCGTAATGCAGCACGCCTGTTTCCATGTATAAAAACCCGGCGTCCGTGTACTGATACTGCTGGGAAGCGGCAAAGGGCATTTGCTCCCCCGCAAGCGCACTGGTCTTGGGGTGCGTTAACAGGTATACGCCGCCAATGATAAGCGCCAGCACAATCAAAAGCCCGGTGATGACCACCGTAAGCCTGCCTAGCGCGATCCTGCGTTTTTTAACGTTTTGTTTGCGGTTGCGTTTTGCCATTTGTTTCTCCCGCATATTCCTTCCCGTGGAGCCGGCACAGCAAAAAAGCCGTTATTTACTTCCCCTTGCTATATGCCTCACCTATTCTATCAAAAAACCTTGCACTATGCAAAGACCCCATTGTGAACAAACATACTGCCCGGCAATATACTTGTACCGGCCGTGCCCGCGCTGTACAATACATAATACCGGTTCATTCCCGCATTTTCTTTATTTGCATCTGTTTTGAACCGGAATCAACGATGAAACCGGAGGCGGCACATGAACAACGCAGTAAAACGCATATTGATATTATTGGCGGGCGTATTGGCGCTGCTGTTTTGCGGACTGATCTACGGCTGGTCGATATTCGTTGCGCCGTTGGAGGCAGAATTCGGCTGGGCGCGCACGCAAACGTCTCTCACGTTTACCATATCCATCGTGTGCTTTGTGCTGGGCACGCTGACCGCCGGGTTCTTATCAAAAAGGATACCGCCCCGGTTCCTGATGCGTGCCGCTGCGGCGCTTTTATTGATCGGCTTCTTCTTTGCCGCACGCGTCAATGCGCTGATCGAGTTTTATTGCGCCTACGGCGTATGCTGCGGGCTGGGCGTTGGGATCAGTTATAACGTGCTGATGAACGTTGTAAACAAATGGTTTCCCGATAAACCCGGGCTCATTTCCGGGCTGCTGTTATTGGGTTACGGCTGCGGCGGCATGGTGCTGGGGGGTATTGCTACCATGCTCATGGCGCAGATGGGCTGGCGCACCACCTTTCAGGTGTTCGCCTTCGCGTTTTTTGCCATTGTCCTGTTTGCCTCGCTATTGATGAAGCTGCCAACGCCATTAGACATCGCCCCGTTTTTAGCCAAGCCCGGCAGCAACGCGCCCTCGGAACATGATGTTTCCACGCGGGATATGTTCCGGCGCAAGTCCTTCTGGCTGTATTACTTCTGGTCGTCCATCCTGCCTGTAGGCGGGCTGGTGTTGGTGGGCTCCGCCGCACCCATCGCTGCCGAGCTGGGGGCGGACGTAAGCCTTGCCGCCCTTGCCGCAGGTGTGATCTCCGTAGCAAACGGGTTAGGCAGAGTGCTGCTTGGTGCGGTGTACGACCGCCGCGGCCACCGGCTTTCTATGCTGTTATGCTCGCTCATGGAGTTATGCTCCATCGTTCTGCTGTTTTTTGCTTACCGCACCGCCGGTACCCTTGCGCTGATACTGTGCTTTGCCGCATTGATATTGATGGGCCTCTCCTTTGGCGGCAACCCAACCGTGAACTCCGCGTTTGTGCTGGCGTTCTACGGGCGCAGCGATTATTCCGCACACTTGTCCATCCTCAGCACAACGCTGTTGGCCTCCTCCTTCATTGGCCCGCCCGTTGCCGCAAGCATGATGGCCTCCACCGGAAGCTATGCTGGCTGTATCCCGTTTTTACTGGTGTTCGCCGTTTTGTCTGTGCCGCCTGCGCTGTTGGTGAAGAAGGATTGATTTTTTGCCTCCGGCGGATTTGCAGAGTGCTTGAATTGAAGAATAGCATACTGTAAAACCCGCTTGTGAGATAAACGTTTCTTTTCCAAGGGGCAAGGGGGGTTCCGATCCCCCCCTTATGCCCCTTGGAGAACCCTATAACCCCCTCAAACGGCCGCTCCGCGGGGGGTACGCCGCCTGTGGGCGGGGATTAAATCGCTATTTCCTCCGCCCATATTTGGGCGGATAAATGGGATTTTTAAGGGATGAAATCCCTTAAACGGGGTATGGGGCGGAGCCCCATGTATAAATAAAAGGGCCTTAACAGGCCCTTATTCATTCGTAAAAAAGTCAGGCGCACCTGCGCCGGTTGCATTAGCCGCGAACGAGGAACTCCAACAAACGGTTGAAGTCGTCCGGCTCGGAAACGATCAGCTCAACGTCGTCGATGCGGGCTTCCTTGAACATCTGCGTCAGTGCGATGTACTGGCACAGGGTGCTTTTCAGGTTCAGCCTGTCGCCCTCGGAGGTGATCAGCTCTACGCGGCCGCGGCACTCATTGAGTACCTCAAAGAAACGCTTGGGGTTGTTGATATTTTTGATTTTCATGGTTTCACTCCTTTCCCCTTGCTCACAGCAGAGAACCCATTTCCTCTGCATCCATAAGTTTTAGCACAGAAGCGGTATGGTGTCAATCCCATAAATTCAGCATTTATTGGCACACCCCATAAATATACGTTATATCACGATAAAATATCACTGCGTTTCGCGGGTTTTTCAACAAATCCGGATCAAGTCCATTCGATAGCGCCGATGGATTCCAGATATTCCTCGTTGCAGTCTAAATAATCCTCCGTCATGCGCATGCAGTACATTTTATACTCGGGAAATGCACCGGCAATGCCGGAGAACAGCGCTTCATACGCCGCGTCGTCGTCGTACTCCGCACCGTCGTCCACGCCCGCCACGCGCATGTACTCCGCGTCCAGCTGAATCAGCTTTTCAACGATCTCGCTCAGCTTGCCCTCGGGCATAAAGCTGTAATCCGCCCGTTCCTTCATTTTTGCCAGTATAAATTCTTTTGCATTGTTGTCCATATCTATTTTTCCTTTCCTCGGTACTGCCGCCGACTTTCAGTCATTTATTATGGGGCGCTGCCCCATACCCCGTTTAAGGGATAGTATCCCTTAAAAATCCCTCCCCCGCCGGATATTTCCGGCGGAAAAACGGGGTCTGGGGATGCATCCCCAGCGGGGTTTGGGGCAGCGCCCCAATACAATCATCATCTACACCAATGCGCTCAATTCCTTTAAGCTGCTTTCAAACAGCTCCAGTGCGGAGAGTATGCTTTGCTTTTGCGTTAAGTCCACGCCTGCGCGCTGGAGCAGCACGATAGGATCGTCACTGCCGCCGCTTCTGAGGAATTCCCGGTAAGGCAGAACGTCTCCGCCCTCTAAGATGTTTTTTGCAATGGCGACCGCAGCGGAGAAGCCCGTAGCATATTGATACACATAAAACGCATTGTAGAAATGCGGAATACGCATCCATTCAATATATATTTGCGGGTCTACCACGGCCTCTTGATAATACGTTTCGTTCAAGCCGTGATACAGCGCGGAAAGGCTCTCCACCGTAAGCGGCTCGCCCACCTCTGCCATTTCGTGCGCTTTATATTCAAACTCCGCAAACATGGTCTGCCGAAACACGGTGGTACGGAACTGCTCTAAAAAGTGATTCAAAAGATACGCGCGGCGGCTAGGATCTGCTTCCTTGCCCAGCATATGCCTTAACAGCAGCACCTCATTCACCGTAGAGGCCACCTCTGCCGCCATGATCTTATACTGCGCGTTCTCGTACGCCTGCGCCTCGTCGCTGAAATAACTATGCAGTGCGTGCCCCAGCTCATGCGCAATGGTAAACGCGTACTCGCCCTCCGGCTGATAGTTCAACAGCACATACGGATGCGTGCCGTATGCGCCCCATGAAAACGCGCCGGTGGTTTTGCCGCGATTCTCGTAAACGTCTATCCAGCGTTCGGAAAACGCACGCTCCAGCAGTGCAACATAATCCTGCCCCAAGGGCAAAAGCGCTTCCTTTACGAGCGCGCACGCCGCAGGATATTCCATAGGCGTTTCCACATGCTTGACCATTGGCACATATAGGTCGTACATATGCAGCTCGTCAACGCCCAACAGCCGCTTTCTCAGCTTCAGGTATTCCCCGAGCGCCGGCAGTTTTTCATGCACTGCATCGATCAGCCCCGTATACACGGATAGCGGTACATTACTACCGGACAGCGCCTGCGCTACGCTGCTTTCAAAGTGCCGCGCCTTGGCGGAAAACACATCCCCCTTTACGCTGGAGGCATACGCCGCACCGTAGGTATTGGTCAGCTTTTCGTAAGCGGCATAATACGTTGTAAACGCGTCCTTGCGCACCCGGCGGTCACGGTTCTCCAAATAGGTATGAAAGCTGCCGTGCGTGAGCTCCTGCGTTTCGCCTTTTTCGTCCGTAACGGTGCCGAAACGCTGATCCACGCTATCCAGCATGGTGAATATAGTGTCGAACCCGGACAGCGGCTCCACTGCCAGCGCCATGATACGCTCCTCCGGCTCGGACAGCACATGCGCGCGCTTTCTGTCAAGCGTTAACAGCCCGTGCCGGTAGGTCTGCAGCTGCGGTTCCTCTGCCCATGCCAGAAATATTTCCCGGGGAATGCTCAACAGCTCCGGGGTGAAGAACGCCGCCGCTTCTCCGTACTGCGCCATCAGCATCATGGCTCTGTCCGTCATGCCCTGATATTTCGCCGCGCCGTTGTCCTCGTCGCGCTTCATGTGCGCATACACATACAGGCGCTCCAGCATCAGGTCGATCTCGCCGCTTTTTTTCAGTCCCGCCAGCATGCTCTCCGCGGACTTCCCAAGCGTGCCCGAAAGCGCCGGGAACGCCGCGATCGCTGCCTGCGCCGCGGTAAACGCATTTTCCCAGACCTCGTCCGTTAAAAACAGGTCTTCCAGCTTCCATGTATCCTCCCGCGCGATCTCGGCACGGGTTTTCGGTGCTTCCGGCATATATTTCTCCTTTTCTTTTGCCTCCGGCGGGTTAAACCCTTTTGCGAATTCCCTTGGGAATTCTGCATCTTTACAAGGAGCTATGTCAAACCTACGGTTTGACCACCTTATGTAAAGAACCCCTAAGAACCCAGAAACTTTAAATATAGTTAGGATTATATGTTGTAGGGGTCGTGTAGTGCGCGACCCAAGTAAACAAACGGTTCCCTCCCTCGCCGGGATATTTCCCGGCGATAAACGGGGGTGCAGGGGATGCATCCCCTGCCGGGGCATGGGGCAGCGCCCCATGTAAAATCAATTTCTTAAGCTATGAATCGGTGCAGGGATGCGTCCACCGCGGGCAACAAACGCAGAGCAGCCGCAGGTGTTAACGGGGATAATGGGCGCATAGCCCAAAAGTCCGCCAAACTGGGCGGTTTCCCCAACGGTTTTCCCGGGCACGGGGATCATACGCACGGCAGTGGTTTTGTTATTGATCACGCCGATGGCCGCCTCGTCCGCAATGATGGCGGAAAGGGTCTCGGGGGTAGTATCTCCCGGCACGGCGATCATATCCAGCCCCACCGAGCAGACGCAGGTCATGGCCTCCAGCTTTTCCACGGTGAGCGCACCGCACTTTACGGCCTCGATCATCCCCTCGTCCTCCGACACGGGAATGAACGCGCCAGAGAGCCCGCCCACATGCGAGGATGCCATTACGCCGCCCTTTTTCACGGCATCGTTCAACAGCGCCAGCGCAGCGGTGGTACCGGGTGCGCCCGCATGCTCCAAGCCCATTTCTTCTAATATGCGCGCAACGCTGTCCCCTTGGGCAGGGGTAGGCGCAAGGGATAAGTCTACAATGCCGAAGGGCATGCCCAAGCGCTCGGAGGCAAGGCGTGCCACCAACTGCCCCGCGCGGGTCACGCGGAAGGCCGTGCGCTTAATGGTTTCCGATACAACGTCAAAGGGCTGCCCCTTTACATGCTCCAGCGCACACTTTACAACGCCGGGACCGGATACGCCCACGTTGATGCAGCATTCCGGCTCGCCTACGCCGTGGAACGCGCCTGCCATAAAGGGATTGTCCTCCACGGCATTGGCAAACACCACCAGCTTTGCGCAGGCAAGGCCGTCCCGGTCGGCGGTACGTTCTGCTGCCGCCTTGATGACCCGGCCCATCTTTGCCACGGCATCCATATTGATGCCCGCCTTGGTAGAGGCCACATTGACCGATGCGCAAACCACTGCAGTTTCCGCCAGTGCCTCCGGGATGCTCTCGATCAGGCGCGTATCCCCGTTGGTTTCGCCCTTATGCACCAGTGCGGAATACCCGCCGATGAAATTTACGCCAACTTCCTTACCGGCTCTGTCCAGCGCCTTGGCATACTGCACGCAGTCTCCGCCGGCAGGCTCCGCCACCATGGCGATTGGCGTTACGCTGATGCGCTTGTTCACGATGGGGATACCCAGCTCCGTTTCGATCTGTTCGCCAACGGACACCAAGTTCCCCGCCAAGCGGCAGATCTTATCGTATATGCGGGTACAGGCCAAAGCCGCGTCCGAACAGGCGCAGTCACGCAGGGAAATGCCCATGGTGATGGTACGGATGTCCAGATGCTGCTGCTCGATCATACGGATGGTATCTAATATTTGTTCCTGCTCGATCATGGCTTACCCCACCGCATGCATGGCGTTGAAAATGTCTTGATGCTGAATGCGCACGGAAAGCCCCATGTCCTCCCCCAGCGCCGCCAGCTTTTCCCGAAGCTCCCCGAAGGACACCGCGCAGGCGCTCACGTCGCACAGCATCACCATGGTGAAGTATTCGTTCATCACGGTTTGGGAGATATCCAGTATATTTACCTGTTGTGCGGCCAGCAGCGTGCTTACCCGGGCAATGATCCCTACCCGATCCACACCGACGACCGTTACGATAGCCTTAATCATACGTTACTCGCCTTCCCTGTGTTCTTCATCCGCGGGCGCTTCCGGCTGCACCTCTTCCGACATGTCGCCAACCGGCAGCGTGACCGCAAAGGAGGAGGTATCGATAGGTGCTGCAACCTCCGGCACACGCGCCGCGCAATCGCGGTACAGCGCGGTCAGCACCGCGGTGTTGTAGGGGGCCATCAGGCAGGAGGCGATCCCCGCGCCCAAGAACAGCAGCGCATAGCCCGTGCCGAAGGAGGCGTTTTCGCCAAGCATGATCGCAATACCGGGGATGTAGCACACCGCCAGCAAAACAAGCTCTATCAGCGTTAACAGCAGCAGCACGCCAAGGCAGCGCCAGAAGCGCTTGCCCGCCAGCTTGAAGCCACGGCCCAGCGCCTTGAACCCGCGCTTGTTTTCCGCCGCGTTTACCGGATACATCAGCATCAAAAACACGGAAAATACGATAGCCAGCACAAGCACGATCACATACAGCACAATAATGGTACCGATAAACCGCTCGCCAAACGCCCCGGAAAACCCGCCAGAGGCCGCGCCGGACACCATAGCGCCTACCATCATCACGCTTGCTACGATCCCTGCCACAAAGGACAAGCCAAACATCATCAGCATCATCACCAGCATAGTGGTGTACACTTTTTTTAGGCCCGCGCCAACGCTTTTGAACAGCCGACCAACGCTTTTTGCGCGACCCTCCGCACGGTCATGCATTTCCTGATACATGGTGCCGGTGTACATGGGCTGCAATAAGAATATGGTCAGCAAGGACAGCAGCATCATGACGGGGAACAGCAATAGTACCTGTCCAAAGCCGTTCATGATGGCAGACTCCCCGTAATACATCACGTCCTGCGTCATCTGCATCGTCCAATCCATTATGGGCGCTGCAACCAGCCCCATCAGCACGCATACAATGCCCATCAGCACAAGCGTAAGCAGGAACGCCGCGCCGAAGCTGCGGCGGTACAGCTGCCAGCCGATGCCGAAAATACCGGATACCTTAAGCGGCGCAACAGGGAACGGCTCAAAATAGCGGATTCCCGGCTCCTCTTGGTTCTGCTCGTACGCTTGATTGTTTTGTTCGTAGTTCTCCATGATCTTACACCCTTTCAAATATGTTTGCGGGATATCCCCGCAGTGTAACGCATTTATGCGGTATTCGCAACGGTTTGCATGCTTTACTTAGCCGTGTATGCGTTATTCTCCTTCCAATAGCTCCCGCGCCACCGCCTCCGCCGTGCCGCAGCACAGCGTACGCTTTTGCGCGCCGCAGTCGATACAGGCGTTTTGCAGCATATCCTCCGTGGGGGTCATGCCGCCCTTTTGCAGCAGCTGCCGCAGCAGCTGCATGAATTCTCTGGGCTGCATGTCTAAAAACCGCACCGTGTTGGAAAACGCCGGGTCGAACCCTGCGCGGGAAGCCGCCATGACCATCAGGTTGCTGCCCCGCCGCTCCGTGATAGCGGACATCTGCCGCCGGAGCCTTCCGCTTCCTGCCTCCACATCGTCCAACAACAGCAAGACGCGTGCGGGTTGGCGTGAAACCGCCTCCACCGCAAGCGTTAGCGCCTCCGGCTCCGGATCGGATGCCATCACCAGCCGAAGCTCCGGCAGCTCGTAGTACAGATCTATCGCGCCCGCCGTTTTTCCTGTGCCGGTACCGCCGGTAACCAAGATATCTCCCGCGCCCTCGCCCTGCATGAACGCGATCACGGCGGAAAGGATGCGCCCGCGCTGCGCTTCATACATGCGCGGCCCTTCCCCGAAGCGGGGCATGGGCTCCACGCCCACAAGCGCCCCGGAGGGCAAAAGCGAAAACGCTCTGTGACGAATGAACGCGCCCGTGCCGTAGGCGGCGTGGAAATTCCAAATATCGTCCAGCAGGCGGCTCCAGTCCTTTGCCTCCAGCAAACGGCGGTATATTTCCTCCAACGCAATGTCCGAAACGTATTCCCCCTCCAGCCCGGTATGCTGATACCGGAAGGTGGGCCAGCTCGCCTCCTCTAAAGCAACGGCTGCCCGCGGCGGTTGGGGCTCCGGCGGCTTGGGCTTTACCGGTTGCGAAACCGTTTGCTTTTTGATGGGCTGGGCGGCGCTGCCGCTCCATACCGCGGCAGAAAGCTTGGCGATATCGTCCTGCCTTTGCGCCATGGGCGGCGCTTGCCTTAACAGTTCCTCGCGGCGCTCCCCCACCCATTTTTTGATGAGCGCGGAGGTCACGCCGGACAGCCTTTGCAGCTGCTCCAAATCGTTTGCCATGGCGGCGGAAACCGCGTCGTTCCAGCGGTTTTCGAGCGCACGGCGGGAAAAGTCGTTCTCCTGCTCTAACAGCGCGTATAGCAGGTAATCCGTAAAGATATCCCCGGAAACCGCGCGGCAGTTTTCGCCAATCAGCGCCCCGCAAAGGGTATGGTATTCTACAAGCGCCTGCTCCAACGCGCCCTCGCGAAGCGCCAACGCCAGCCGGTACAGGGCTTGAAAGGGCGCTTGTGCCGCAAGCGGGCGCAGCACCGTCAGCCTAGACAGCGCAAGAACGATGGAGTCCGCCGCCGCTGCGGCCTTGGCTTCGCCAATACTTTGCATATGCCTGCGCCCCCGTTCGTTTGTTTATGACTTATTTCATTATATTATTTCATGGCGTTTGTTACAAGCGCATTCTATTCCCCCAAAACCCGTTGTCTTTTCCTGTTTTAATGTGTTGAATTAAGCTTATGAATGGGGTATGCTTATATTACCATATACTGTTACTTGTCTTGCAGAACCAGAAGCGATCAAAAAGGAGAATATCCGCTATGAAGAAAAGCCGCTTATTTGGAAACATGAAAACCGCCGTTAAGCTGATATTGATCGTGATTCCGCTGGGGATTTTATGCGTTTTACTGATGCTCCAATACAGCAACGGCGTTAAGAGCACGTATTCCGAACTGCGCACATCTCTGTATGACAAGCTGTATGTTAGCACAACGCACCTGTTGCAGGCAGATCGCGGCATGTACCAATGCGCCGTGATGCTAAAGCGGGGTTCCCTCTCCACGGATATGACGGAGCAGTTACGCAAATTCCTTGCTACCGAATATAAACAAACCGCCCTGCAGGTGCAGGACGACGTGATGGCTGCCGTAAAGCTATTTTACGACGACGTTTACGTTTATAAGGAGTATAAAGAGGTTGAGCGGCAGATGACCTTAAAGGAAATGCATGAGGAGTTTACTACGCAGTTTTCCTCATGGCAGTCTACCTATAACATTGCAACCGGTAAGGGCAATCCCGAATTGCAGGACCAGTTGTTCAGCAAAACACGCTCGCTTATCGCCAGCATGGCAAAGCTGGTAAACGATTATACCGTAGAGCATATAGAAAAGCAGGATGCCGAAACCAACCGCACGATATTGATGAACACGATCGTATTCGTTGCGCTGCTGGGCATTGTGGGCCTCTTCTCCCTGATGGTGATGCGGTATCTTGGCAATAAGGTGCGCTATGCCACCAAGGTGTGCACCGAGATCGCCAACGGCAACTTTAACGTAACCATTGATCCCAACGCCGTTTCCCGTGACGAGCTGGGGCAGCTTTGCAAGGCCACGGACAATATCATCCTGCGCCTGAACGGATACGTGAGCTACATCACCGAGATCACGCAGGTATTGAACACCATGTCGGACGGCATCCTGAAGATCGAGCTTACGCAGGATTATCTGGGCGAGTTTGCGCCCGTGCGCGCCGCCATGGAATCCCTTTCCGAAAAGCTTAAAACCGCGCTTCTTCGCATCAGCAATGCTACCATGCAGGTACGTTCCGGCTCTGACCAGATCTCCGTTGCAGCGCAAACGCTTGCCGAGGGCGCGTCCGAGCAGGCCGGAACCGTGCAGGAGATCGCCGCTACCATTGAGGAGCTCTCCGGGCAGGTGGCAGACACCGCCGAGAATGCCAAGATCGCCAGCGGCTTGGTGCAGGCAACCGAAGCCAAGTCCATTGAGGGCGCGGATCAAATGCAGCAGTTGATGCATGCCGTTGCCGCCATCAGCGATGCATCCGATGCTATTTCCAAGATCAACAAGGTCATTGAGGATATCGCCTTCCAAACCAACATCCTTGCGCTCAACGCCTCCGTGGAGGCTGCCCGCGCGGGTGCTGCCGGAAAGGGCTTTGCGGTCGTGGCAGAGGAGGTCAGAAGCCTTGCAGCCAAGAGCGCGGAGGCCTCCAAGACCACCTCGGAGCTTATCAGCAATTCCCTCATCAAGGTGGACGAGGGCGAAAAGATCGCACACGCCACCTCCGATTCCCTCAACGCCATTGTCGAGGATATCCGAAAAACCACCGACCTCATCCAAAGCATTACCCTTGCCGCCGAGCAGGAGTCCCTTGCTCTGCAGCAGGTCAACACCGGCATTGAGCAGATCTCCTCCGTTGTGCAGCGCAACTCCGCCACCGCCGAGGAGAACGCCGCCGCCAGCGTGGAGCTTTCCAGCCAAGCCAATGTGCTTGGCTCCGCCGTGGATGCGTTTAAGCTGGATTAGGACACGGCCTCCGGCGGGGTACGGCTTAGAACTCCCAAAAACTTTAAATAGTAACATGCGGGTGTGCCAACAGGTGCGCCCGTGTGTTTTATTGAGGAGCGCATTGATTACCCGTTTGTAGGGGTCGTGCATTGCGCGACCCGGAATGCACAAGCCTTGCGAATTTCTATGTACAAACAGGGCGCACACAGCAATGTATGCGCCCTATTATTTTTAGAGTTTTTGGTTCTTAGGGCTTTTTACAAAAAGCCCTAAGCCGCCGGAGGCCGTTCCCCCCATATTTCTTGACATTTAGGCACTGTTTCGCGTATAATAAACCCGCTTTTGCAGGGATACGGAACGAGTATTCGCGGGGTACAGAGAGCAGGCGGCCGGTGCGAGCCTGCCGAACGCAACATACGGCCATCCGTGGAGCAAAGGGGCCTGCCCGGCCATACGGGGCAAACAAGCGGGCAATGTAAATTGCCAATTTGGGTGGTACCGCGGAGCCAACGGCCTTCGTCCCATAGGGATGATTGCCGTTTTTATTTTTACCCGATCACGAAAGGAGCCAAGCTGAACTATGCGTAACGTAACCTCAAAGGAGCTAAGAAAGCTCTATCTGGACTTTTTCAAGAGCAAGGGTCACGCGGTGATCTCCAGCGCATCCCTCATTCCCGAAAACGACCCCACGGTGCTGTTCACCACGGCAGGCATGCACCCGCTGGTACCGTACCTCTTAGGGCAAAAGCACCCGGAAGGTGTGCGCCTGACTGACGTGCAAAAATGCGTGCGTACCGGCGATATCGACGAAGTGGGCGATACCTCGCACTGCACGTTTTTCGAGATGCTCGGCAACTGGTCTTTCGGCGATTACTTCAAGGAGGATGCCATTGCATACAGC